>DAOUIC010000251.1:0-1557 GCA_034428255.1 Anaerolineales bacterium
TTTCAAATTGCAAGAGCTCCTTGTAACACGTACACGTGCAATCGAAGCAGTGGACGTGTCATGCTAACACGTCGCACAGGAGCCTCCCGGACGGACCTGTTGCAGGACCATTCAATGGGGCGGGTTTCGCTGCGGGAACGGGATTGTGTTGGACACCAATGCCAATTCCACCTGTAACATCCGTACGCAACGCCGCGACACGGAGACACATTGCAGATACCCCGCTGTGAGGCGTAGCCCTGCTCACGGAACGAACACAGGCAGAGGGAGCGGCACCACCGGGACTCGAGCGGCAGAGACCGGCCACAACACCCCCATCCACTGAACACAAAGTACCCGTAATCACCAAGATCAAAGAAGCAGGAAGTCATGGTCTCAAAGCTCCCCAACAGAATCAGACTTCCCAATCCCTGGCCGCCCCGAACCATAGGCCCGGGATCCGATCCCCTGCCGGTCCCGTATCTTGCCAATCCGCCGGCGGTATTTCCCATTGACACCGGCAGGCAGCTGTTCGTCGATGACTTCCTCATAGAGCACTCCACGCTTCACCGTACGTTCCATGCAGCCCGCCTTCACCCGGATTCGCCGGTGCTGTGGCCCCAAACCGCCCTGGAGCTGAACAACGGCCACTGCCCAGTGGCGGCCCCGTTCAACGACGGCGCGTGGTACGACCCGAAGGATGGACTGTTCAAGCTGTGGTACCAAGCCGGCTGGTTTGACGGGACAGCCCTGGCCGTCAGCGAAGACGGTCTGGACTGGCACCGACCCGACTTGGACGTGATTCCGGGAACCAATGCCGTCATCCACCACCCGGCATCCCATCGCCGGGACGGAGCCTTGGTCTGGCTGGATGCCAACGCCGAACCCGACTCCCGCTATAAGATGTTCATCTACTGGCGCTGGCCGGGCGGGCAGGCCGGCCACATCTATCGATCACCGGACGGGGTCCACTGGCAAGACCTGGGTGCCACTTCGCAGTGCGGGGACAACTCCAGCTTCTTCCACAACCCCTTCCGCGGCAGGTGGGTGTTCAGCATCCGGGAGAGTTGGAACCGGCGGGCGCGGTCCTACCACGAACACGAGGACTTCGTGACAGCGTCCCGTTGGCAGGACGGGGCACAGGTTCGCTGGGCACGCACGGACCGGTTGGATCGGCCTGATCGGTTCCTGGGCCTGAAGCCCCAGCTCTACGACGTCAACGCGGTGGCCTACGAAAGCATTCTGCTGGGGGCCTTGGCCATCTTCCACGGACCTGAAAATCCGGACGCCGCCCGTCTGGGCAGACCCAAAATCAACGACATCCAACTGGCCTACAGCCGAGACAGCTTCCACTGGCACCGCCCTCACCGGGAAGCCTTCATTGCATCCAGCCGACGCCGGGGCGATTGGAACTACGGCTACATCCACGCGGCAGGGGGTCTCTGCCTGGTGATGGACGACGAGCTTTGGTTCTACTTCGGCGCGTTCTCGGGTCAGGGGTCGCTCCTGAAGACCGGCGAAACCGGCGGGTTCGAACAGGACAACGCCATGTATGCCGGCGGTGCCACCGGCCTGGCC
>DAOUIC010000252.1:0-4886 GCA_034428255.1 Anaerolineales bacterium
TCCGAATCCGGTCCCAAACCCCAAACGACACCAGTGGCAGACCCATTAGCAGGCCGACCCCTACCATCGCTAGGTAGGTACGGTCCGAACGTTCCGCGGTGAACAGCCGCAGTTTCCAGGCGGCCATGCCCAGGATCATCAATCCGGCCGCTCTCCAGAAGGCCAATGCCAGGAAAGAGACCACTAGGTCCGATGCGCCCTCAATCCTGTGCCGGACCTGGACCGGATAGGGTTGCTGTGGCAGGGCGATGTCGGCGCCGATCGCATCCGCGGACGGTGCAAAGCTGGCATGCAGGGACGCCGCCCCGTCCTCGTTCATGAAAGGCAGCGCGAGGCCGACGCCAAGAAGAACGACCGCAGACACCGCAATCATCGCCAGGCCAATCACCGCCAGAACCGTCGGGGAGCGATGGCGCAGCCAATACACCGCCATGCCGGACAGGGCATAGGTCATTAGAATGTCCCCGTTCCACAGAAAACAGTAGTGCAGCAGGCCGAATGCGAGCAGCCACAGGGATCTGCGAAGGAATACCCTTGTGGGCTTGGCGCCCCGGCGTTCCAAGTTGGCCGTGAACAGGAGGATGCCGGCCCCGTACAGCGGCGAGAAGATGTTCATGAACTTCTGATCGGCAACGAGGTGCGAGACGATCCAAATCCACTTCTCGATGCCCTCGAACGAACCGTGCACCGTGGGATTGAACGCGATCCAGGCGGGATTCGCGAAAGGGATCATGTTCATAATCAGGATGCCCAGCAGGGCAAAGCCCCGCAGTGAGTCGATGACCTGGATGCGCTGCGCCCGGGGAGTGGGCCGGGACTGCGGTGGTTCAGGGGTTTCGTGTGGTTGAGGCATGGTCATGGATGTTGCTGGACCGCGGCTGATTGTGTGGACCGGCAGGAATCAGAAGGGGTGCCCCGTCGGGGCACCCCTCTTGGATTGCGGGTGTGGGTTGGTCTACGACCCGGCTTCCATTTCGGCGGCCAGGAACTCGTTGGTCTCGTCCTCAAGGGCCTGCAGGGCCTCTTCCAGCCCCTCCTGTCCCTCGGTGAAGATCGGATCCATGTGCTTGAGCCAGATGGCGTTCCATTCCTGGTATCCGGGCCAGTAGGGGAACGTCCGCTGGTTCTCGGCCGGAATGTCCACGAAGACATTCTGGAAGTTCGGAATCATTTCCGCGGTCTCGCCCTGTGGCAGACCCCATTCCCAGAAGGACTTGCGGGACACGATCATGCTGCCCATGACACCGGTGGTCGGCAGCAGGTCCGGGTTGGACAGGCCGTAGCGAATCAACTCGTAGGCGATGTCCGGATAGCGGGACCCGGTCGGCACGAACCAGCCGGAGTTGCCGGCAAAGGCGACGCGTCCCTCGGGGCCGCGCGGCCAGGCATAGACGCCCCATTCGAACGGATTGTCCGTTCCGGAAATGGCCTCCTCCATGCGGAAGGCGGTGTCGTTCAACGCCCGGTGCATCGCGACGCGTCCGGATGCGAAAGCAAACTCACTGGTCAGCCCCATGGACTGCGTGTCCTCAGGTGTCGGCATGGCGCGGTGGGTCCAGCGTAGGTCCCACAGCAGCTTGGCCGCGGTCATCACGCCGTCGTTGGTGAAGCTGGCCTCCGACATGTCGTCGTTGAAGTACCAGCCGCCGAAGGCCTGGGCGACATTCCACACGGTGCTGTCGCCGGGTCCGATGTTGGCGCCCCAGACAGGCATGCCGTTGTCGTCCTCGCCGGTGACCGCGATCGCGGTTTCCACGAAGTCGTTCCAAGTCCAGTCCGGGTCGGCCGGATAGCCGCCCACGATGTCGTCCAGCAGGCCGCGGTTGGCATAAATGCCGATCGTGGCCCAGTCGTAGGGGATGGCGTAGACCGTGCCGTTCCAACTCATAGTCTTGACCGAAGCCTCCCACCAGTCGTCCGGCCAGCCGTCGGGCGGATAGGCGTTCAGGTAGTCGGTCAGGTCGACGGACCAGCCCTTGGAGGGGAACACTTGGCCGCGGGACTGGTGCTGCCAAGCCATGTCGGGCGGCGTGCCGGCTGCCATCAGGGTCGGAAGCTTGGTCCAGTACTCGCCCCACGGAATGCCCCACTCCACCTCGGGTTCCAGCCCCGGATAGAAGGCATCAAAGAATTCGTTGATATGAAGCAGGAACTTCCGGATTTCTCCTTCATCCTCCCAGCTCATGATCTTGAAGTCCCCGCTCGCGTCCCGATCGCCCATGCCGGTGAGCCAACGGGCCGCCGCTTCGGAATCGACCGCTTCACCCGCGGACGTGTCTTCCGCCGCCGGCGCCGTCGGTGCCACGCACGCGGCCAACGCCATGCCGGAGACCGCGGCGCCCACCTGTAGGAAGCGCCTTCGGCTTAGCAGGTGTCTTCTCATTTCGTCCATCGTCGTTACCTCCCGGTTCAAAAACGGACGTTGTCAAAACAGGACAAAGCCCCGTATGGGGGCCGTTCAGAATCCGAGATCAATGGTCCCATCAAAACCCTTGAACATGAGCTGCAGGCCCGTGGCACTGTCCGGGACCAGGAAGGTAACCACGCCGCGGCGGCTCTTGCCCGGTTGCAGGGGACTGTCCAACACAATGGAGTAACCCTCCTTGCTCCCGTCCTGTTCCAGGTATGCAACCTGATGGGCCGAGATGCTGGCGTTGTACTCGTTGCCGGCCGCATCCCTGACTTGGAGCAGAGTGCGGTCCACAACCTTGAGTACCGTTCCTGTATTGGAGAGATCAAGGAATACCAAGAGATAAATGTTCCCGTCCTCGGCCTGGTAGGTGATGTTGCCCTTGCCCAGGATCAGGTGCTTTTCCGGAGCGTCGGCCAAGTTGACCTTCCAGCCGTCGCCCTCGATGGTTACGCTCAGGTCGATTGCCTCGGCGGAGGCCGCTTCCCCGCCTCCGCCACCTCCACACGCCGCAGCCACCAGTGCAACGGCGAGGCACAGAAGCAGTGCCGAAAGGATGCGCGGAACGGTGACCATGGGAGTTTCCTACCCTTTCAGTCCGGTGGTGACGATGCCGCGCACGTAGTATTTCTGGCCCACCAGGAACAGCACCATGATTGGCAGGACGCTGACGACCGACGCGGCCATGACGAGGTGCCACGGCGTCCGCATGGCGGTCATGCCCCGGAAAGCCGCCATGCCCAGTGAAATCGTCTTCTTTTCCAGGCTGCTGATGATGATCAGCGGCCAGAGAAAGGCGTTCCAACTGTCCATGAAGGTAAAGATGCCCAGGGTTGCCAGGGCCGGGCCGGTGAGCGGCAGGATGATGCGGTAGTAGATCTGGAAGAAGCTGGCGCCGTCGATCAGGCCGGCATCCTCGAGTTCCCGGGGAATCGTGAGCATGAACTGGCGCATGAGGAACGTGCCCCAAGCGCTGAACATGCCCGGGACAATCAACGCCTGCAGCTGGTCCACCCACTGGAATGTGCGCATCAGAACGAACAGCGGGATCATCCGCACCGCGAACGGAACCATCATCGTGGACAGGTAGATCAGGAAGATGGTGTCCCGGTGGCGGAACCGCAAACGGGCGAACGCATAGCCGGCCAGCGAAGACGTAAACAGGACCCCTGCCGTTTCCAGGGTGGAAACGAAAAAGCTGTTGCGGAAGAACAGGTGGAACGGCAGCCGCCGCCAAATCTCAAGGTAGTTGGTCCACTGCCACGTACTGGGTATGAACGTGGGTGGGAAGTTGAACAGGCCGCCGAACTCCTTGAAGGAACTGGAGACCATCCAGAAGAACGGCAGGATGAAGATGATGCTGCCGAGGAGTAGGCCGGCCCACACCACTACGTCGACGATGAACGTCTGTGTGCCGCGGCCCAGGCCGGACATGGGCCGCGCCCCGGCGGGGACGGCAATTCGTTCGGGTTGGACGGCTTCGGCTTTCATGGAGTGTGCAGGGGCGCGTTCGGGCTGGGCGTTCAGTCCTGTGTAAACCCGTGCACCCAGGTCTTGGCCGAGGTCCACTGAATCAGGGTGATGAACAGGATGCAGAGAAACAGGACAAAGGCCATCGCGGAGGCATAGCCCATCTTGAAGTAGCGGAAGCCGTTGTTGAAGATGTGCAGGACCAGGGTGGTCGTCGCGAACGACGGACCGCCGTTGGTCATGATGTAGAACTGGTCGAACCCCTGGAAGGCGCCGATGAACGAGGTGGTCAGCACAAAAAACGTCGTCGGCGACAGCATGGGGATCGTGATTTTGACCAGCCTGTACCAGCCGTTGGCTCCGTCCATGACGGCCGCCTCGTACAGTTCGGCCGGTACCCCTTGCAGTCCCGCCAGGAAGATCAGCATCGCATAGCCGATCCCCTTCCAGTTGCTCATGATGATCAGGGCCGGCATGGCCGACTTGCTGTTGAAGAGCCAGTTCGGACCCTGGATCCCGATCAGGCTGAGCAGGTAGTTGATGATCCCGAACTCAGGGTGGTAGATCCAGGCCCAGACGATGGCGGCGGCCACGGTCAGGGTAACGTGGGGCAGGAAGTAAATCAGGCGGAAGGCGAACACGCCCCGCATGGGCCGGTTGACACCCAGGGCCAGGACAAACGCCAGGAACACCCCTGTGGGCACGGCCACGAAGGCATAGTAGAAGGTGTTGCCGAACGCCTTGAGGAAGATGTCGTCGTCAATCATCTCCCGGAAGTTCGCGAAGCCGGCAAACACCGGTGCCGTGCTCAGTTCCCACTCCGTGAAGGTGAGGTAGATCGCCGCCAGGATCGGGAACACCAGGAACACCAGGAAGCCGATCAGGTTGGGCAGGATGAACAGATAGCCTGCCAGTTCTTCCTTGCGTTGCAATCCGGACAGCTTTGCGGCCATGGCGGGACGGGAAAGGATGGTCAACGCCTCAAGGGCAAACCCAAGGCGTGAAT
>DAOUIC010000253.1:0-3521 GCA_034428255.1 Anaerolineales bacterium
AGTCCCTGAAGGTGACAAGCCTGTATGTGGTCATGCATCTGCCCGTAAGTCTGGTACTGGCCTTGGGCATCGCCCTGCTCATGAACCAGAAAGTACGCGGCATTATATTTTTCCGCACCGTCTATTACCTGCCGTCCGTCGTGTCCGGTGTGGCCGTGGCACTGCTGTGGATGTGGATTTTCAATCCCGAATTTGGCATTCTCAACACGCTGCTGGCCTTGGTGAACATCCAGGGACCGGCGTGGCTCTTTGACGAACACTGGTCCCTGCCGGCCATTGCCCTCATGAGTCTGTGGGGTGTGGGTGGCAGCATGCTGATCTACCTGGCGGGCCTGCAGGGCATACCCAGCGAGCTGTATGAAGCCGCGGAAATCGACGGCGCTTCCCGCTGGCGCCGGTTCTGGTTCATTACGTTGCCGCTGTTGAGCACCGTAATCCTGTTCAATCTGGTGATGGGCCTCATTGCCTCCTTCCAGGAATTCACCCCCGCCTATGTCATGACCAGCGGCGGACCGAATTTCTCCACCCTGTTCTACAACTACTATCTGTACGAAAATGCGTTTGAATACCTATATATGGGATATGCCTCCGCCATGGCCTGGGTCCTGCTGGTGATTGTGCTGATCCTGACCCTGCTGGTTTTCAAGTCCTCGCCCATGTGGGTGTTCTATCAGGAACGACAGGAGGAATAGCCGTGTCTGTTTTCCAGGGCACGAGCAGGACGGCCTCCCTGCGCCTTGAGCATTTCCTCACCTACCTGCTGCTGGTCATGGGCGGGGTGGTTATCTGCATCCCTTTTTTCTGGATGATATCCACCTCCCTGAAGCAGCAGATGGATGTCTACCTCTTTCCTCCCCAGTGGATCCCCGAACCGGTGCAGTGGGACAACTATCGACAGGTCATGACCTTCTGGCCCTTCTGGACCTATGTGGGCAACAGCGTCTTTGTCAGTGTGGGTTCGATAGTCGGCAAGCTGTTTGCCAGTTCGCTGGCGGCCTATGGTTTCGCCCGTTTGCGGGCGCCGGGCCGGAATGTCATTTTTATCGTTCTGCTCAGCACGATGATGCTGCCCAGCCAAGTGACGCTGATTCCCCAGTTCATCCTGTTCAGCAAGCTGCGTTGGATTGATACGTTCAAGCCGCTGGTGGTGCCGGCGTTCTTTCTGGGACCCTTCTACGTCTTTCTGCTGCGCCAGTTCTTCATGACCATCTCTTTTGAACTGGAAGATGCGGCGCGCATGGACGGATGCAATTCGCTCCAGGTCTTCTACCGCATCATTCTGCCCTTGTCCATGCCGGCCCTGGCCATCGTCGCCATCTTTGAATTCCGGACCCGCTGGAACGATTTCCTGGAACCGCTGATCTTCCTGAACACCCCATCCAAGAGGACCCTGGCCCTGGCCCTGCAGTTTTTCCAGGGTTCGGAGGGTGTGCTGCCCCAATTGCATCTGCTGATGGCCGCCTCCTTCCTGAGCATGGTGCCCCTGCTGGTATTGTTCACGGTGGCACAGAAACGCTTTATCCAAGGCATTGTCTTCACGGGGATCAAGGGCTGACGGCAGGCCCCGAAACCGCCTCTTTGCTGCAACCCGTGAGCTCCGCAGGCCTGCTTTTGCCCAATACTCAAGCCTTGTCCCAGATTCACTGAAGGCTTCCATCAAGATGAATGACACCCGACCCAATATTCTCTTTCTCTTCGCGGATCAGTACCGGTATGATGCGGTCGGTTGCAATGGTGCGCCCGTGGTGCAAACACCCGGCCTGGATGGACTGGCGGCGCGAGGCATGCGGTTCTCGCATGCCTTTACCCCCACTTCCCTCTGTTCTCCCGCCCGTGCTTCCCTGTTGACAGGACTCTATGCCCACAACCATGGCTTGCTGGCCAACATGGGCAATTTCAACGGGGTCTTTGATCGGCAGTTGCTGGACCATGTGGGTTACTCCCAACTGCTGGATCGCAACGGCTATGACGTGCACCATGTGGGCAAGTGGCATCTCCCGGCCGAGGACAATCCGCCTCATTGGGGGTTTCGGACCTTTGCCGCGGACTCACAATATGCAAGGGAGAAGAGGCACCAAGGGCTGGAGGCGGATCGGGCCAAGGAAGTGCAACGGCTGGAATGGGGGGGCTCGGCTCCTTTCTGCGGCCGCTCCCGACTGCCGGCGGAACAGTTGCAGGAGGCGTGGGCCGCGGACAGGACCATGGCCTTGCTGGAAGAGCAGGCGACCCGGGACCAGCCCTTCATGATCTTCACCTCCTTCTTCGGTCCCCATTTCCCCTACAGTGTGCCCGCGCCCTATGACACGATGTATGACCCGGATTCAGTGGAACGCTGGCGCAATTTCGAGGAAACTTTCGCCGGCAAACCGCTCATTCAGCAGAAAGAGATGTTGCGCTGGAACGCCAGCCACCTGACCTGGCCCGACTGGCGGCGGGTGATCGCCCATTACTGGGGCTACTGCACGTTTATCGATGACCAGATGCAAAGGGTGCTGGAGCGGCTGGAGGTCCTGGGACTGGCCGGGAATACCATTGTCATCTTTGCCAGTGATCACGGCGACATGGTGGGCAGTCACCGGCTGTTCAACAAGGGCATGTACATGTATGACGAGACCTACCGCATCCCGTTGCTGATTCATTGGCCGGGAGTCACCGAGGGCGGGTCGCACTGCGATGCCTTTGTCAATCTGGTCGACCTGATGCCAACATTGCTGGAGTGGGGCGGTGCCGAGACACCCGTCGGGCTGGATGGTCGTTCCCTGATTCCTCTGCTGCACGGCGAAACTCCCACGGACTGGCCCGATGATGTGTTTGCGGAATTCCACGGGTATGAGTCCGCCCTGTTCACCCAGCGCATGGTGCGCACCCGGAACTGGAAGTACATATACAATCCCGGGGCCGAAGATGAACTGTATGACGTGGCCAGTGATCCGGGTGAATTGCGCAACCTGGCGGAAGACCTCGGGTATAGGCATGTACTGCGGCGCATGAAGGATCGTCTCGTCGCTTGGCTGAACCGCACCCGCGACGACATAGGTTCAGAAGACAGCTGGAAGGGGTCTCCCTACGATCTGTATATAACGCAGAGAGAACGATAAGAGCTTGGACAAGCCACCGATTGCCTGGGGCTTGCCGACGGGCATTGGGCATTGCAGGGCATGGGCAAGGCAGCGCGCCCTCTGCAGAGCACGGGCCTGAACCTGGACAGGTACGACCAGGTGAAGGAACTGGTCCGATGCTGTGGCCAGGTGTACCGGGTGGCGTGGCAGCGGTGCCGCCCTCTCCTCCCACAACACGGTAGGCAACAGGAGCCGCAACGTCGCGGATGGTTCAGGTTCGCAGTGCACACCTGTCCCGGGGACCGGGATTCTCAGGGAACCGGACAGACGTTCACGCCATTGGGAATGGGACGGCCACTACTCGTTGACAGAATCGCGCCCCACCTTGGGATGTGGAAGCCAAGTGCTACTGCTCGTCAGGCAACCCGCAGTACCTGCACACCTTGGTCAGAAACTGCGAGC
>DAOUIC010000254.1:0-12992 GCA_034428255.1 Anaerolineales bacterium
CCCCCCCATGATTCTGCAGAGGATGGCTGAAACTACCGGTACACGACCGGCCCCAAAGCCGTGAAACAGTGCCCCGCCGGCGAACTCCAACGCGAATTCAAGCCAGTCCGCGCTGCCGAAAAAATCATTTGCCGCGAGTAATTCGGCCAGCGCGGCAAGACTGGACCTGCCTGAATGGAATGGCATTTGCGGAATTGCGGCACCGTCAGTCGGCCCCTTGGGCGACAGGTACGGAAGCCAGAAGGTCGCGCAGGCCGTCACCGAGCAGGTTGAACCCCAGCACCGCGATGAAGATGGCCGCCCCCGGCCATAGCAACAGGCGCGGTGCGGTCTGCAAAAAGGGACGGGCGTCGTTGAGCATGGCACCCCACTCCGGCGTAGGCGGCTGTGCCCCAAGCCCCAGGAAGCTGAGACCGGCGATGCCCAGGATAATCCAGCCGACATCCAGGGAGGCTATGACGACGATCGGGCCGAGGATATTCGGCGTGATGTGCCGGAGGAAGATGCGCCGGTTGCTGGCTCCGACAGCCCGCGCCGCCATCACATACTCCATGTTCCGCGCCCCCAGGGTAATCCCGCGAATTATGCGGGCATGGCCCACCCACCATACGGCGCCGGCGGCCAGCAGCACGTTGAACAGACCGGGGCCCAAAGCTCCCGCCACGGCCAGTGCCAGGATCAGCGAAGGAAAAGCCAGCAGCAGGTCCACCACACCCATCAACGCCGTGTCGGTCCAGCCGCCGTTGTAACCGGAAACCATGCCCACCGCCAGCGCGATGGTCATGCTTAGAACCAGCGTGGCAGCGGCGGCCAGCAGAGTCATGCGGGCGCCGTGGACGATGCGGCTGAAGGTGTCTCGGCCCAAATGGTCGGTGCCCAGAGGATGTTCCACGGACGGCGGGAGCAATCTCCGAGACAGGCTGATTTGCGTTGGGTCCTCCAGGGGAAGCCAGGGCGCCACCAGTCCCGCCAGCAGCAGGGACACCACCAAGAGCAGTCCCAAGGCGGTCCCCGGCTCCCGCAACAACCCGGCCCACCGCCGGGAGCCGCCGTATATGATGGTGATGGTACGGGGGAGGCGTTCCATGGCCTTTTGGATATCGCCCGTCATTGGCTTCTACATCTCTCCTTGACCGAAGCGCAAGCGCGGGTTGGCGATGCGCAGGGCAACATCAGCCGCCAGGTTGGCCAGAAGCACCACCACGGCAATATAAGTTACGAACCCCTGTACCACGGGGTAGTCCCGGGTCAGTGCCGCGCCCACAATCAACTGCCCCAAACCCGGCCAAGAGAAGATGGTCTCCACTATGACGGCACCGCTCAGCAGGTAGCCCAGGTGTACTCCAGTGGCTCCAATGACCGGCAGCAGTGCGTTGCGCAGGACGTGCCCCATGACGACGGTTTGTTCGGACAGTCCCTTGGCCCGCGCCGTGCGGATGTAGTCCTGCCCCAGTGTCTCCAACATGCTGGCGCGTATCAGCCGCATCAGCTGAGCCATGGGTGCCAGGGAGACGGCAATGGCCGGCAGTACGACCTGGACAGCTGAACCGTAGCCCAAGGCCGGCAGCCAGGACAATCTCACCGCAAACAGGATAATCAGTCCGAAGGCCAAGGCGTAGGATGGTACCGCGGCGCCCACCAGTGCCGCCAAGCGCGCGATGGCATCCACGGCGCTGCCCCGCTGCTGTGCGGACAGGATGCCCATGGGCACGGCTACCAGCAACGCCAAGCCCAAAGCAGCCGCAGTGAGCAGGACCGTCGGGATGGTGCGACGGGCCAGCTGGGCGGCCACGGGCCGCTCGGTCACGTAGGAGCGGCCCATGTCGCCCGCCAACGCCCGGAACATCCAGCGAACATATTGCGTCGGCAGGGGAGCATCCAGCCCCAGCTCGGCGCGCATCGCTGCCACTGCAGCCGAGCTGGGTGTCTCGGCAGGGTTGCGCTGGCGCAGGACCATTTCGGCGGGATCGCCCGGCGCCAGATTCAGCAGAGCGAAGCTGACGGCCGAGATTCCAAGGAGCATCAGCGGCAGCGTGACCAACCTTCGGAGCAGGTATGCTCCCATGCCGGAGAGCCTTGATCCGTACCCGTTACCCTACTACCTTGCTCATTCGCTCAGTCCGACGCGGTGGTTGAAGAAATAGTGGGAAGTGGGGTGGGCCTCGAAATCGGTGACCCGGTCACTGGTGCCGTACACATGATTTACATGTGCCACCGGCAAAAATGCGGCTTCTTCGGTGATCACGGCCAAGGCCTCACAGGCTATCGCCTTTCGACCCTCCAGGTCGGCCACCGAGACCGCGGGGGCAATGATGTCCGCCAGGCGGGAAGCGTCGTATTGCCCGTAGTTGTTGGTTCCGCTGCCGCTGGCATCGCCCTTCAACCCAGCAAACTTGCTGATGTTGTACACCGGGTCTCCCCCGCCTTGCACGACAGTGTTGTACCAGCCGAAGAGGTCCCAGGCGGCGGGTTCATTGACCACCGACCATTCTGTAATGAGCACCTCGGCCTTGATTCCCACCTCGGTCAGCATCGCCTGGGCGGCCTCGGCCATGATAGGCAGCTGGAACCGCTCGGGATAACCGCCGATAATGATTTCCAGCGGCTGACCTGCCTTGTCCACGAAACCGTCGCCGTTGCTGTCGCTGTAGCCGGCTTGGGCCAGCAAATGACGGGCTTCGTCAGGATCGTAGTCCGGCGCGCTCACGCCGGGGCAGGATGTCAGGACTTCCGGGAGCAGCAGCTCCGCGAAGGACCCGGATCCGGGAGGAGCGACCAGACCGGCGATGCTCTCTCGGTCAATGGCGTGGGCCACCGCCAGGCGCACCAGGGGGTCGGCCAAGGCGCCGCGCTCGAAATTGACCCACCACAGGATCAGGGCGGTACCGATGCCGGAGGTCTGGGTATGTGTGCCCGGGTGGGCATTGATCGCCTGGGTGCCAGCCGGTGATACGTTGACGGCAACATCGATGTCCCCGGCCTGCAGGGCCAACTCCCGGGCGTTGGTATCGGGAATGGCGACGTGATCGATGCCGGCCAGCGGAGGCGTTCCACCCCAGTAGTCGTCGTTGGCCACACTGTCAAGATGTTCCAACTGGACGTACGCGGTGGGAATGTACGGTCCCGTCAGGGCGCGGGCAGCAATGAAATTGCCCTCGCCGGCTGCGTCTGCCGCCGCCGCATCGGTGATGGCGAGGGCGGGCAAGATCAACAGGCCCGGCAGGGTGGGTTGTGGCACCGTCGTTTTGATGGTGAGGGTTTGCCCGTCCTCAACCGTTATGGTGTCTACGGACAATGTATCGGCTGCCGCCGGCGATAATCGGATAGCCCTCTCCAGGGACGCCTTTACCGCTTGCGCATCCATCACGTTCCCGTTGTGGAACATGACGCCCTGCCGGATTCCGATCCTCCAGGTCAAGGGGTCAACTTGCGTGGCTTCCGTTGCCAGCCACGGTTCGGGACTCAGGGTGGTTCCTGAGAGGCGGAACAAGGTCTCCGACATTCCCGATTGGGTGGCGACATAGCCGCCTTTCACCGGGTCCAGGGGGCTGTCGAGCCAGATGACGCCCGACTTCAAGATGGGCCGTTCCCGATCATCAGGCACTACCGCCGATGCCGGCTCGCGCTCGGCAGTCGGGGCCACTGGCATGGCACAGGCTGTCAGGGCACTGCCGATCACAATCAGGAGAATGGGCACAAGCCGGAAGATCGAACGCGGTACAGGCATGGCGGTGTTCCTAGGGCAACATTTCATTCGGTTATATTAATATACCATTCATCTGGTTGGATTCCTGCCAAGAACCGATGCGGGGTAGGGCAATCGCACTCTGATTTGACAGCACCTTGAGTAGGTGACCGTCGTTCCAGCCGACCTGTTACGCCGGGAGACCACCGCCAAGGATGGCATCGCCGCCAGGCGCAGGAGGTTGAGGGCCAGCGGGCGCAGAAGCGGCATGTTATGGGCGGCGTAGCCGGTACGGATGCGGCTTTCGTCCTCTCGAAAGGCCATGTCCAGGATCCAGTGCAGACGGTTCTCAACATCCCCAGTGGCTGCGCACGGCCTGCAGCAGGGCCCGCGCAGCCGCCGGCAGACCGGAGATGTAGCAGCAGGTTTCCGAGACAACCTGTTTGCCCTGTCGCCGTTGGGCCTCGATCATGACCAGGTTGTGCAGGTCGGGCCAGGTCTTGTTGGGGGCCGCGTACCAGGTGTATTCCGGTGTCCCCAGCGCTAGGCAGCGGCGCGCCTCAATGCGGCCGTGGTTCTTGTTCACGGTCTTGTGGCAGTCGTGGTCGCAACCCTCGAAACCCTCGCCTGCTCGACGGCGCAGGCCTCGGCCACGGCCTCGTGCAACTGCGCCTGGTTGCTCCGGAGTGACAGCACATAGTCGGTCCCCGGTAGCGGATCGTCTGCGCAATCCGCTTCTGGCCGCCCATGGCATCGATGGTCACTATGCAGCCGTCCAGCGCCATCATCTCGAGCAGTTCCGGGATGGCCGTGATCTCGTTGGACCGGCTGTCCACCCGGCGTTGCCCTGGAACCAGACGTGCTGCATCCGCCTAAGCACCAACCAGGTGTCGGGGCGGCCGCCCCGGCCGGCATCGTGGGAACGGCGGGCCTCCTTGCCGTCCACCGTTACGACTTGAACCCGGAGGGCCGCGGCCAACGACTGCACCCAACGTGTGCAACAGCCTTCCAGCGGTTGGGGGTCCAGCCGCGCGCAGACACGCCCAAAGATGTCGTGCGAGGGAATCCCGCGCGGCAGTTCCAGAAAAGTGGTCAGCCAGGCCTGCTTCTGGCGTCCGAACAGCTCAGCCTCGGTCCAGCTGTCAGCACCGCAGATGACGGCCAGGTCGCCATCAGGAGAATGTCCTCCAGACCATGCAGTCGGGCCTGGGGCCGACGGGGATCGTCGACTTCGGTGAACAGGGAAACCAGGATACGGGGGCGGCGGCCATAGGGGAGTCGCCGGAATGGGATGCAGCATCCCATCCTACCCGGAGCCGGCACCACCCACCTTGGTAATGTGAGTGCCCCCACATCGATTCTTGGCAGGAAGCCAACCAGCCGTATGCTGTGCTATATTAATATACCCTAGACGAGTGTTGCCCTAGGAGCATCGCCATGACTGTACCGCGTTCGATCTTCCGGCTTATTCCCATTCTTCTGATTGTGATCGGCAGTGCCTTGGCGGCCTGTGTCGTGCCAGCGGAGGTTCCTGTCACCGGTGATGGTCCAGCGGCGGAGAGTCAACCCTTGCGGATTGTGACCAGCGGCAGCATCGTTGCCGATTGGGTCCGCCAGATTGGTGGGGACCACGTGGAAGTGTCGGCACTTGTGCCCCCCGGGGGCGATATGCACATGTTCCAGCCCGGGCCCCAGGATGTCGCGCGTGTGGCCGACGCCGATATGGTGGTCATGATTGGCATGGGACTGGAGGCCGGTTGGCTTGATCAATTGTTCGAGCAGGCGCGGGCCGACGAAGCGGTCGTGATTAGCTTGGAAGAGTTCATCGATCCCCTGCCCTACCTGCCGATGGGGGGTGCCGGGGATGCCCATGGTGATGAGGAAGAGCACGAGGACGACGAAGACGGCCACGGGCACGGGCACGACGAGGATGCGGACGAGCACCATGAGGACGCACATGGCCACGATGACGACGAAGACGGCCACGGGCATGGTCACGACGAGGATGCGGACGAGCACCATGAGGACGCACATGGCCACGATGACGATGACGACAAGGACCACGGGCATGGTCACGACGAGGAGATGGATGACGACCACGGGGACCATGAGGATGCTCATGACCACCACGAACATGGCTCGGAGGATCCGCACTTCTGGTTCGATCCGCCTCGGGTTCGCGCAGCTGTGACCGGTCTGGCGCAGGCCATGGGCGCTGCGGATCCCGAGCATGCAGCGATCTACGCCGAGCGAGCAGCCCGCTACGGTCTCGAACTCGAAGAGTTGCACAGCTGGATTATCGAGCAGGTGTCGGTGCTGTCAGCGGAACAACGGGTGCTGGTGACTTCGCACGACAGCTTCCAGTACTTTGCCCACCTCTATGACTTTGAGGTGGTGGGCACGATCATTCCGAGTCTGGGTACCAGTGCGGAAATCGAGGCACAGGCCCTCGCCCGCTTGGTGGATACCATCAAGGACCATGGTGTCAACGCCATCTTTACCGAAGCCTTGACCGACAAGATGGCCGCCAACTTGGCACAGGAGACCGGGGTAGGCGTTGTAGTACGGTTGTACACGGGTTCACTGGGAGTACCGGGCAGCGGAGCCGAGACCTATATCGACATGATGCGACACAATGTCGAAACGATGGTTCAGGCCTTGTCAACCCAGTGACGGAGTAGTTGCGAACACTAGGCCCTCGGCCATCCGCGCTGCTTGGATGGCCGAGGGCCTTGCCAACCCGTGACAGAGTAGATCGAACACCATGGCTTCTGTTTCTATTGCAGTTCGCGACCTGACTGTGGCCTATGGGGACACAACAGCCCTCGAGCGCGTGTCGTTCCAGATCGACTCCGGTCAGATGGTGGGGGTTCTGGGTCCCAACGGGGCTGGCAAGAGCACACTGTTTGAAGTCTTGGCCGGCTTGCAGCCGTTCGCCTGTGGCGAAGTGCTGATTCACGGCCAGCCGGCCTCCGGGAACCCGGGAGCCTTGGCCTATGTGCCCCAAAAGGAGCGAATCAACTGGCGTGTGCCCCTGAGTGTCATCCAGGTGGTCATGCAGGGTCGCATCCGCGGGCATCGATGGGTGCGACGGTTCCGTCCCGCGGACATCGAAATCGGGGAACAGGCCCTGCAGCAGGCGGGACTGTGGTCACACAGGGGGGAACCGATGGTATCGCTGTCTCGAGGCCAGCAGCAACGGGTGTTCCTGGCTCGGTCATTGGCGCAAGGAGCCGACATTCTGCTGCTGGACGAAACCTTCAGCGGCGTGGATATCCGATCCAAGGAGTCCCTGATGGAAATCCTGCATACACTGCGCGATCAGGGACGCACCATTCTGCTGGCCTCGCATGCCGTGGACCAAGTGGAGAAAAATTGCGACTGCTGCCTGTGCCTGAACCGGGGAGTAGTCGGGTTTGGCCGTACCCGGGACCTCGTGGAAGCCGGAGTTATCCGGAATCTGGTGGGCACCGTCTGACGGGCAACGCGTTTTTTTACGGACCAACAACCGAGCCGATGGAGATTCTGCAAAGCTGGCTGATCGCGCCCTTTACCTACGCGTTCATGGTGCGGGCGTTGGCGGTTTCGGTCCTGGTGGGAGTCATGTGTCCACTTCTGGGCACCTATGTGGTCACCCGGGATCTCGGATTCATGAGCGATGCCTTGGCCCACTCTGTCATGCCTGGTGTGGTAGCGGCGGTGTTGGTCGGCTTGCACCCCCTGTGGGGTGCTGTACCCTCGGCCATCGTCGTCGCACTGTTGCTGGGCTGGTTGGTGCACAGCACAGGCCTCAGTGCCGACACCACCATCGGCATCCTTTTCGCCGGCCTGTTTGCCTTGGGCGTGGCGCTCCTGCCCTTGGTGCGCCACGTCTCTCTCAATTTGGAGGATCTCCTGCTGGGCCAGGTGCTGGGCGCTTCGCCGGTGGACGTGGTGGTGACTGCGATCCTGACCGCGGTGGTGGCGATGGCGCTGTACGGGCTGCACAGCCGGTTGCTGTTCGTCAGCTTTGATCCGCTGGGTGCCCAGGTGGCGGGACTATCCGCCACTCGGCTGGACTACCTGTTTCTGGTATTGCTGGCTGTGGCCACGGTCACGGCCCTGCAGGCTGTGGGCATCATTCTGGTCATCTCGTTGCTCATCACTCCCGCTGCGGCCGCACTACTGGTGGCCCGCACGTTTGAGCATGCCATGTTCCTGAGTGCGGGGTTTGGCGTATCGGCGACAGTGGTGGGCCTGTACGCCTCCTACCACCTGAATGTGGCCTCCGGCCCGGTCATGGCCTTGGTGGCGACGGCCATCTTTGCAGTGGCCTACGCGGTGGCAGCCGCACGGCGATAGGTACCAACCGCTCAAAAGATTGTTCTGACATGTGACAAAAATCAACTGCAACATATCAGATTTATATGATTAAAAGGACAAAGATATGTTGAATTTGCCGGTTGACTGGGCAACATTATGGTTAGGGGGCTTCTGTCCGGTGGAGGCGCTCGGTGGTTTGCCGGTGCGTGGCGCAGATTATGCCGCGCACCCACAGTTGGATGATCTCCTGACCCTACCTGCCAACGCTGCATTACACACCGAGGTGACGCTTGAAACGGCAGAAGCGACATGGTCGGAACGCTTGGGCGGCGCGTGGGTTGTGCTGGTGCGAGATGCCTACCGCGCTCGCCGCTTACTGCATCAGGCGGCGGGGATTCGGCCAGGCGAATCGGTCGGTGTCCCAGCAAATGCCAGCCATGACCTAGCAGAGTCGGTCAAGCACCATAAGGCGTTGCTGCGCTTTCTGGACTTTGACGCTCATCTACGGCTCGCACCGTCCAGTACGCGCTTCACCTGGACACAGGTGGTGCGCGGATTGTGGCAGCCGCAGAACGCTACATGGCTCGACTGCGCCGACACCCTGCCTGCGCCCGGCGCGGCAGAGCGTCCGGAGGCAACGCTGTACGGCTTACATCTGCCTGATCCTGATGACCGCCCCGGTACGCTGTTGGTATTCAGTGATGAGGCACTCCATGCAGAGGTGAAAGCATTGCGTCAACCGGCTGACTGCCCGAACGCAGCGCAGGCCTTGGCACAGTGTGAACGTCTGTCAGAACTGGCAGAGCGCCAAAGCGCGAATCTGGCGGAGGTGCGGCGAGGTCTGCGGGAAGCCGCCGGGCTGGAGACACACGAGCCGAACAAGCTGGCGCTGGCGACCGCGGTCGCGGTGCAGATTCCGTTGGAGAGCGATGTCGCCACGTTTTACGCCTACGTTGAGCAGGAAAACACGCCCGTGCGCTGGCTGCCACAGATTCAGCCTTTGCACTATGCCGCGCTGGGTCCTGACGGCGCGCCGGAGCACCGGGAAACGGCGGCGAACCTCGCCCGCTGGCTGTGCGTCCCGGTGGGGCCGGATTACACCTTTGAGGAGATCAAACACGGTGTGCTGGGCATCGTCAAATCGGCGGAATATCTCGGTGTGCGCTGGCGCGCCAATCCAGCCTATGCCGCCGAGTACGCGGCCTTGATGGATCGAACCTACGGCACAGGCCATGATGCCTACCGCCCGTTGTTTGCGCTGGATGAACCCATCGCAGCGGGAGGATAGCCATGCCGTTGATCGCCATCACCGGGATGCTGCATCAACCAAAGACCGCGCTGACGCGGGCGCTCATGGAAGCTTTGACCGTCACAATCAAAAGTTGAACAGAGGTAACAGGAACATGATGAACACACTTGAATCACGAGTGTCGGTGACCGTTTTGACTGGCTTTCTGGGAGCAGGCAAAACCACGCTACTCAACCGCATCCTGACCGAAAATCACGGGAAGAGAATCGCGGTGATCGAAAATGAGTTCGGCGAAATCGGCATTGACAATGATCTGGTCATTGACGCGGAAGAAGAAATCTTCGAGATGAACAACGGATGCATCTGCTGCACCGTTCGGGGCGATTTGATTCGCATTCTCGGCCATCTGATGAAGCGTCGCGACAAGTTCGATTACATCGTGATCGAAACCACCGGCATGGCGGATCCCGGTCCCGTTGCGCAAACCTTTTACGTGGATGATGACATGCAGCAAAAATTGCTGTTGGATGCGATTGTCACGGTGGTGGATGCCAAACACATCTGGGAACACATCGACGACAGCGATGAGGCAAAGGAACAGGTTGCCTTTGCCGATGTAATCCTGCTCAATAAAGTTGATCTGGTTGCCCCGGAAGACCTCGACAGGCTCGAAGCACGCATCAAAAGCATGAACAGCATGGCGAAAATCTGCCGCACCCGCGACGCGGTGGTCGAGATGGACCAGATTCTCAATGTGGGCGGCTTCAACCTCGACCGGGCGCTGGAAATCGACCCGAAGTTCATGGAGCCGGAATACCCGTTTGAATGGTCGGGCATCTATGAACTGAACTCCGGGACTTACGAATGGGTGATGAGCGAAGGCCCTGATCCGGTCATGGGGGCTGCACTGCTCCCGCTGGCAGATACTGGATTGTCGGCGAAGGAAGAGACGTTGATGGACGCCGTGCTGACTTTCTCCGAAGATGAGCAGGCAGCACAGGCAGGCGAAACGCTGCACCTTGGCAAAGGACAGCACAACCAGCTCGTGCTGAACAAAAACGGCGAGACCGTCTTCAATTTTGCGATCCAACAGCCGGGCCATTACATGCTGTTCACCGAACATCACCCTGATGAATTCGACGCGCACCTGTGCGGCCCGGAGGCCGTGCTTGCCCCGTTCGAGACCCGTGAGTACAAGCCCGATCATGAACACGACGAAGAAGTGACTTCTGTTGGTATCTCCCTGCCCGGTGATTTTCACTTGGAGAAGCTCAATAGTTGGTTAAGTCAACTATTGCGCACACAGGGACAGGACATCTTCCGTATGAAAGGCGTGTTGAGCGTACGCGGCTGGGATGAGCGCTTCGTATTCCAGGGGGTGCATATGCTCTTTGATGGCCGCCCGGATCGTCTATGGGGGAGTGACCGGCGTCACAACAAGATGATTTTTATCGGACGCGGCTTGGATCGGGCTGCATTGGAAGAAGGCTTCCGCGCATGCCTCGTGTCATGAAGAAGCGCAAAAACAAGCGCAAACCGCCGCCACAGTCACCGCTCAAGGCGATATGGCGTGCCCACATTGACGATCATCCGATTGGGCTGGCATGGTCGCCGGATGGCAAAACGTTGGCTGTGGCGGGGGTGTCTGGACCCATCACGTTGTTCAATGGTGCAGACGGCGCGGTACAGCACCAGCTACCCGGCCATCCCCTCGGCACGATGGCAATTTCGTGGCACAAAGACAGTCGTCTCCTCGCCAGCGTCGGGCAGGACGGCAAGGTACGGCTGTGGAATGCCGAGACTGGAACGCAGACCTCTGAAATGGCAGGCGGCGCAAGCTGGGTGGAGCGTGTCGCTTTCAGCCCTGCGGGCGATTGGCTGGTGTCAGCCGCCGGGCGCAAACTGCGACTGTGGAACGCCACCGGGGAATTGGACTACGAATTTCCCGATGCGAACAGCACCATTACCGACATCAAGTGGCGCCATGATGGCAAACGGTTCGCCATCTCTGCCTACAATGGCGTTGTCCTGTATAGCCCCACAAAAGCGGAACCACGCCGCCGTTTCGAATGGCAGGGCTCGACACTCACACTGGAATGGAGTCCCGATGGAAAGTACATTGCCACCGGCGACCAGGACTCGACGGTGCATTTCTGGATCACCGGTACCGGAAAGGATTTGCAGATGTGGGGCTACCAAACGAAGGTGCTGGAACTGGCATGGAGCTTCAATAGTCGCTTTCTGGCGACCGGCGGCGGGACTCAGGCGGTGATCTGGGACTGTTCCGGCAAGGGGCCAGCAAACACGCAACCACTCACGCTGGAAGGGCATCAGCACCTCATCAAGCACCTGAAGTTTCAACGACGGGGTATGCAGCTGGCTTCCGGTGGCAACGATGGTCTGCTTGCCATCTGGAAAGTCGAGAAGAACCCCGTTTTGCTGGCGGAAGTTGTATTCGAATCCCCAATTGCCGGCTTGGCCTGGTCACCGGATGATCGCTGTATCGCGGCGTCAGACGAGAGTGGTGTCCTGTCGGTAGCGGCAGCGCAGCAATTATGAGCAACGTGTCATACCCAATATCCCCTCTGTGGGTGAGACGTTTTGTCTCGATGACGATGGCGGCCGCGGCCCCTATTGCCGCGGCTGCCATGACCCTGGCAGTAAGTGGGATATTCGCACTGACGGTTTCATTCAGGTGAAGGGCGAACGGCTGGACCTGCGTCTGAGCGGCCCCGGCTGTGACTGGGCCGATTGGGTTACGGTCCTGGAAGCGGCGGGGGCTGGACCGAGTCCTGCTACCGATTCTGCAATGCCTGGCTCGGGCGCGACCGCCGGAGGCGGGACCCGTCCCGCTGGCGCTCTGGGAAGCGGTGATGCAGGGCCGCGTGCCCCTGCGGCACGAGGTGGTGCGCAGCCAAGGGAACCCCAAGGTGCCTGCCTCCACCAACCGGCTGGAGGGCTGGTTTGGACGCTTCAAGCTCCGGGCCCGCCTGCCGCGGGGACTGAAGACCAGGCGGGGCCCTCAACTTCGTGCGCCTGATGGCCCGCAGCATGGCCTGACGCGACGCACGGCACCCGCTGGTACGGAGAATAGGCCCATGACTCCCCGGAACCAATATCAACGAGATTGAAGCAGTGCCGCGCGGAGGCCCCCGGGACGAGGCCGACCAACTGTATGCTAATATTGGCTCCAGCCGAATGTCGCCCTGCAAGCATCACCATGACTATACCGTGTCCGATCTTCTGGCTTCGTCCCGTCCACTGATTGATTTTAGTGCTGATTATCTTTTTTTATGCAACTATCACTGTTCATGTCGAACAGGTATTCAATTCTGATTCTGCACTCATGCCCGCCATGTGGCTCGGCTCAATGGCACTGGTTCTCGGCATCCGCGACTGGGGCCTCTTCTACATCTGGATGGCTGGATGGATGTTTGCAGGACTTTGGCTGGTCCTGCAAATAGCTCACCTGGTGTGGCTCCTGTAAACGGGGTGATCGTGTGGCCAACCATCCTCCTTGCTCAGGTCCAGAATGTAACCGCGGGGGGCGATTGCGAGACCCACGCAACCGTGATCCGGTCTGTATGGGCCACTACCAGCAGGCCCTCCGCCATCCCGACCGACCGCTGCGTGCGCTACGCCGCAAGCGGCCGCGCAGCGCTGCATTTCTCTGCCCTTGTTGCGACCGGCAGAAGAACCATTACGCCAAAGACCTGTGCAAGGCCTGCTACGAATGGATCCGAGAACATGGCAATA
>DAOUIC010000255.1:0-2315 GCA_034428255.1 Anaerolineales bacterium
TCCAATTTGCACCCTAACTGCAATGATTCAACGAGAGATAACCCGGCATCTGGAGCGGCGGTTCAAGGAGTATCCTGTCGTCACCGTGCTGGGGCCCCGGCAATCCGGGAAAACGACACTCTGTCGGGACACCTTCCCCGGCCTGGCGTACGCCAACCTGGAAGCATCGGACGTACGGCAATTTGCCGAGTCGGATCCCAGGGGATTCCTGGCCCAGTTTCAAAACGGCGCCATCATAGACGAGGTGCAGCGTGTGCCTGATCTCCTGTCCTACATCCAGGTGGTTGTGGACGAAAAGAGGTCCAACAGCTTGTTTGTTCTGACCGGCAGTGCGCAGTCCAAGCTCGCCGACAAGGTTCAATCCCTGGCCGGCCGAACGGCCTTGCTGCGATTGCTGCCCTTGTCGTTGACGGAACGCTACCAGACGGGGGCCAGCAGCGCGGTAGACGATATTCTCTATTCAGGTTTCTATCCTCGGATCATTGCCGGAAAGCTCAATCCGACCGAGGCGTTGGCTGACTACTTTGACACCTACGTGGAGCGTGACGTGCGCCAGCTGGCAGAGTTCCAGGATCTGCCCCTGTTCCAGAACTTCGTGCGGCTGTGTGCTGGCCAAGTGGGCCAGCTTGTCAATCTAAGTTCCCTGGGACGTGCCGCCGGGGTATCGAACCACACGGCTGGCGCCTGGCTCGCACTGCTGGAGAGGAGCTTCATCGGTTTCCGACTACGACCGTACTCTGCCAATATCCGCAAGCGCCTGGTCAAGGCACCCAAGCTCTATTTCCATGATGTTGGCTTGGCCGCCTACCTGATCGGAATCGAACATGCCGGACAGGTGGCAACCCACCCGCTGCGCGGCCACCTCTTTGAAAACGCGGTCGTGGTGGAGGCACTCAAGCACCGCTTCAACCGAGGGAAACGAGCCGACACACTTTCCTTTTTCCGAGATGCGAAAGGCTTGGAGTGCGACCTGCTCTATCCGGTCGGGCAAGAGATTGCCGCTTTTGAGGTCAAGTCGGGCGCGACCACCAGTGCAGACTACTTCCGATCGCTCAATCGGGTAGCTGAAGTGGTGCCCAACGTAACGTCCAAATTCGTGGTCTATGGCGGCACGGAACGCCAGCCGCGGAGCGCCGGCACGGTAATACCGCTGGCCAACCTGGGCGGGACCCTGGCCAGGCTTGAGGTGGGCCGGGAATTCGACAATTTCGTGGACGAGAACCAAGGACCGGAGCCTGATGATTCCGACATCAGGGATCTCGATCTCTCGTTTAGGAGATTTATCCGTCCTACACTGGACGAATTGGAGACGGAGCGCAAGCGATTGTCTGAGCTCTTTGCCGGGAATGATCAATCCTCCTCCGTGACGATGGACAACACAGCCGTCGTCGGCAGCCACCTGTTGGAGGCCCGCCACTGGCCGCAGACGACAGCGCAACACATTCTTGTGCGTGGGTTGAAGTTGAGCAGCCATAGGCCATTGGAGCTTGAGCACAAATACAGCTTCAATTGGTACACCGGTACAGGCCACGGTGGGTTCAACGTGAAATTCTCCATACGTTGGCGACTTGACGATACAACGCTGTCGCGTTCTGCCACCATCGACAACCAGCCCATCCCGGAACTTGAAGCCAGTGTTGACCGCCAACACTGGGGGCACGAAATTGTGGATGTGGATCAGATAGCTGCGGTTTTCACCGGGCGCATCACGCAACGGATCAGCGAACTGTCGGCAAGCACCGGCATGCCACAACCTGAACCCGGTTAGGGCACCAAAGATTCACGAACATCGAATTTCGCCAGCCAAAGCCAAGCAGCCCGGCCACCGCCTACCGTCTGGATCCACACTTCCAGCGTGGCGGTCTGTTCGTGTAGTTGCGTGGCGGACGGGCGCACTGTAGCGGTGCCGGCGCTCCACAGGGCCTCCCGGACGATGTGCTCCAAGGCAAAGCGGCGACAGGTGTTCAGCATGTAGTCGTCATGGACTTCGAGCGATGCGCCGGACCAGTTCGAGGCTGAACGTGTCGTTGCCGGCGGACCTGGACGGGAACCGGTGGCGGATGCCCGACCCTGTTCAGCGGCGCATCCTGTTCCGGGCGGGGTTTCAGTTTTATGTTGCTGTGTGTTCAGGCTTCCGGTGTTGCCAACCATCCAAGAGTTGCCAACCATCCAAGAGCTGACCGAGTTGGCGATTTCGCAGGGCACTCCGCCTGTTCGACAAACCTGCGCCTTGGGCTGCCCATTTCGTGGAGCGGGGTCAACTTTAGGTGCTGGGTTCAGGCAGTGTTCACCAACCGCCCTTGGGTGGCGGTGTG
>DAOUIC010000256.1:0-1909 GCA_034428255.1 Anaerolineales bacterium
AGGCGCGCGGCCCGATCGGGAGACGGGTTCTGTGCCAAGCCCTCCATCTGCCGCGTCAGCCACAGGGCCGGTGCCCGGCGCGTGTTCATGATGAGTTCCGCCAGTTCCAGGCGGTGCCCGTAGTGGTCCAGGACCCGCTTGAAAATGCGGGGCACGGTTGCCTTGATCAGAAACAGGATCAAACCCAGTCCGACCGAGGTGATCAGGAGCAGGATGAGGATGGGCGTGCCGCTGTCCATGACGGGACCGGGTGCGTGTTGCCGGGAGAAGAAGAGGCGAAGTCAGGGCTTCGAGACGGCCGTTCTGCTGCCGGTGCGTTCAACCTTGCGCATGGCCACTCGACGGTCCAGGAAACGGATAATCAGTATATACAGGAGCAGGATCGTCAGGGCGGACATGCCCCATTGCACCACATAGCCCAGGTGCATTGACGGCTGAGTCCGCAGGCGGTACATCGTCGGGACAGGCCCGTCCCCGGCATTGGGGACATCCCCGGCGGGTTCCAGGTGCAGGTAGTACGGCCGGAGGTTCCAGGGTATCTGTTCCTGCATGGCTTCCAGGTCCATGCTGGACCAGAAGAGCACCGGACGTTCCTGGGCCTCCAGGACTTCGGGATCGGGCACCGCGCGGCCGGGCACCAGCAGCCCCTGCAACGAGTCCGCGTCGGGCAGCGGCAGGGCGCGCCAGGCGGCGGGGGTGTCATGGACCGCGCTGATCCAGCCGCGGTCGACCAGGATGGCATCGTTGTCGCCAAGCAGCAAGGGTGTGACCAGGTGGGGACCGGCCTCCATGCGGTCCATGGGACCCACCCACACCAACTGGTGTTCGAGATCCCACGCACCCGTCGCCCTGGCCCGGCGGAAGTGCAGGTCTCGGTTTGTGGACGGCAGTTCGGAGGCCGCGGTCAAGTCGAGTGCATCCTGTCGCAGGGCGGTGGTCAGCTGGGCCTGTTCGGACAACCGGAGTTGGTATCGCTCCCATTGCCATTGGCCAAGGTAAAGCTGAAAGCCGGCCAGCGCCAGGACAACCAAGGTCCAGAGCCAGCGGCGGCCCGTAATGTAGGAGCGCAAGGTCATGGTGCGGTGCTGGAGGCGGTGCCAAAGGCGAACACGGCCGGGATTCGGAATCCCTGTGCTATATTCGTGCGCCTGCGCGGGCCCCTAGCTCAATTTGGCAGAGCAACGGACTTTTAATCCGTGGGTTCTGGGTTCGAGTCCCAGGGGGCTCACTGGAGGCGCAGCGGCCGCCGCAGGGGGCGCGGCAGCCTGCGTCGGCCTCAATCCCTTACCTGCAACATGACCTTGCCAATGTTGCGGTTGGCCGCCATGTGGGCCTGGGCATCCTCCGCCCGTTCCACCGGGTAGACCGAATCGATGATCGGTTTCAGGCTGCCGTCCAGCAGGTTGCCCAGGAACCGGCGCTTGAAGCTCTTCATGATGGCCACCTTCTCGTCAACCGAGCGCGGGCGCAGGACGGACCCGATCAACCGCAGCCGCGGCCGCATCAGGTGTCCCAGGTGGATGGGAGCCTCGGCACCGCCGAGCGTGGAGATGATCACCAACCGCCCGTACGTGCGCAACAGCCCCATGTTCCGTTCCAGGTAGGGGCCTCCCACCATGTCCATGACGACATCCACCTCCGCACCGCCCAGGTGGCTCCGGATCCGTTCGGCGAAGTCCTCCTCCTTGTAGTTGACGGCCAGTTCCGCACCGAGTTCGCGGCACGCCGCCAGCTTGGCCTCGCTGCCGGCCGTGACCAGAACCCGGCATCCGGCCAGACGGGCCATCTGAATGCCGTAGGTGCCAACGCCGCTGGCGCCTCCGTGGATGAGGACCGTCTCGCCGTCCTGCAGGCCGGCTTCCATGAACAGGTTCAGGTAGGCCGTGAGCACGGCCTCCGGCAGGGCGGC
>DAOUIC010000257.1:0-7669 GCA_034428255.1 Anaerolineales bacterium
GGCCTGGCGCACTTCGGCCATCGCCTCCTGGCCGCGCACCGGATCCTCGTAGTATTCGAGCACGCCTTCCAGATCCCTGCCGACGCGAATGGCGGTCTCAACCGTCCAGATGGCGTTGGGGTCCAGCCTCAGGGGCGTTCCCGGGCCGAACGCGGCCCGCATCGCGTGGATGGCCGCTGCCTCCTCGTCGGGAGGAAACGCCCCGCCCTTGAGCTTGATGGACTTGAACCCGTATTCGTCACACATGGCCCGCGCCTGTTCCACGATGCCGTCGGGATCCAGGGCAGCCGCCTGGCGGGCCTGCGCCCAGCCCGTCAACCCGGGCTTTGTGTCGAAACCGAGTTCGCCTCCGGCACCTTCGTGCTTGTAGAAGAGGTAGGCGGAGAACTCCACCCGGTCCCTGACCTTGCCCCCCAGCAGTTCGTGCACGGAGCGACCCAGCATCCGTCCCTGCAGGTCCAGCAGGGCCACTTCGATTGCACTGCGCACGTGGACGGCCTGCCGGCTGTCCCACGGCCGGTCGCCCCGATCGTCCTCGACATCCAGGTGGGCGGCAATCCGGTTCAGGATGTCGTTCAGGTGGAAGGGGCTGGCTCCTTCCACCACCGGACGCACCGCCTCCAGGGCGGCCCGGGTCTTGAAGTGGCCCGGCACCTCGCCGAAGCCCGAGATTCCATCGTCCGACACCAGCTCCACAATCAAACGGAGGGCGTACGGGGCATGAAGGCCTCCGGCATTGAGGAGAGGGGGGTCGCCCACGGCGATGGGATAGACGTGCAGGGCCTGAATGTTCATGGATTCCTCATGGGCGGAGTTGCAAACGACAGGCGGTCGGCTTGCGGCAAACCGCACTAGGCAGCGGCATGCGCCTGGGTGAGCTTCATCTCGACCGGCTTTTCCTGAATCGGCAAGTGCACCAGCAGGCCATACACCCCCAGCGCAATGGCAACGTAGAACCCCAGGTCGTAGGAACCGGTCGCGTCATAGACCTTGCCGGACCACCAGGCACCGAAGAAGGCGCCCACCTGATGGCTGAAGAAGACGAAGCCGTACATGATGGCCAGATACTTGGGACCAAACAATAGGGCGATCGTGCCGCTTGTGACCGGCACCGTGGCCAGCCACAGGAGGCCCATGGCCGCGCTGAACAGCAGGGTCGAAACCACCGTAATCGGGGTCAGAAGATAGAGCAGGAGAATCACGCCGCGCATGCCGTAGATGAAGCTGAGCAGAAACCGCCTGGGCAGCCGGTCCGCCAGCCAACCGAAGGTCAGGGAGCCCACCAGGTTGAAGGCCCCGATGAACGCCAGCGCGGCGCCGCGGATGTGCCCAATCCCGTTGTCTTCCAAATACACCGGCAGGTGCGTGCCAATGAAGGCGATGTGAAACCCGCACACGACAAAACCCGATACCAGCAACAGATAACTGGGCTTGGTGAAGCCTTCCCGGACGAAGGACCACAGGGGCACTTCGGGTTCCATGACCTTGCCCGCTGCCGTTTGATGCTCCTTCTTCCGCTTGCCGGGAAGCCCCAGGGACAACAGGACCACCGACAGAATCAGCACAGCCTCAATCCGAATCGCCTGTTGCCAGCCGTAGGTGTCGACCAGCCACTGGGCCACCGGGGGCATCACCAGAAATCCGGCCGAACCCATGGCCGTGATGATGCCGAACACCATCCCCCGCTGCCGCGGCGACACCAGTTGCACCAAGGCGCCGAGGACAACCACGTAGGTGGTGGCGGCAAGGCCGATGCCGACCAGAATCCCAAGGCCGGTAATCAGGCCGGCCGTGGCCACCCACTGGGTTACCAGCAGCAACCCGGCCGCATAAATGGCACCCCCCGCGCCCAGCACCAGACGGGACCCGAAGCGCTCGGCCAGGAATCCCATGACGGGGATGCCGAACATCAGGTTGCTGATGGCGGCCGCGATGCCGAAGGTTTCCCGACCCACGCCCAATTCGGCGGTAATTGGCGTCAGGAACAGCCCGAACCCCTGGCGGATCCCGGCGCTCAGCATCACGGACAGCGCCGACGCGATGATGGCAACCACCACCGCCCGGGTCATGCGGTCCGCGGGTTCGGCGCGGCTCATGGTGCAGCCTTCATTACCAAAGCCTCATCGACTCAAGGAACAACCGGGTCAGATCGTTGCCGTCCGCGGGCCGGGGGGACAGCTTGGTAACCCTGTGCTGCGGCAGGGTTTTTTCGGCCAGGACTTCCGCGTCGGCGGGACCGTACCCCACTGCCTCCAAGCCGTTGGGCATCATCGTGGCCTTCATGATCTCGATGAGGCAGTCGGCCAGCAGTTCGCCGGCTTCAGCGTCGGGCACGCCGGCGATGTCGCGGCCCATGAGCCGGGCCGCCTCCAGGTGCTTGGCCGGATTTGCGGCGGCCGTAAACCGGAAGACCGCAGGTGCATTGAGGACAACCGACATGCCGTGCGGCACCAGCGGATGTTCGGTCAGGTAGTCGGGCGCCCGGTACTCCCGCACCAGGCTGGAAACCGGGTAGGACATGCCGTGGCAGAGGTGCACCCCGGCATTGCCGAATCCCATCCCGCCGTAGACGGCCGCCAGCATCATGTTCGAACGCGCCTCAAGGTCGGCCGGATCCCTGAGCACCCGGGGCAGATTCTGCGCCACGAGCCGGATCGCCTCGCAGGCCCAGATGTCGCTCACAGGAGATGCCCCCTGGTAGGTCGGACGGTGCAGGCTGCCTTCCGGCTTCGGACGGGAGGTGTAGTCGATGGTGGTGTAGCTCTCGATCGCGTGGCACAGCACGTCCAGGCCGGTGCATGCCGTGACCATCGGCGGCAGGTCGATGGTGAGTTCCGGATCCTGCACTCCCATCGACGGCCGCATGAACCGGTGGGAGATGCCGGTCTTGGAGTTGGTTGCCTTGTCGTCGAAGATGGCCACACCGGTGATTTCGCTGGAGGTTCCGGCCGTGGTCGGTACTCCGATCATGGGCTTCAACGGGCCGGGCACCGGCTTGCCCTGCCCGATGGGCGCGTTCACGTAGGCGAAGAAGTCGTCCGGATAGACCGAGAACAGATTGGCGATCTTGCCGGTGTCGATGGTGGAGCCGCCCCCCATCGCCAGAAACCCGTCGAAGTTGCCCTGCACCGAGAAATCGGCGGCAGCCTTGAACGAATCGAGCGACGGCTCGGTCCGGATGGCATCGAACAGCTCGAATTCGATGCCGGCGTCCGCCAGGTGTCCGGCGAGCCGGACCTGCCCGTCCGTGCCGACCAGGTTGGGATCGCACAGCCACATGGCACGGCGCACGCCCAGAATGTTCAGGTCCTCACCGACTTCGGAGATGGAGCCGGGGCCGAACTTGATGGATGAAGTGTCTACGGAGAAGACGGTTTCCTGCGTCACGAAATTGGGTCCCTTGTTCGGTGGGCGATCGGTTGTGCGCCGTCTATGGGTTCCGGCTCAGGCGAATGACGGAGCAATGGGGATCCGGTGCATCGCCCAGATCGGACAGCCGGAGGCCGTCGGCCGACCGCACCACGGCCACTGCCCCGCCACCGCCCAGCACTTCGGCCGTGTCCGCGTCCAGGTCCGGCAGGGAGAGGGTTCCGTCGGCAGGCCAGTCGAACACGTGCAGGTAGACGACCTCGCCCTTGCGGGTGGTGCGCACGCCGGCCACGTCCTGCACCGGGCCGGCCCGGGTACCGTAGATCGATTCTCCGTACCGGTCCAGCCACGCGCCGATCGCCTCCAGCCGCGCGACGCTCTCCGGCGGAATCTCTCCCAGCGCGGTGGGGCCCACGTTGAGCAGGTACACCCCGCCCTTGCTGACGATGTCGACCAGCTTTTGGATCAGGTCGGTAATGCTTTTCCAGTTGTGGTCGTGGGTTTTGAAACCCCAAGTGTCGTTCATGGTCGCCGGCACTTCCCAGTCGCCCGGCACGGCCCCTGCGGGAATGGTGTTGTCGTTGGTGGTGGCGTAGTCGCCCAAGGTGTTGCCCAGGCGTCCGCAGACCAGACAGTCCGGCTGCAATTGGTTGCAGAGTTCGAGCAGTTCGCGACTCTGCCGCTCGGTGATGCCCTTTGGGGTATCGAACCAGATTAGGGCCACCTCTCCGTAGTTGGTCAGCAGTTCGCGCACCTGGGGCTTGACATAGTTGTCGATGTAGGCCGCGAAGTCCTTCTGCGACTCGTCGTAGTCCCAGTCGTTGCCATCGCCATCGGGCTGGTACCAGTCCTGGGTCTGGGAATAGTAGAACCCCAACCGCATGTCCTGCCGGCGGCATTCGTCCGCCAGTTCCCGAATCACATCCCGGCCGAACGGCGTGCCCCTGGTAATGGAATAGTCGGTCTCGGCCGAATCGAACAGGCAGAACCCGTCATGATGCTTCGAGGTGATGACGATGTACTTCTGACCGGCCGCCTTGGCCAACGCCACCCACGCCCTGGCGTTGAAGGCCACGGGATTGAACTGTTTGGCCAAGGGGCTGTACTCCGCGACCGGGATGCGGGCCCGCAACATGATCCATTCACCAATGCCGGGCACATGCTCGCCCTGCCACACTCCGGCCGGAATGGCATACAGCCCCCAGTGAATGAACAGACCGAACTTGGCGTCCCGCCACCAGTCAAGGCGGGTGTCCTGCTCGGCACCCGGTCGTTGCCCCCTGTCTACCTGAATGGATGCATCCTGCATAACCGATTCCCTTCTTCAATGGGTGGGTCCCGCGCCTCAACCGCGACGAGTGAAGGCTGCCGTGGGACTGGATTCGCTGTCCTGGAACACTGCGGGGACCGTCAATGATATATAGCCAACGAAACCGCGCGGCAAAACCCTTGCCGGCTGTGGGTCGATACAGGCTCCCAAATCGGGAGGTACCGGACCGGATGCATTGACCCGGTCCGGGCGCGAATCTATAATCCAGCACTCGCCGATTCTTCGTCCTTTACCGAACAGCCATTGGCTGTTGCGACTTCCGCGTCGTCCAGCAGGGACGTGCCGACACCCGGAGTATCCCCATGACTTCCGATCCGATTCTGCTCACCGACGAGCAGATGCGCCATTTCATTGCCCACGGCTACCTAATCCTCAACACGGACTTCCCGGATAGCTTCCATAACGCCATGAACGCCCGGATCGAAGCAGTCATGGAACAGGAGGGCAACCCCGGGAACAACATCCTGCCGCGCGTCCCCGAGGTCCAGGATGTCTTTCGCCATCCCGTCATCCGCGGCGCGGTCGGCAGCGTCCTGGGTCCCGACTACCTGACCCAGCCGCACCGGCACTGCCACTTCACCTCGCCGGGCCGCAAGGTCCAGTCCTGGCACAAGGACAGCTACTGGGGCTACGCACGCGTACGCAACCACCGGCAGTGGTGGGCCATGATCTTCTACTATCCGCAGACAGTGGACACCGAAATGGGACCGTCCGGCATCATCCCGGGCACGCAGTACTACGACAAGCGACCGGGCGACGAAACCGAACAGCCGCTGTTCCTGGAAGGCCGGGCCGGCACCTTTGCGCTGATTCACTACGACCTGTGGCACCGCGGCGGCGCCAACCTCTCCAGCCGCAACCGCGCCATGCTGAAATTCCAGTTCACCCGAATGACCCGGCCCACGGAACCAACCTGGGACAACCGGACCGGCGAGTGGCAAGGCCTCAACGGCGACGGCCCTCCGCACACGCACGAAACCCTGTGGCGGGATCACTGGAACTGGCTGTCCGGGCGGCCGGACGCGAACGGGAACGGCCCGGCATCGGACCGGGAACCCACCGAACTCGCGGATCTGGTGGCCGGCGACTACGAACCCGACGGCGTCGGTGCCGCCTATGAACTGGCCCACTGCGGGCGCGACGGCATTCGGCAACTGCGTGAGCTGCTGGCATCCAAGGCGACGGCTGTCAGCCGCCGCGCCGGCTACGGGCTCAGCACGGCCGGTCCGGAGGCCCTGACGGCGATTCACGAAGGCATCGGACACGAGTCGGCCCTGGCGCGGCGCCATGCCCTGTTTGCCGCCGGCGAGCAAGGAGCGGCGGCCGCCGACATCGCCCCGAACATCGCGGCCTGTGTGCAGGATGAGGACCGCTGGGTAAGACGCACCGCGGTCGAGGCCCTCGGCATGCTGGAGGATGCGTCCGCCACCGTCCCGGTTCTGATCCCGGCACTGCAGGACGACGACGACCAGGTGCGCTACAGCGCGGCCCTGTCCTTGGGCCGGTACCGGGCCGATGCCACAGAGGCCATCGATCCCCTAATAGCCACGCTGCGGGACGAAAACCGCTACGTCCGCGGCTTCGCGGTCGAGGCTCTGAAGCAGATCGGCACGCAGGAGGCATTGGCCAAGGTGTGCGACTACCTGCTTGAGAACCGCTGGTGCTATTCCACGACCCCGGACTCCCTATTCTAGATCCCGCCGTCCGGGCCAGCCGGGCAGCGCTCTGTCGATTCAGCCAACCGAGGACCGCATGCAATACCAGCCCACGCTGGAGTCGGTGTCCCAGCACCCGGTTCCGACCTGGTTCCACAACGCCAAGCTTGGCATCTTCATTCATTGGGGGCTGTACTCCGTACCGGCCTGGGCACCCAATTCAGGGGATCTGGGCGAGGTGATCGAGAGCGGCAACTGGGCCGACTGGTTCACCGTCAACGCCTACGCCGAGTGGTACGCCAACACCTACCGCATCCCCGGCAGCCCGACCCAGCGGCACCATTTCGCAACCTACGGACACGGACACGCCTACCGCGACTTCGTGGGCCCGTTTAACGAAGGGGCCGAAGAGTGGGATCCCAACTCGTGGGCCGATCTGTTCAAGGAGGTGGGCGCGCGGTACGTGGTCCTGACCACCAAGCACCACGACGGGTTTCTGCTGTGGCCCAGTCGCACGCCCAATCCGTACCTGGAGGGATACCACGCCCGCCGGGACCTGTGCGGTGAGCTTGCGCAGGCCGTGCGCGGCCGCGGCCTGACGATGGCCTACTACTACTCCGGAGGGGTGGACTGGACCTTTACGCCCCAGGTCATCAGGAGCAGGATGGATCTCAGGGCCGCCTGTCCTCAGAGTCCGGAGTATGTCGCCTACGCGGATGCCCACTGGCGGGAACTGGTTGACCGGTACGAGACCGCAATTCTGTGGAATGACATCGGGTGGCCGCGACACCACAACACCAACCAGTTGTTTGCGGACTACTACAACGCCATGCCGGACGGCCTGGTCAACAACCGGTTCGGCCAGATCTTCGATGCCTCGGGCGCATCCCAGCTCGCGCCGGTGCACCACGACTTCACCACGCCGGAGTACCAGCAGTACGACTCCATCCAGGAAAAGAAGTGGGAGAGTTGCCGCGGCATCGGGGCGTCCTTTGGATACAACCGCCAGGAAGGGGTCGACCAGTACCTCTCGGCCGAGGCGCTGATCCGTTCCTTCATCGACATCGTCAGCAAGAACGGGAACCTGCTCATCAACGTGGGTCCGACCGCCGACGGGCGGATACCCCCCATGCAGGCCGAACGACTCCGGTCCCTCGGCACCTGGCTTGCCGGCAACGGCGAAGCCATCTTCGATTCCCGTCCCTGGCGCACGGCGGAAGGCTCCACCGACGGAGGGGTTGACGTCCGCTACACGACCCGCGACGGAGACCTGTACGCCATTCTGATGGGCAGCCCCGGTGGTAGGGAGTTCGTC
>DAOUIC010000258.1:0-11456 GCA_034428255.1 Anaerolineales bacterium
ATGCCTGCAAGGGCGTGTTTGGAGGTCAGGGCGGAGTGCACCTGCTGGACGAGCACCGGCGCGGCTGCTGCGGCAACATGCCGGCCTCCCAGCTGTCCGCGGCCCATGTGCACATCTGGAACCTGCTGGAGGAGGGCGACCAGGCAGCGGCCCGCACCGCCTGGAACCAGTTGTTGCCCCTAATCGCCTTTGAGCGCACCCATGGCGTAGCGGCCTACAAGGAAGTCATGCGACGCCGCGGCCTCTTCGCCACCAACCTGAGCCGCATGCCCGGTGCCCGTCTGGATCCGGAGGACATCCAGGAACTGGATGCCATTCTGGAGTTGGCGGAACCCACTCTGGCCGGACCATCCCGAGAGTGAACAAAGGAGCTCGATATGCCGAGCGTCTGGTGGAAGGACAACGCCGTACAACTCATTGATCAGCGGCTGTTGCCGACCCGGCTCGAAACCGCCACGCTGCACACGGTCGCCGATGTGGCCGCCAGCATTCGCGACATGTACGTGCGCGGGGCGCCGGCCATAGGTGCCACGGCCGCCTACGGGATGGCGCTGGCCGCACGGGTGAGCCCGGCGACAGATCGGGAGGCCCTGCTTGACGATCTGGAAACTGCCAAGCAGACATTGGATGCCGCGCGGCCGACCGCGGTCAACCTGGCGTGGGCCACCGGCCGCCTCCTGACGACACTGCGCGCAGCACCAACCGCGGATCCGGAGAACCTCCGCAGCATGGCCTTGGCCGAAGCAGAGGCGCTGGCGGAGGCCGACGTGGCAATCAACCGGCGCATGGGGGCCAACGGCGCGGCCCTGATTCCGGACGGGGCCAACCTGCTGCACCATTGCAACACCGGATCCCTGGCCACCGTGGACTACGGCACGGCACTGGGGGTCATCTACGCCTGCCATGAACAGGGCAAGGGCATCCATGTGTGGGTGGACGAGACCCGGCCGCGCCTGCAAGGAGCCCGGCTGACCGCGTGGGAACTCATGCGGGCCGAGGTGCCGATGCACCTCATCGCCGACAACGCTTCCGGCTCCCTGATGCGGCAGGGGCGGGTCGACGCAGTCATTTTCGGCGCGGACCGCGTGGCGGCCAACGGCGATGTGGCCAACAAGATCGGCACCTACAACATCGCCCTGCTGGCCCACACCCACGGTATTCCCGTGTACTGCGTTGCGCCCACCAGCACGGTCGACCTGGACACGCCAACCGGCGACGACATTCCGATCGAGGAGCGGGACGCAGCCGAGGTGACCCGCGTGGGCGGGACCGTGGTGGCCCCCGAAGCGGTGCCGGTCTACAACCCGGCCTTCGACATCACGCCGGCGCGCTACATTTCCGCCATCGTGACCGAGGAAGGGGTCTGCCACGCACCCTATGGCCTCTCCCTGGCCGCAGCCGTGGCCCGCGCTGCAGAGGCATAGGCCCGGCAGGCCCGTCGATTTCCGGAGTTATGGTGCAGGCAACACTATAATCTGCCAGCCATCCCCGCGCCGGCCGACCTGCTTGGCAGGATCGACACCGCATTCGTCACATCCCACCACCCTGCATGACCAAAACAGCCGCACTCGACTGCGACATCGCGGACCCTTCCCTCGCCGACCAGGGTCTCGGCCGCATTGAATGGGCCGGCAAGGAGATGCCGGTCCTGGCCGCCTTGGAGGCACGGTTTGCCAAGGAGCGACCGTTCGACGGCCTGCGGCTGGCCGCCTGCATGCACGTCACCACGGAAACGGCCAATCTGGTGCGGGCCCTGTTGGCGGGAGGAGCCGAGGTGGCCCTGTGCGCCAGCAATCCCCTCAGCACCCAGGATGATGTGGCCGCCTCGCTGGTGATGCACCTGGAAGTGCCGGTCTTTGCCATCCGCGGCGAATCCAGGGAGGTCTACCACCAACACCTGTCCTCCGCCCTCGACATCGGTCCCCACCTGACCATGGACGACGGGATGGACCTGTTGGCCGCGCTGCACACCGAACGCACGGAACTGCTCCCCAACATGCTCGGCGGCACCGAGGAAACCACCACCGGCGTGATCAGGCTCAAGGCCATGGCGCGCGAGGGAGCTCTGCGCTACCCGGTCATGGCGGTCAACGACGCCGACACCAAGCATCTGTTCGACAACCGCTACGGCACGGGCCAGAGCACCATCGACGGCATCGTGCGGGCCACCAACATCCTCCTCGCCGGCCGCAATTTCGTGGTGGCCGGCTATGGCTGGTGCAGCCGCGGCATCGCGCAACGGGCCAGTGGCCTTGGTGCCAATGTCATCGTGACCGAAGTGGACCCAATCCGGGCCCTGGAAGCCGTGATGGACGGCTACCGGGTCATGCCCATGCTGGAGGCCGCCGGCATTGGCGACATCTTCTGCAGTGCCACCGGGAACCGGGACGTGTTCGATACACCCCACTTTGCCGTGATGAAGGATGGCGCAATCCTGGCCAACAGCGGCCACTTTGACGTTGAAATCAACCTGGTGGGACTGACGGACATGAGCGGCGACCGCAGGCGGGTGCGCGACAACCTGGACGAATACCGCCTGGCGGACGGACGCCGCCTGTACGTGGCCGGCGAGGGCCGACTGGTCAACCTGGCCGCGGCCGAGGGCCATCCCTCCACGGTCATGGACATGAGTTTTGCCAACCAGGCCTTGGCCGTCCTGCATGTCGCCCGCCACGGTTCCGGTCTGGAACCCGATGTCTACAATGTACCTGCCGAAATCGATCAGGAGATTGCCAGCCTGAAACTGGCTGCCATGGGCGTCTCCATCGATGAACTGACACCTGCCCAGAGCGACTACCTGCACGGCTGGTCGCTGGGTACCTGAACAAGCCAAACTTCCACCTTGAGTATCGCGAGCAAGCCATGTCGTCCCAGCCAAGCCGCCTTTTCACCAGCGAGTCGGTGACGGAAGGTCACCCGGACAAACTTTGCGACCAGATCAGCGATGCCGTTCTGGACGCATATCTGGAGCAGGATCCCTACGCCCGAGTGGCCTGCGAGGCGGCGGCCAAGGGCACGAACATCTTTCTGCTGGGTGAAATCAGGGTCCGCGAGGAGATGGCGAACGAGGTTCGGGTCGATGTTGCCGAAGTGGTGAAGGATGTACTGCAGGGCATTGGCTACCCGGAGGAGGACAGCTTCGGTCCGCACAGCCATTGCCTGCACGTCCACCTGGCCGAACAGAACGACGCCCTGGCCGGTTCGGTGGACAGGGGTGCCGGCGATCAGGGCATGATGTTCGGCTATGCCTGTCGGGAGACCCCCTCGCTGATGCCGTTGCCGATTGAACTCGCCCACCAGTTGGCCAGGGCGATGCGGGACCAGCGCAAACGGAACCACCTGCCGTGGATGCTGGCGGACGGCAAATCACAGGTGACCGTGGGGTACGGCGGCGCAAGCCCGGTTGTGGACACGGTTGTGATCAGCACCCAGTATCGGTCCGGAACCAGCAAGGAGACCGTTGAGACCGGCGTCCTGCAATCCGTGATCGGACCGGTCCTGGAGGAGTACGGCCTCGGGGAGCCGCCGAACATCCACATCAATCCATCCGGCGAATTCGTGGACGGGGGGCCGGTGGCGGATGCCGGCCTGACCGGCCGCAAAATCATCGTGGACACCTACGGCGGCATGGGCCGCCACGGCGGCGGGGCCTTCAGCGGCAAGGACGCGACCAAGGTGGACCGCAGCGGCGCCTATATGGCCCGCCTGCTGGCCAAGTGCGTGGTGGCCGCAGGCCTGTCCGATCGGTGCGAGATTCAGTTGGCCTACGCCATTGGCATCGCGGACCCGGTCGGCGTATTTGTGGACACCTTTGGTACCGGCCGCGTGCCGGACAGCGACATTGCGGACCGCATGGGGGACTGCTTTGATCTGACCCCGCGGGGGATCATCGAAACGCTCGACCTGCGCCGTCCGATCTTCCGCCAGACGGCCGCCTACGGACACTTCGGCCGGCCGGATCTGGATCTGCCCTGGGAGAACCTCGAACTGCCAAGAGCGGCGGAGTTCATCCAGTCCTGGTCCTGACGGACCCGGTCCCGCCATGGCCCGCCAAAGCAGCCAAGTCTCCGCCAACCGCACCGAGCAGGAAGGAGCCGAGCGTCTGGTATCGGGCCACCGCCAGCCGCGGGACGACCGGGATGCGGCCCTGCGGCCGCAAAGCCTGGACGAGTTGATTGGCCAGGATCACCTTAAGAACAACATGAAAATCCTGGTCCAGGCGGCCCGCCAGCGCAGCGAGCCGCTGGACCATGTCCTGCTGTACGGGCCCCCGGGGCTGGGCAAGACCACCCTCAGTCAAATCCTGGCCCGCGAGATGGACAGTCGGCTCACCATCACCTCCGGGCCCGCCATCGAGCACGGTGGCCAGTTGTCGGCCATCCTGGTCAATCTGGCCCATTCGGATGTCCTGTTCATCGATGAAATCCACCGCCTGAACCGCAAGGTGGAGGAAACCCTCTATCCGGCCATGGAGGACAGGCGCCTGGACTACGTGGTGGGCGAGGGGCCCGGAGCCCGCGTCGTGCCCCTGCCGCTCGAACATTTCACCGTGATTGGCGCCACCACCCGATTGGCCAGTCTGACGGCGCCGTTGCGCGACCGCTTCGGCGTACTGGAACGCTTCGACTTCTACAGCCCGGAGGCCTTAAGCCAAATCGTGCTGCGTGCGAGCGGACTGATGAAACTGGAAGTGGACCCGGCGGGAGCGATGGAAATCGCAATCCGGGCCCGCGGCACCCCCCGGGTGGCGTTGCGCCTGCTGCGCCGCACCCGCGACTACGCGCAGGTCAAGGGCGACGGCACCGTGGGACGCGCCATCGCGCAGAAGGCCCTCGAAATGCAGGGGATCGATCACCTGGGCATGGACCGCACCGACCGCATGCTGCTGCACAGCCTGCTTGACAATTTCCGGGGCGGACCAGTCGGTTTGGAAACGCTGGCCTCCAGCATCAGCGAGGAGGCCGACACCATCATGGATGTCGTGGAACCGTTCCTGATGCAGCTGGGTTTCCTCAAGCGAACCAACCGCGGGCGCGTGGCCACCGAGCAGGCCTACCACCATCTGGGGCTGGACGTGCCGATCAACGGGGCCAACCAGTCCGGCCTGTTTGAGCAGTGAGCATCCCGCCTTGTCCGGACTATTGGATCGTCAGCAGGTAGCCTTCCGGCACTAGGGCAATCCAACTGGCACCGGGTGCCAAGGGAATGTCCTGGCCGTCGTGCGCGGTGAAGCGCGGGAGGCTGCCCAGGGTGTCAACGGACCAGGTGCCGTCGTAGTGGCGCCCGTTGCGGAAGATTACGGCCCGACCCGATCCGAAGATGTCCTGGTCAAGGCTGAGGTTGCCCAGCGCATCCTCCACCAGGAAGGTGTTTTGGTGCGGCACGTACTGCACGATGATGTTGGCGGTTTGGATCTGCGCGCCCGTATTGGCATCCACATGGGGAACGCCCCCCATGTACCGGGCATACAGGCCCGACTGGGGGTTGTAGCGGTATTCCACCCAGGAACTGGAGACGACCGGCCAGGGAATCTTCACGTAGTTGGCCGGTGCTCCCGGTGGTACTTCGGTCTGAAACACAAATCCCCGGATGTCGATGGGCTGCTCCCGCAGGAAATCCTGCAGCCACTGGCGCACCCCCAGCGTGTTCGTGTGGAAACGGGTCAGCCCGGTGCCCTGAATGTAGCTGTAGGGAAGGCGGCCGGTGCTGTTGTCCAGGTCAATGTCGAAATAGGGGAACTCCGCGATTTCGCGCAACAGACGCCGGATGAAATCGCTGGCGCCGGAGCACATCACGGCACCGTTGTACAGGTAGCCCAGATAGAAGTTGACCAGCCGCGCCGAGCGGATGGGGCCGATGTCGGGCACATCCTGTCCATGAAAGATCCCTGTCAGGCGCGTGATGGAATATCCGTCCACCAAGTATTCATACACAATGTCCGCCTGCGACAATCCGTACTGGGGCCGCGCCGGGATGTCCGAGGGAATGCAGACCAGGAACGGCCGCTGGGTTAGCCGCTCGGGGGAAATCGGCAGACCGGTCAAGGGGCTCAAGGTCTCCGTCGGCAAATGGGCAAACCGTTGCTCCGGAAGCCGCCCGACCGCGATCTCCCAGGTCAAGTCCCACATTTCGGCCCGGTCGGCGGGTTGGACCGCCCAGGGCGACAGGGCCGGTTGCGCAACCGTCGGCTCGCGGTCCGTACCGAACACAACCCCGGGTTCCAGGTTCACATCCAGGAACTGGCCGTACACCCAACCGGAGGTGACGCCGTCCGGCAGACAGCAGACAAGCCACCACTGCTGGTCCGCCGTGCCATCCAGTACCTGCACGACGGCGTTGTTCTGCAGTTGACCCAGACGGATGCTGTTGACATCGGGGCTGCTGCGCACATTCAGGGCGGCTGCATTGATGACCAGACCCGTTCCAATCGACCCCGGCTCCAGGGGTTCCTCGGCGACGGATTCCGGGGGCTCCGGCGCCTGTGGCTCGGAGACAGCCTCCGGCGCCGCCTCGGGTTCAGGCTCGGTCGGCATTGGGTCCGCGGCAGGTTCCGCGGCGACCGTCGGGACCGGCGTAAATGTCGGCACCGGCGGCACCGGTGGCAGTTCGGGCGCCGGTGTTACCTCGACAGTACATCCGACCAGCAGTGCCAAGCATGCCGCCAGTAGCACCAATCGGATCGAGGAACGATGCAAGTATGCAGAGTGCATGTTGTTCGGGGGCACGAATAGCCAGTGACGGGGAGGGCAGGACCGCACGCGCCGGGCGCGCTGTCGGGTTTGGATTATGCCAAAGAGGCCTGTTGCAAACTCGAGCCTTGAGCAGCCGTTACTTCATGTCGGACGACAGTGGGATCCAAGTACCCAAACCTGTCGGACTGCACGCACAAGCAATCCTGATGACAGGATGAAGGCAGCCGAGGGAACCGTGACACGGTTCCCTCGGCTGGCGCGAATTCAATGGCTGGGTTGCATCACGTTGAAATACGCACCCTGGGGATCCTTCATGACGGCAAAAGTGCCTTGGGCGATTTCCGTTGCCGGCATCACCTGTTCGCCACCGAGTTCAACACAGCGGCGCAACGTCTCTGCAGTATCGGTCACCTGCAGATAAATGCCCCAATAGGTGGGAATGGACTTGTCGAAGTTCTCGTCCATCGCCAGCTGCCCCGCCAGATAGACGGAGCGGGAGGTGTCTCCGCCCGGAATGTACAGGGTGTAGTTCGGGTTGTTGTGGTCCGCAACTGTGCCCCACCCGTGCAGGCCCTTGTAGAACGCATTGGTACTTTCCGCGTCCCACGTCATGATTTCAGCCCACATGAACGTCCCCGGTTCAAACATGACCTGGACGCCGAGGTGTTCGCGTGGCTGCCACAAGCCCAGCATGGCGCCCTGAGGATCGGAAATGAACGACATGCGTCCGGAATCGAAGATGTCCATGGGACCGGCCACGACTGTCCCGCCCAGTTCCACTGCCCGGTTGGACACGGCATCCACATCCTCGACACAGGTATAAACGTTCCAGCCCGGAGGGTCGTCCTCTCCCATGGTTCCGCCCAGCCCGCACACCTGCAGACCGTTCAGGGTACAGATCGTATAGACCAGTTCCCCTTCGACAACCTGCGGCTCGAACTCCCAGCCGAACATGGTGCCGTAGAAAACCTTGGCCCCTTCGATGTCCGTGGTTGAGAGATCGAGCCAGTTGAAGGTGCCGAACTCGTGTTTCGTCATTTCTGGCATGGTGCTTCCTTCCTTGGTGTCTGAGCCTGTTTCAGGCGTTGATTGACTGGAGGATCCGGCCGGTTATCGGCCGGATCCCGATTTCACATGTTGAGTTCAACGACGATGAAGGCTCCTTGTTGCGGGTCCATCGCCCAGCAGAAGCGGCCGAAGGGGAACGGCTCCGGTTCAGTCATGACCGAACCACCCAAGTCCCTCACGACCTGAACCTTCGCATCCAAGTCGGCCACCCGGAAGTAGACCACCCAGGTCGGCGGAACTTCCGACGGCCACCTCGGATCCATCTCGCGCAGACCTGCGACCAGGTCGTTGGCATCAGTGCCCGCGCGATGAAACAGGGTGTAGTCGGGGGATTGGGGGTTGGAACCTGCTTGCCAATCGAACAGGCCGCTGTAAAAGCCGGTCGCGGTGCCACAGTCGCGCGTGTTGTGCTCGACCCAGGCGAAGGTGTCGGGTTCCCCTTTCACTTCCATGCCCCTGTGGTTGCGCGCCTGCCAGATGCCACACATGCCCCCGACCGGATCCATGACAAAAGCCATGCGGCCGGAATCGGCAATGTCCATGACACCCATGTCCGCGGAGCCACCCAGTTCCCGGGCCCTGGCCACGATGGCGTCGGCATCCTCAACGTTCACATAGGCATTCCACACGGTGGGCATGTCCGGGGACATGGTTCCGGACAACCCGCATACCAGCTTCCCCTGCAGGCTGCACATGGTGTACATGACGGTCTCGCCCGGCAGGTCCGGAGCGAGATTTTCCCCCATCATGTCGGCAGCGGTGATGTCCGCGAACTCCCACCCGAACAGGCCTCCGTAGAACCCCTTGGCACCGTCGGTATCGGTGCTGGAGACATCCACCCAGCTGAACGTTGAAAACGCATGTTCTGTCATTTGCGGCACGGCTGGCCCTCACTTTGGTGGACGGCGATGGATTGCGAGCAGCTTGCAGGCCCGGGGTTGCGCCTGCTGTCCACGCCTTGAAATTGCGAACAAAAGAATATCATCGATCCCTTGATTCGCAGCATTTCCCGGCCCGATGCCGGAGGAGGTCCGCTGAAATTGGACGTGCCGGGGTGGGGCCGGAAGGGAAACCGGTGTTCGGAGCATGTGCCGGCACCCCATCCCCTGGTGATGAGGCCCCCTTTCGAGTTGATGTGGGAACTTGAAGGGATTCGTTCCGGTTGGATTGACAAGGCTTGGTTGTGGTTGAGGAGTTCTCGTCGGTTACCTACCGAAGGAGACAGACTTCGCGGTGCTGAATTCCGTGGTTGATAACCCCCTCGACCAGCAAATCAAAGCGGGTTGTACCCCTCCTGCCGAGACCTTTCCATGTCCGCCTGGTTGGAACATGCCGACCTGTCCGGATTCGCCCGTTTTATGCGCGGCCAAAGCCAAGAGGAGCACGGGCATGCCATGCGGTTCCTGGAACACATCGAGGCACTCCCAACCGAATTCGACTCGGTCGACGACGTCATTGCCCAAGCCTTGGCCCACGAAGCGCACGTCTCCGTGCTCATCAACGACATGTACCGCATCACAGTGAAATATGAAGACCATGCCACACAGGTGATGCTGCTGTGACAGGCCCCATGCAATCGCGGCCCGAAAGTTGGCGGCGCGCCACCACGCCACAGTGGCAAGACGCTTTCGGCGGGTTCAGCCGACCCGGAGCGGGTGCGGCACCGGCTGGTTGAACAGGTAGCCTTTCGCGTTGAAGGGGACGGAATTGGGCTGCGTGTTGCCGGCTATATCCGTGGCCCGGGTCATGAGCGTGTACATGCCCGTCCGCAGTGCGAGGTCGATGCGGAAACGCGCCCAGGAATACTGGAACTGTGGCTCCACCGCGGCGGCCCCGTGCCAGGTCGTACCGCCATCCATGCTCCATTCAACCTTCTCGATCGGACCGTGTGGTGACTGGGCGTAGCCATGGATCCGATGCGGGCCTGCCGACAACTCCGCGGGCCACGGCAATGCCAAAGCGCTCTTGATGGTCTGGGTCGTCACCGCGGGCCCGAGGCGCTCGCCCTCCGCGGGGAAATCGTCGCCAATCAACACATAGGACGTCGAGTTGTTGCGCGTCCAAAGGGGTTCCGTGGAGACCTGAATCCGGCCCAGCCACTTGATGCTCGAACTGCCGACCCAGCCCGGCACGACGGCCCGCAACGGGAAACCGTGGTCCGGGGGCAGGACGTCTCCGTTCATGGCATAGGCCAGCAGTGTGTCGGGATGCATGGCCTTCGCAACCGGCAGGACGCGCCGGAAACCCTCCTCGGGCGCGTCGACATCCAAGCCAATCAACAGCACGCTGGCGGCATCCTCCCGGATACCCGCCCGTGTCAATACATCGCGCAGGGCGACACCGGTCCACTCGGCGTTGCCCACGGCTCCCGTCATCCACTGGGTTCCTTGCGCCGGCCGCCCCTGAACCAGATCGAACATGGCCCGGTGGTTGCCGGCACATTCCAGATAGGAAACAAGCGTGCGCCCCGGCATGCCGCGAATGTCCGGGTAGGAAAGTTCCAAGGGAGTGGAAACCCCATCGCCTTCGACCAACAGGCGCCAGTCGCGCGCCTCCAGGCCCGGGCTGGCCGAATTGTTGCGCACAAAGAAAAGCCGCGTTGGCGTCACGACCCCCTGCATGGCCTCCAGGCGGGCCTCGAGGCCGGCACCCGGATGCACGCGAAACGGTGCCGAGTCCTTGAAGTAAGGGATGGCGGTGTCCGTTTCCGTCGGAGCCGGCAACATGGCCGCATCGAATTCGGTGCAGGCGGACAACGCAACGACCGTGCCTCCCGCAGCCAATGCCTGCAGGAAACCGCGCCGGCTCATCCCGAGGCGCGCAACATCGTAATTCTCCATCTCCATGGTCTGGTTCCCGGTGGAGTTTTGTCGAGGGCGGAGTGCCAGTACCGGGATTCTACGCGAGCCAACGGCGACACAGTCCGCAAACGCCTTTGGCCATCCGACAACGGGTGTGGACGGTGGCGGTGATGCAGCCGGATTGTCAGGACGACGTGTTTAGGTGCCAGTCATAGGGCCGGAACTTCACCGTCACACTCTCCCGGTGCTGTTCCAGCCAGAGGCGCACACCATCATTCTCCGGCATGTATTGGATGGCGGCGGCCAAGGCGCCACCCGCGTCCTCAAAGTCCGGCGCGAACCAGGCAAAGATTTTGGACAGCGTCACTTCGCGGGACATGCTGTCCACCTTCACGTCTCCGGCAACAAAGGCACGGGTCGCCGCATCGAGCTGTTCGTCCAATCGCTCCGGCTCGTAGACCCTGGCATACGGGCAGGATCGGCTGGCACAGTTGAGGGCAAAGTGGACGCGCGGGTCGATCGGTTCCAGCACCGCCGCGCGCCGGGGATCCCCGTCCCGGAAGTGGGGCCCGCGCGCCGCAGGGTGGGGAGCGTTGGCCCGCAGCACGCCGTTCTCGATGTCGTTGGCGCTGAAGCGATGACCGCCCACGTTGTAGGCGGCCTTCTCAAAGAAGCGCATGATTCCCCGGGACAATCCGACTGTGGCTCGGCGGACGCGGAACGTGATCACCGCGTCCAGGATCAGCAGGTTGTAGAGGTTGATCCAGAAAGAGAATGCCTGTGCACGATCCGAAAATGTGTCCGGAGGCGTGGCCAGCAGACCGTTGTAGAACCGTTTGCGCTGTGGGGCCAGCACCGCGTCGACCGCGGCATAGTCCGCAGCGGACCCGTCCGG
>DAOUIC010000259.1:0-3725 GCA_034428255.1 Anaerolineales bacterium
GGCGGATCCCGCCGGTCCGCCGCGAATCCTTCTACCAATCCGCGTCGGCGTAGAACTGATCCAGGTCGTCGAAGCCGTCTTCCAGGATGTGTTCCGCGGCAAAGTGTTCACAAAGGGCAATCACCGAGTCGGGCTGGGCCATCCAGGTCCAGTCCCAAATCTGATCCATCTCGGTTGCGACGACCCCTTCCATGGACCGAATGTGCCGCATGGTGAACTCCGCCAGGTCCGCGCCCGGGGAGCCGAGCAGCAGAAGGGACAGGTCGTCGGCCTGGCCGTTGTAGGAATTGAGCGACCACACCACGCGCACGGGATCGTCGGCCGGCAGCATCGCGCAACGCTCCTGGACGGACCGATCCTGACCGGGTGCCACCGTCACCTCCAGGAAGGCGGAACAGGCTTCGGTGTGGGGCAGAACCTCCATTTCAAGGTCCAGCAGCAGATCCAGGTCGGCCGAACCGCTGAAGCTGAAGGCCGTGCGCGTCTCGCGCACGCCGGCCACGCTCCGAATTTGATCCAGCATCAGGCTCTCGAAGCTGGTGAAGTTCTCCACCAGGCAGACCAGCCGGCAGTCGCCCCGGTTCCGGAAGGTGTTGAGCCACAGGGGGGTGGCCCCGCTGCTGTACCAGACCTGCAGATTCTCCTGCAACGTCTGGTGGACGGAACTGTCGCGGCCGCTTTCGACCACGGCGTCCACGAAGGCAACCTGGAGGCCGGTGCGCTTGTCTTCAAGCATGGCTGTCATGGGTTCGGGATGACCGTCCGGCGGCGGCCGCCGATCAGCGGCTGTCCAGCGTCTGGGTGCGCACGACCAGCAGGTACTCGGTCAACCGGGTGCCGAAACTGGATACGGTGACCAGAATCTCGCCGCCCGCGGGATCGTACCATGCGACGGTTTCGACCTTCGGGTCCATGGAGGAGGACCGCCAGTGCAGCTCGTGGCTGTCCGGGTCGTACCGATTGCTTTCCAGATCCAGGTCCTGATCGCTGAGCGAGACCAGGACGAAGGAGATCAGATGGGCGTCCGCGGGCACCGGGTAGCGCCAATGCTGAACCGCGCCCGGCTCGATCTCCCTGGCCACCACGCCCATCTCCGGCAGTCGCGCGGGCGGCTCGGCAATCCCAATGTCCAGGGTGTAGTAGCCAAATCCGTATCGCGTGTCAACGCCGATGTAGTAGTCCCCGGCCGCCGGTGCCAGGAAGGTTACGGGGCTGGCCAGCATGTCGTCCCGGACTGGACGTTGGCGGCCGAATACGAGGCCGTGGGCAGCCACAATGGCGGGGGACTTGAGTTCAAGGGTGACCAGCTGGCCTGCAGCCGGAACATGGAAGCCGTGCAGGTTCAGCGGATCGTCCTCGCCTTGTGAGGCGGACTGTTGTCCTCCGGCATGACTGAAGAACGTCTGAACCGGCTCCACCCCCAGTTCCAACCGGAAGCGTGCCGGTCCCTGACCGGCCGTGCGGGTGACCGTCACCAGGTAGGAAGCGGGGGTCAACAGCAGTTCCCCGATTCGTTCCGTTGACAGCGGCGTGGCGCTGCGCGCCACCTGCCGGGTGGGTTCCGACAGGGGCTGGACGGACAGGTCCAGATCGCCGCCGAAGTCCGAGTCGAGCGCAAGGTTGGCCACGACCCCGTCGTCCAGCGTCAGGCGGAAGTGCTGGGTCCTGCGGTTGGGTGCCAGTGTGCCTTCCACCACCGAGTTCAGGTAGAGCGGAGTCAGTTCGGTGGCACTGGGTTGCAACAGTGTGAAGGAGGGTGCAATCCCGCCCTCGGATCGCTCCAGCACCATGTCGTACAGGCCGCCGGCCGACCAGAAACTCAGTGTGGCCTCCGTGCGCACTTCCGCGGTCAGGTCGAGGTCGGCTCCTTGCAGGCGGAGTTGGAACGGGGCCGCCGGACCGTTCTCCAGCCGCAGAATCCATTCAGTTGGGCCAGCCTGCTCGGGGATGCGCAGCTGGGCATGCAGGTTGGGCACGTCCAGGCTCTGGCTGGGCAGGTGCTGTCCCGGATCGACGTGGCGGACAACGGCCGGGTTGACGGAATAGGTGCCATGATGCCGCACGACCGCAAAGTCGAAGGTGGCGTCGTCCAGGGCCGCGAAGGTGAATTCGTAGGTTCCGGGCCGCAGGGTCAGGTCAATGGGGGTGAACGGGTTGGCGAAGAGCGGATCGCCGCCGGCGGCGGATACCGTTACCTGCACCTGCTGTGCCGCGGGCAGAAGACCGGTTGTCAGGCGATAGCGGCCCACCTGCTCCACATCGAGCTTGTAGACGGTCTCGTCCCCCGCCAGCAATTGCACCGCATGGATGTCGCCCGGCTGCATTGGCAGTCGCGCGGAATCCGGCGCCACCGGCGAGGAGTCCTGAGCCAGAACGCGGACAGGCAGGGCCGCGGCCGCGGCGATCAGGCAGCAAAGGAGCAGGACCGCGGGCAAGGCGCGCGGCCGCTGCGGAGCAGTGTTGGTCATGGGATGTGCTGGTGGTGTAGTGCAGTTCGAAGTCGTTGTCTATGGTTGGGGCGGTTGGCAGCTCCAAGTCCTGGTCCGGAGGGAATCAGAGCTCGATCGGAGACCAATCGTAACGGGCCTTTTCGGCCAGGATGATGCTGCAGACCTGTTCCACGGTCACGTCCTGCAGGTTGTCGCGGTTGACGACCACGTATTGGAACTCGTTGATGCGCTTCATCTCCTGCCGGGCTTCGGCAATCCGCATTCTCAGCTGGCCGGGCGGATCCGACTTGCGCTCCTTTAGGCGGGTCACGAGTTCGTCCTCGGACGGTGCCGTCAAAAAAATGGTGATGGCCTCCGGGATCAGCTTGCGAATGGTTTCCGCACCCTGGACATCAATGCGCAGGATGACATCCTGGTCCCTGTCCAGGGCCGACTGCACCTGTTCCTTGGGAATTCCCTTGTAATCGCCGTAGACGTTGGCATATTCGAGAAATTCGCCCTGTTCGATCATGTCGGCGAACCGACTCTTGTCGACAAAGTGGTAGTCAACCCCGTCGATCTCGCCGGGGCGGATGGGACGGGTGGTGGCGGTCACGATGAAGTGGGCGCCGGGCATCCGCTTCTTAAGGCCGCTGAGCGTGGTGTCCTTGCCGACGCCGCTGGGGCCCGAGAGCACGACAACCAGCGGCCGCTGATGGCAGACCGCCTCGTAGATGTGAGACGGATCCTGCTCCTGCACCTCGTGGCCGGCATTGTCCTCAGGCATCAGCATGGCAGGGATTGTAGGACTCGGCAGGGCTGGATCCCAAAGATCGGTGTCGGTGTCAGAAGCGATGGAACTCGTCAATCGACCAAACGAAGACCGAGGCTCCTCCCAACTGCTTCTCCACGGGATCCGGGAGGTGCAGCTCACCCAGTTCCATAACCGGGGGCAGGGGCGTGACGAATCGTGTGCGGGCCTGGCAGGTCTCCCGCACCAGGTCAAGCAGGCGCTGGACGTCCTCGTCCTCGACGCCGCAGTAGATGGTGGCATTGCCTTCGTGGAGATAGCCGCCGCGCGAGTTGACAATGGTCGCGGTGAATCCCTGACCGGACATCGAGTCGAGCAGTGCGCTGCTGTCCTGATAGCGCACCACGGCCATGACCATCTTCATATGACTGCCTCCGTCGCATTGGGAAGCAGGACGGAGACCCCTTCCCAAATTCTGGTGTGGACTGCGGCCGGGTCCCCTTTGGCATCCACGGTCAGCCAGCTTTCCGGATCCTGCCCGGCCA
>DAOUIC010000260.1:0-18863 GCA_034428255.1 Anaerolineales bacterium
GACGAACCCTGTTCCACGTTCCCATCATCTCGAATCCGGCCACATGGACGCAGTCGAAGGGTTTGGTCGTATGCCGGGCCAACGCCGTGTCCACCAATTGGTCGCTTGCATAGGCCTGCCAGATGTCGGGTGCGTGCCTGCCCATGTTCAGGAGCCTGGTTGCCAACGGACGCGCCGGCCAAACGACGACCGCGGCGAACTCGGCGAGGGTCGCGACTTCCGAGGGCAGGGCGGACGGGCCTGCGTCGAAGGTGCCGCACAGCAGCTCCACCTCGTGTCTTTCAGCCAGAATCCTGAGGAGGTGGAAGTTGCGCAGGTTGCGGCCTTGGGTAAGCGGCCACGGTACAACAGGGGCAAGGAACAGGATGCGCATGGTCTCTTTACCGAATCATGTTTGGAGTGCCGCCGCGCGGTAGACGTTCAAGGTCTGTCTGGCCGCCTTCTCCCAACTGAACTCCAAAACCCTTTGGTGGCCCTTGTTCACCAGGTCGGAGGCGAGTTCCTCCGATTTGAGCAGTGCCAAGACGTTCGAGGCAACGGCCTCGGGGTCCCCGGGGTCGTGGGTGAGGGCGGCGTTGCCGGCAATCTCCGGCAGACACGACGCATTGCTGCACACCACGGGCGTGCCGCTGGCCATGGCCTCCAGAAGCGTGAAGCCAAAACCTTCGTACAACGCCGGATGAATCAGGCACTTGGCATGTCTGTAGGCTTGGGCCAAGGATGGTTCCGATAGTTGTCCGGCAAAGACACAGGCACTCTCGATGCCGCGTTTGGCGGCCTGTTCCTCCATATCGTCCTGGAGCCAGCCCGAAGCGCCTGCTAGAACCAGCATCAACCGACGGCCTTCGGGACGGGCATGAACCATGGCGAAGGCAGTCAGAAGTGTGGCAATGTTTTTCCGGGGTTCAAGTGTGCCCACGTGCAGAAGGTAGTCGTCGGGCAGCCAGTCGGGCTTGGAAACTGTGGTTGAATCAGGTTCTGCGCTGTTCTGCAGAAATCCCGGATCAACAGCATGGGGCACAACAGTCGTCTTGTCGGCCGCCTCCGGGAAGCGGGCGGCCAAGTCGGCGGCCGTGTGGCGGCTTGGCACCAGAATGCCCGAGGCATGTTCCACGGCACGGGGCAGTTGGCCATAGTAGGCGGCGGCGTCATCCGTCAGGACCTCGGGCCATTTCAGGAAGGCCAAGTCGTGGACCGTGATTACGGTTGGCAAGCTGGTCTGCAAAGGCCCGATGAAGTCCGGGAAGTGGACCACGTCCCAACTTCCCAGCGAGAGTTCGAGGGCCAGGCCGGCTTGTTCCCAGGCGTGGTGGACCGGACTGAACAGGGTTCGGTGGCGCCATGCCTCCGGCACGCGCTGTGCCGACGGTTGGCGCCTGTGGTGGAAAACGGTGAACTGATCCCCGGAATCGAGCGCGTGCAGTGCGGAGCACAGGTTGCGGACATACCGCGTGATGCCGGCCTGCCGATGGTATGCAAGCCTGGCATCAATGCCGATTCGAATCATCGGTTGCTGCGTCTTTCCTACAGATGGGGCGGTCCTGGCGGCCGACATCCTCTGGACACTTCAGTGGCACAATGACATACATTATGGGAATTACATACTTGACTAAGCACCGTTACCCGGAGGTCCTTGCGCAGTCGGCATGCCTTGTTCACGGGTCGCCGAGGTCGATTTGTCCATTGCCAAAGGCAACAAACAGGGATCGAGCGCCTCTCGCCGTGCAGAAGCCCCATTCCCGCGGGCCTTCGGAAGCAGGGCCAGACCCCGCTCCAGGATGTTGAGGGCGGCGTTGTGGTCGGCATTCGCCTTGAATCCACACGCCACGCACTTGAATGTTGCCTGTGTCCTGCGATTCCCCTTGCTGATGTGTCCGCACGATGAGCAGGTTTGGGACGTGTAGGCCGCGTCCACATTCACGACCCGGCCCGCCTTGTAATCCAGATTGCGGTCCAGCCGGCCCCAACCCGTATTGAGGATCCCGCGGTTGAGTCCGGCCTTCGGCTTTACATTCTGGCCGGGCTCTTCCACCGTGCCTTTGGCACTCTTGGTCATGGCCTTGATATTCAGGTTCTCCAGGACCACGGTATGCGCCGTGTCGGCCAGCTTGCGGCTTGCCTGATGGTTGGCATTTTCCCGGCGCCGTTTCTTCTTGCGTTGCAGCTTCTTCAGTTGCCCGCAGATCCGCCGCCCCCGGTTGGACATGGGCTGGCCGTTGGCCTTGGAACGCGCCCGCGCCTTGGCCGCACGGCGCTGCTTGCGCTTGATGTTCGCGTCCAGCTTCGGGTCGTCCGGCACTGCGTACACTTCGCCGTCGCTGTCCGTAGCCTGGCCCACGTTGCGGTCGACGCCCACGGCACCGGTCCAGGCCGGTTGTTTCAGCCGGTCCACAGGCACTTCATGGAACACGTAGGCATACCACTTCGGATGATCCTCGGTCCCTTCCTTCCGGATGCGCACCTGCTTGGCCTTGCAGCCCCGGTACAACCCGCTCCCTTCCAGACGCACCCATCCCACCTTGGGGATGTGCAATCGGTCGCCGTCCATGCGCACGCCGTCGGGAATGGTGAAGCCGTCGTCCCTGTCGAACTTGGCCTTGTACTTCGGGAACCCCTTGGGCTTGCCGTCCGACTTGCGGACGCCCAGCGACTTCCCTTCCGCCTTCGCCGCGGCCCATGCCTCGAAGAAGCGCGTGTACGCGTCGGCCAGGTACTTGGCCGTGTAGCGGACCGACCCGAAAGGAAGATCCCGCAGCCAGGACAGATCCAGGTCGCGGTACCGCCGTCCCCACGGCGAACCCAGGAACGCCCGCACCCAGACGGCATCGGGTCTGCTGCGCAGGTCGGTGAACCGCTTGCCCAGCGTGAAGAACGAGACGGACTTGTCCACGGGCACCGCGCCTTCGATGGCGGTCCCCTTGCCATATTCCTTGTGCAACCGATACCGCCGCTCGCAGTCGGCCAGCAGGAGGTTCCACACCAGCCGGCAGGCACCTGCGATCTGCGCGCACAGGGCGGCCTGGGCGCGGCGGTCGAAGCGGATGCGATACCGCTCGCAGCGGACTTCGGTTGTTTTAGACTTGGGGGCAGCAGTCCGGGTTGCCATCTTCAACCTGCCTGTCAGGGAGCCGTGCAGTGCTCGTTACACTCACGGCTTCCGTTCATTGTAGGGCACAGTCCTGGTACACAGGTATATAAGTCCCTTTCATATCAATCATGATCGCCAACCATGAGACGGACTGGGGTCGCCCGCACTTCCCGCCGGTGTATGTGGCGGACGGATAGCTGCCGGTAGTTGTTGGGGCCCATGAACCGCAGCCAGTTCGTCTTCGCCCTGCTGGTCAACGTCCTGGTGACTGTTTTGCTGGTGTCGGTTGGGTTCCTGCTGTACGAGCACAGGTCGATTGGACGGCAAATCGCAACCGCGCCGGCAGAGCCGCAGGTGGCCATGCCGGCCGAACCGGCGTCCGCTGCTGTGCCGACCATCGAGGACGAGGAGGAGGTGGTCCAGGCCTCCGGTTTCGGTTTACAGGAAGGTGGAGGCGCGAGGGCCCCGCGAACCTATACCGTTCAGGCCGGCGATTCGCTGGGTGCCATTGCGGCGACGTTCGGTGTCAGCCAGGGGGTGTTGGCGTCCGCCAACGGCATTGTCAACCCGGACTTGATCACGCCCGGACAGATCCTGGTGATTCCGTCCCCCGACGCTGTTGCCGAGGGGAGCGGCTGGACGGCGACGGCCGACAGTTTTGCGATCGAGGTCCTGCACGCAGGAACCTACGCTTCCGAAGTGATCGTCATTGTCAATGTCAGCGACCAGCCCGTCTCCCTGGCCAATTGGACCGTGTCCACCAGCCTGGACGAGGAGTACCGCTTTGACGCGATGGCTCCGCTCAGTCCCGGCGACAGCATTCGGCTCATGTCCCGCGCAGGGACGGATACCGCCTACGACAAGTTCTGGGGGCGAACCCCTCGCGAGTGGACCATCGGCACCACCATCGTCGTGGCCAATGCCTCCGGTGCGCAAGTCATTCTGCTCGAGATCGGCCCATCGTAGGATTTGTGGCCACAGGGTCATTGGGTGGCTGTCGGTCCGGCGGACTGTCATCACGGGCGCGTTATGTCCTGTCATGGACTTCCAACAATGGTCAGCCCACATTGATGTTTGCCGAAGCCGGGGGCGTCTACTCCCTGCCGCGCCAGTTCCCAGGGTCCGCGCTGGTGCGGGTCACACATGCAGTGTGCGTGCCGACGGTGGTGTGTTCTGCTGGGGCCTCAATCACTTTGGCCAAGGGAACGCCCCCGCTGGACCGTTCATGTCCGTCAATACCCGCGACAATTACAATTGTGGACTACGCACGGATCGTACGCTGGTCTGTTGGAGGATGGCATTGGGGTCCCGCCTGTGGGGCTGTTCATGGACGTCAGTACAGGCAGTTCCCAATCCTGCGCCGTGCGCACAGACGGGTCCTTGGCTTGTTGGGGCCGGGTTGACACACTGTTCGGAGCGTATCCACCCCGGTGATGGGTGCAAGCAGTAAGGGCTGCCCACGATTGGACGGCGTGCCATATTGACCACGTATTTTCACCAACCCAAGACTGCACAGTTGGAGCCAGGGGCTCGAGAGTTGAACATGAATGCTGAGAACGAATCACCGTCCAAACCGCAAGGCAGTCCAGGCAAGGACAGCGATGGTGCAGACGATTCCAAACCAAGCCGACAAGGACGTGGCAGGCGCCGTGCCGGCCGCACCACCAACCGCCGCGAACAAACCGAAAACCGGTCCGGACAGCGTCGTCGTCGCGGCGGCCGGAGGCGGAAACAATCGGCGGCCGGTCGTTCGGACGGATCGCGGTCGCAAGGCAGGCAATCGGCGGCGGACCGTGCCAACCCGCGTCGATTTGATGGGGGCGGATCAGGGAACCCGGACCGCGACAGCCGGACCAACCCCTCACCATCGGGAAGGGGACGGCGCAAGGGCAACAGTTCACGGGGCCGCCGGGGAACCGGGCCTCAGCGACGACCCAAGACGCGCGCCCAGCAATCACGAGGGCGTCGCGACGGCCGCCGATCCGATGCCCCTCGGCGAGGCAAGGGCGCCCGCCAATCCGTAGCCGCGGCGGACAGGGATGCCCGCAGGCAGAAGGAGGCCATGCAACCCGACGGGGACTATGTCGAACCGGCTCAGGTGTTCATTCACGAACATGTGCGGCGACCTTCCTGGAGGGATTATGAAGATCGGACATCCCTCAAGCGACCGGTGTGGTTTACCCGTCTGGAGTCCGATGCCGACTTCGGCGGTTGACTGAGACTGCGCGGCATCCGACTCGGGCAAGGGCTTCCGAACCGCCTGTGCCGGCTGCATGCCGGTCCTGCACGCGACAGCAATGGTTGGCATTGCCTTCTATGTGGTTCTGGGACTGGTTGCGGCCTTGGCCTCGGCCACGTTGTCGCCTGTCAGCGGCTGGCTGGGACGCACTTGGGGCCTGGTGGACAAACCGGGTGGTCGCCGGCAGCACCGAGGCATCGTCCCGCGCACCGGTGGTCTGGCCCTTTGGGCTTCTTTTTCGCTGGTCCTTGGCCTCTATCTGGCAGTGCGGGAGGCGGCCGGTCCGGAGTTGAGGGCATGGCTGCCGGTCAGCCATGATCCGCTGGAGAATCGGCGCATATGGGCTCTGCTGGGGGGCAGTGCCTTCTGCGCGGCCTGGGGCATCATCGACGACCGTTTCGATCTTGCTTCCCGGTGGCAGTACCTGATCCAGATTGGGGCGGGCCTGATTGCCATGGCGGGCCTGATCTTCATCAAGCACGTCAACAACCCACTGGGGCCGGGCCTGATCTTCGGACCGGACGGGTTTCCCTGGTGGCTGGTGTTGGCCGTCACCGTCTTCTGGTTCATGGGTTGCATCAACACGGTCAACTGGCTTGACGGCCTCAGTGGACTGGCAGCCGGCGTATCGGCCATTCTGTGCGCCGTCCTGGTGGTCCACATGCTTTACGTGCTGCCGGAGCCACAGGCTTCGGTGGCCGTGATACCCACGATTCTCCTAGGCGTCATTGTCGGCTTTCTGCCGGCCAACCTCTGGCGCCGATCCCTGTTCATGGGCAGCAGCGGATCCTATTTTCTGGGCAATGCGGTGGCCGCCGTCGGCATCATGGGAGGCGCCAAAATCGCCACCGTCATGATGGTGCTCGGGCTGCCCATCGTGGATGTGGCTTGGCTGATCTTCAGCCGGTTGCGCCGCGGTGTCGCGCCGTGGACTTCCGGGCGCGATCACCTGCACTTTGTCCTGCTGGATCGCGGCGTGCCCGAACGGGCCATCGTGTTCGCCTACTACCTCTTCTGCTGTATCTTCGGTGCCCTGACGCTGTTGTTGGACGACCGGATCAACAAACTGCTCGCCTTGCTGGCCTTGGGCCTTGGCGCCGTGATCGTGATGGCCTGGCTGGGCCGGGACTATTCCGCACCCAAGCAAAGTTCGGATAGGCAAAACCTTGCGGGTCGGGGTTGACCCGGCTCCCTGCGGGACGCGGCCGGGACTTGCCTGCCTCGCATGCGTGCGGCTGAAACCTTGATGCGAGACCCGGCCGCTGCCTGCCCTATGGCCCTGCCGGTCGGGGAAGTCCGGGTCGCAGGTTGCCGTTGGGCAGGAGGCACCGAAACCAACAGCTACTGGTTGCGACCGGTCCCGGAAAATTAACAAGCCATTATTGTTGTTTTAACACTTTATGTCCAATCAGGGGTTGCCGCAGTGGACTGCAGACGACTGCGGACCTCCATGATGTCGCGCACCAGCTGCGGGTCGCCCGCAAGGCGTTGCTTCATCTGCCGAATTCCGTGGCTGATGGTTTTGTGATCCCTCCCCCCCAGCAGCTGGCCTGTGGCCTTGAGGGTCAGCTTCAGGTCCCGGTGCAGCAGGTACATGGCGGTCTGGCGGGCTCGGGAGGTGTTCCGGTTGCGGGCTGTACCGACCAGATCCTCAACCTCTATGCCATAATTATCTGAAATTACTTTAAGCATCAACTCCGGTTCCACCGGTTCCCGCTCGGGTGCCAGCGACTCGATGTGGCGTTCAACCTGATGCAGCGACAGGTCTCCGTCCTGCTGCCTCTGGATCAGGTTGAGGCGGTGCAGGACTCCTTCGAGTTCGCGGATGTTGACGTAGGTCTGGAAGGCGATTGGCTGCAGCAGGTCCAACGGCAGGTCGTAGCCGAACAGCCGCGTCTTGGCTTCCAGGATCGCAAGCCGGGTTTCGGAGTCGGGGGCTTCGATGTCAACGACCAGTCCACCCTCGAAGCGGCTTTGCAGGCGCTGCTCCAGGCCGTGCAACTGGGAGGGCGGGGCATCGCTGGTGAGCACTACTTTCTTCCCCGCGGCATAGAGTGCGGCGAAGGTGTGGAACAGCTCTTCCTGGGTCTTTGCCTTGTTGGCCAGAAACTGCAGATCGTCGATCAGCAGCAGGTCCACCTCGCGGTAGCGTTGACGGAACCGATCCATCGCGTCCGCCGACCCTTTTCGGTGTCTAAGGGAGGTGACCAGATCATTGGTGAACTGCTCGCTGGTGCAGAGGCACACGCGCGCCTGCAGGGACTGCGCCTGATGGCCTATGGCATGCAGGAGGTGGGTTTTGCCCAAGCCGGTGTTGGCATAGATGAACAGCGAGGCGAAATGGCTTGCCTCCAGGTTGACGATTTGCTTGGCGGCCTCACAAACCAGGTTGTTGTGGGGGCCGATTACGAGGGATTCGAACGTGTAGGCCGGATTAAGGCGGTTGCCTCCCGCCGGCAACGAGCCAGCCTGCTCTCCCGCTGGATTGGCTTGTGCAGCCAGCAATTCCAAGGGTGTTGCCGGCACCGCGGCGTCGGGCACGGCCGTATCCAGGATCAGGTGTACGTCGACGTATTCCCCCAGCAGTTGCGCGAGGTGTTCCTTGAGCCACGGACGCAGTCGGTTTCCCAGCAGATCCCGGGCCACCGAGTTGGGTACCAGAAGCTTGAGCTCGCCGTCCTCGTAGGAGAAGAAACGGCACGGACCGACGAGGGTGTCGTACTCGCTGGCGGTGAGCTGCAGGGCCAGTGCAGCCTGGGCTCTCTGCCAGGCCTGCTGGGCGTTGTTGCTGGAAACCATCGACCTTCCCGAGGAAAGCTGCGACTGGCGAGCCTCTGCGCATAATCCACTGGCTGCGAATCCGGTTCCGCGACCAGTCAGAAGGGGAGGCTGCGGCGCATCAACAATTCCCGGCCGGATGCCTGGTGGCGAACCACATCCAGGACGTGCCGACGGTTCTAAAATCAATGGCCCCTTCTGCCTGAGGCCTGCACTGTAGCACAGGGGACGCAAGCCGAATCAACACGTCAAATGGGTCGCGCGCGCCATCACGAGTCGCCCTGCGACCGGCAGTATCCGAGCGCCCAAACGACGTTAATTTGCCGGCAACGACAAAAAATAACCGTGTGTCAAGCAACCTGACGGCCGACGGCCGAATCAGGGGTTCCGGCCAACCCGTACCGGAGATTGGGCGTGGATTATTACGCGAAACCTTGATCGCATGTCCGTGCCGCTTCCATATGGCCGAACAATGCCTCTATGCGGTAGCAGAGCCTGTGCGACCAAGTGCGACGGCCTTCACGCGCACAATCGTTCCAAGGTCTCCAAGCCTTGGCCGGTAGTCTGCCAGCCTTGTTCAATAGGGATTCCGGGCATCCGGCCCATGGTCCCACGAGCCGGACGCCCGAATGTTCAAGGAAAAGTAATTGCTGTTTTGTATGCTAAATAAACTGTATTGGGACCTGCTGCCCGCACTGCCCAACCCGCCCAAATTCATGGAAAAGGGGGGACGAGTCGCGACAGGCTGCGCGGACGATCCGGAACGGAACGTTCACCCGCGCAGCCAGCCCATGATGACTTCAAAGTGTTGCGGCAGCGCGACTTCCGGTTCCTCAATGCCGGGATGCCAGGCCTTTTCCCACTCGGCGCTGTAGGCCCCTTCGTATCCGTTGGACTCCAGAAGGTCCACAATGGCCTGGTTGGGGACATCGCCCTCGCCCATCAGCACCAGCCGGAAGGTGCCGTCATCGCTGTGGGCCGCGTCCTTCAAGTGCACGTGGGCGGTCCGCTCGCCGATGCAGGCCCAGGTTTCCTCAATCGATTCGCCCATGCGCCACGGATGATGGACGTCCCAGACCGCCATGATCCGATCGGAAGGAACCTGATCCAGTACGCGGGCCACATCCCGGCCCTTGCAGAAGGCGTCGTGCGTCTCCAGCAGAATGGTCACGCCCGCGTCGGCCGCGGCCGATGCCAGGCGGTTCAGGCTCTCGGCCACGTTGTTGATGCCGTCCTCCGTCGCCTGGCCGTCCGCCAGGTTGCCGCCGAAGGTGCGCACAAAGGGAACGTCGAGTTCGCGGGCCATCTCCAGATAGGCCAGCAGATCCTGTTCCATGCGTTCGCGCTCGGCGCCGTCCGGCATCGTGAAGCGGGTGGAAAGGCCCAGGCCGATGGTCCGGAGCGCGCGCGACTGCATGACTTCCCGGATGCGGGTGCGTCCGGGCGCGTCCAGGTCCGGAGGAATGATGGTGCCGTCCAGCATGCGGATTTCCAGGCCGCCGTAGCCGATTGCGACGGCGGTGTCGGCCGCCTGCTCCAGGGTCCAGCCTGGACATCCGAGCGTGCTGAACATCAAGCGGGGTTCGCCTGCCATGGGGTGTTGCTCCTTTTGGTTTGTACTGCCGGAGGTTAGAACCGCCGGTCGAGCGGAGCCAGTTCGTGGCAGCGCTCCTGAAGTTGGATGACGCGGTGGACGCTTTCGGGCGTGATCTTCAGTTCGGCGCCATTGCGCAGCGTCTCGAACAGGTCCCGATAGTACTGGGTGTACACCGGCTCGGTGGCTGCCGGCGGGCTCCAGCTATGCTCCTGCCAGGGGATGACATCCCGGTTGTAGGAGCGGTTGGGGGTGGGCTCGGTCGTCAGGACCCGCGGTTCCAGGTCCGCCGGATCGAAGGTGGACCACTTGAGTTCACCCCGGTTGCCCCACAGGCCGCCTTGCGTACCCATCACATTCCACGACTCGCCGGGGTAGGGGCAGGCGGATGAAATCTCGATGTCGATGGTGGGCTGGCCCTCCGCCTTGATCACCACCTTGACGTGGTCGTCGGCATCGCCCAGGGTCAGGGCGCGGTCCAGGTCGCAAAACACCTCCGGCTCCTTCGGACCGAACAGCTGCAGGGCCTGGTCGAGATAGTGGGGGCCCGTGTTGTTGAGCGAGCCGCCGCCGAAACGCTGCAGGGTCTGCCAGTCCCAGCGGCGACCGAACCGGTTCTCGGTCATGCGAATCTGGACAATTCGCCCCAGCACCCCGGAGTCGATGATTTCACGGACCTTGACGAAGTCCGGGTTGTAGCGGCGCTGCTGGAAGATCGACAAGGTGCCCGGGTTCGCGCGGGACGCCTCCACCATGCGCGTGGCATCCGGCAGGGAATCGGCCATCGGCTTCTCGCACACCACGTGCTTGCCGGCTGCCAGGGCCTGTACCGTGAGGTCGGCGTGCAGGAAACTGGGCAAAGCTACCACGATCAGCTCGATGTCGTCGTTGGCGACCAGGTCGCCGAAGTCCGTATGGGTGGAACAGCCAAACCGTGTCCGGGCCTCCTCCCGACGGGCCTCCTCGCCGTCCACGACGGCAACCACCTGGTAGAGATCCGTGAGCGGCGCCAGCAGGTTGGCGTGGATGTCCCAGCCACTGCGGCCGAGACCGGCGATGGCGGTACGGATGGGTTGGGGCATGGAGTGGCTCCTATGGTGTGTGGTGTGTCAGATGGTGGATGAATGCGTTTGGCGTACGGTCAGCCGTCCATCGGCATACGTGGCGATGCCTTTGCCGGTCAACGGTACACGCCGGATGGTCTCGCCGACGCGCACCGAAACGGGGCCCGGGTTGTCGGCGGCCTGAACCAGCGCCCAGGTGTCCGAACCGGGTTCGCGGGCGAACAGAATGTTGGCCCCGGAGGCCCGGACCTCCGCATCCGCAACCCGCAGCGAGTGTTCTTCGGCGGTGTCCTGCCAGTTGCACTGGGCCGCCAGCGGAGCTGTCAATCCGGTGTCTGCGGCAGGCTGGGTCCGGTGCCGGAAATCCATGAGATCCACATCGAGCGAGAAGCTGCCGTCCGGACCGGAGACGGTGGCCGCCGCCCGGCGCTGTTCGCGCAGGTGGGTGCGGGTCCTGGCGGGTGCCACCGTGCATTCGATGGACAGCTCGGACCACCGGGACCGCACATCGTCCGCCAGCGGCAGATCGCGCCGCGGGTGCACGGCCAGGAAGAAGATGCAGGCCGGCCGGCCCTTGTAGAAGGCTCCGGGCCAGGCGAGATCCCAGAACCGCTTCGTGTCCTTGGCGCGGTAGTGGTAGATGTCGCACACCAGGTCGCCGCCGCGCCGGTGGAGTTCAACGGTGGCCGGTTGCAGCAGGTCCGGCAGATGCAGCGGTTGCAGCAGACACAGGACCCGGTCGGTGCAGACGGTCAGGCGGGAACCGGGGACCATGGTCAGGGGGAGGTTCCCCGCCGGTTTGTCGTTCACGTACACCGCGGTGACCGCCACCTGCCGCGTCCAGATGAATGCGGTGCGCGAACTGCGGAAGGCGGTCCGGCCGGCGCGCGGGGTATAGGCTCCCAACACTGCCGTGCCGTGCTGGATGCCAAGAAAGTCGCCCTCGTCCATCAGGTTGCGCGAGTGGGAGCGATCCGTCGCATGGTAGAAGTCGCCCAGCCACTTGTCGTCCAGGATGTGACGGGCATAGAGGACGCCGCCCGGTGCGTCCCCGCCTCCCTGCAGGTGTCCGATGACCGCGTTCCCTTGCGGATGCACGCTGCGGGTTACGGAACCGACGGCAAACGCGGGCTCCAGCGCTGTGTGCATGGCAATCTGTTCGGAAGCCAGGACGCCTTCCCGCACCTCCCGGCGATCCGGCAGGGCACGGTACAGTTCACCCAGCCAGCCCGGCAACAGGCCCGTGTCCAGCCACTCGGCAAACGTCTGCGACTCCGGCGGGGCCTCGCCGTCGATACTTGGTTGGTAGGCGCGCCCGTGCGGTCCGGCCAGCCGACCTGTGGCTCGATGCAGGTGCAGGGCGTAACTCAATCCCAGCCGCCAAAGCATCATGTCCGCCAGAACGGCGGTGTCCGGACAGGCAACGAGGCCTCTCAGCCTGCCCAGCGCGCGGATGGAAACGGCGGCGTAGGTGGGGGAGTTGAATTCCAGTACATGGCCGGATTCGGCCGTGAACCCGACCCACGCTTCCAGTTTGGCGCTCCCTGCGTCCAGAATCTCCGTCCTGCCCAGCAGCTCCCCGCCCAGGCAACAACACAGCACCGACAGGGCGGTGATGTTGGAGTAGCCCATCCAGACGTCCAGGCGCAGTACTTCCTCCAGGCCCAGCCGGATGGCGTCGAGTACCCGGGCACGGGTGTCCGTTGGCAGCCGGTCCCCGTGCCGGAGCATCATGGGTATGAGATGCTCCAGACAGAAGACCACGGCGTTCAGGTCTTCGATGCGGTCGTCGTCCGCCATCCACAGAAAATTGCCCGCGTGCACGTCGGTCGGGTCGGTCACCTGGCAGGCCAGGACGGCTGCCAGCACTTCCTGCGCCAGGACCAGATCCCGATGCGTGCCATTGGCCACCAGGTCGCAGGCAAAGCGGCAGGAGCGACGGGTTTCGTGAAACGTGCCATGCTCCGTGGCATGTGCCAGCAGGTTCCGCGCCCGATCGAATTCCTTCGGGACCGGCAAAGGTGCTGTCATGGTGTTGGCTCGATCGAGCTACGGCCCACTAGATGCGGTCTGCCTGGGCCTGGGCCGTCAATGCCAGGTGCATGGCCTTGAAGCAATGTTCCTGGGGCATGGCGGTTTCGGTACGGTCGCGCACATCGGCCAGGAAGTCGTGGCCGAAGGTCAGCTGTACGTCGGAGCAGTCCTCGTACCGCGTGGCGGCGGAGTCGGTTACGAACAGGTGGTCGCCGCCCGCCCGGCCCGCCAGGTCCAGGTTCTTGCGCACCTCGATATAGCCTTCGGTGCCCACGATCGTGAGCCGGGTGTCGCCCCAGGAGGCCAGGCCGGTCGGCGTGAACCAGTCGACCCTGAAGTAGCCGACGGTGCTCCGGCCCCTCACCAGCATGTCGCCGAAGTCCTCGAATTCCGGTGTGTCGGGATGGGCGCGGTTGGCCACCTGCGACTTGACCACGATCGGATCGGTCTCGCCACTGAACGCAAGGTACTGGTCGCACTGGTGGGCCGCAATGTCGCAGAGGATGCCGCCCGCGGTGTCCCGCCGAAAGAACCAGTCGGGACGCGTGGGTTTGCGCAGGGAGTGGGGACCGGTCCCCATCAGATGGACAACGTCTCCCACCGCGCCCGCCTTGACCAGTTCCAGCGCGCGCACGGTGGCCTTGCTTCCGAACCGCTCGCTGTACGCCACCGAGTAGATGCGACCGGTCGCGGCCTGAACGTCCCTGACGTCCTGCCACTGGGCCAGGGTGGTCATGCCGGCCTTGTCGCTCTGCACGTCCTTGCCGTGCTGCATGGCGGCCACGGCAATGCCGGCTCGCTCCGAGGGAATGGCTGCGGTCAGGACCACGTCGATGGATTCATCCTCGTAGATTTCCTGCGCCGTCGCGGCAATCCGGGCATCGGGGTACCGCTGTGCGAAGGGTTCCCGCAACTCGGGTTCCACGGCGTGCACCGCGGCCATTTCGGCTCCGGCTTCCACCAGGTGGGCAGCCATGCCGTGGATGTGGTTGTGGTTGAGGCCGATCGCGGCCAGTCTGACGGGAGGTGGCGTAGCGGTCATGGCTTGTTTCCGGAGGCGGTGTGCGGTTGGTTTCGACGGGGTGGGTTCAGGCGGACCGAGTGCCGCAAAACAGGTCGCGGCCGGCGACCAGGGCCTGCATCTTGCCGTCGGCCACGTTGCGCGGCAGCATCCAAAACCCGCAGTCGGGATGCACCCAGGCCACCCGTTCCGCGCCCAGGACGGAGACGGCCCGTTCGATGCGGGACGCCACCGTGTCGGGGGTTTCGATTTCCAGGTCCTTGATGTCGATGACGCCGATCCCCAGCGCGATCTCCGGCCGCACGTCCTTGAACACCTCCAGTTCGTCGTAGCCCCTGCGGGCGAACTCCAGGATCAGCGAACCCACGTGCAGGTTGTTGAGGAACGGCACCATGTCCTCCCAGAAGCCGGCCTGCACCCTTTGGCCGCCGTAGTTTCCGAAACACAGATGGAGGGCGCTGTCGTTGGCCACGGCATCCAGCACCAGGTTGATGGGCTCGTGGGCCCAGCTGCAGTCCTGCGGGTGCCCTGTCAGCGAAGCTTCGTCCACCTGAATCGCATCGGCGTCGATGTCCCGGATGGCGTCTGCCAGAACCTGGGCCAGCGCCATGGTTCGGCTCTGCAAGTCCGGATAGTGCCGGTCGAAGAGGGTCTGGGCCAGCATGTAGGGTGCGGTGACGGTGAACTTTGTGGGACGCTCCGTGAGTGTCTGCAGGCGGAGGTAGTCCTGCTCCAGATTCAACGTGCCGGCGCCGATGTCGTCGGTCACGACTGCCGCCGGCTGGGCACGGAACTGCATGTCGGGCCGGCTGTGGAAGGCCTTCCAGTCATCCCGGGTCAGGGTCGTGGACACCCCGGACATGGGACCGAGGAAGTATTCGATCATCCCGTTGGTTTCCGGGTGATTGAAGTCGAAGCGGGACAGCTCGCCGTCCACCAGCAGGTCCAAACCGGCCAGTTCCTGGGTCTTGACGACCACGGCCATGGCGTCGTGCAACGAGTCCCGGCTGGGTGTGGCCTGCAGCCAGCGGGGCACCGGATAGCTGCCGACGAGGGTGGTCTTGATGGATGGCATGGATCTGTTCCTTGGCAAAGGGGAGGAGAGGAAGCCGATGCCGGCACCGGAGCCGGACAGACCGTCAGGTGGCCTGTTTGGCCTCCAGGAGAATTTCGTGTTCGGGACGTTGCGTGTAGAAATCATCCAGGGGGAAGCATCCCGAAATCAATCCCATGCGGGGTGCCGTGGTGCAGTCGCTGAACGTGCGGCAGATCAGCTTGCGTTGCAGGGGTCGGCCCGCCAACACATCCGCAGGCATGTCGGGATAGGACAGGACCATGCGTCCCAGGCCCACGAAGTCCGCCATCCGCCTGCGCACCACGGCCTGGGCCACGTTGGGGAGCCACTCCTGGAGATAGGAGTATCCGGAGCCGACTGTCACCATGTCGGGACAGCGCTGCTTGAGAACGGCGGCGGCCTGTACCTGGCGGGCGACGCCGGCCAGCGGGTCCTCCGGCGGCCGGTAGCCGTCCGACGGCGGGAACAGGGCCGGCCGCTGGATGTGCGGCACGTAGTAGGGGCTGCCGGCGGTCAGGTTGACCAGCCGGATGTCCAGATCCCTTAATAAGTTGAGGAAGGGCACCGTCTCATCCAGGTCCAGGCCGGTCCCGGTGGCATCACCGCCAAAGGCATGGCGGTAGCCGTCGGTTTCCAGCTCCGGCACGCCCTGGCCCTCCAGGTCCGGGTCCGGACGGAAGGGCACAAAATCGAACGCGCTCAGGCGGACACCGATCAGCAATCCCGGCGCCTCGCTGCGGATGCCTTCGACGATCGTGCGCAAAAAACGCGTCCGGTTCTCGAAGCTGCCCCCAAAGTCCCCGGGCCGGTCGTAGGCACTCAGGAACTCGTGGCCCAGATAGCCGTGGCAGTGCTTGATGTCGACGAACTGGAAACCGATGTCCCGCGCGCGTCGTGCCGCAGTCAGAAAGTCGTCGATAAGACGCCGGATGTCGTCGTCGCTCATCAACACGGCGTCGGGGCCCAAGTGGAACTTCGCGTCCAGGACAGGGTGGGCGTACAGCGTCCAGGGCTCCATGTGGGCCTTGTCGTTGGGTCGGGCGAAGCGTCCCGAATGCGTTAGTTGCAACCCTACCAGCAAGTCGTCGGCATTGCCGAAGCATTCCTGGTGCGCGGCTACCAGTGTCTCGCGCAAACCGCCGATGGCCGCCATCGAGTCGGCGGTCAACATCAACTGGTTGGGGTTGGCGCGGCCGTCCGGCCGGACGGCAACCGCCTCGCCGCCCCAAATCAGCTTGGCGCCGCTTGCCCCGAACCGCGACCAGCGGCGTTCCACCAACTCGGTGGGCTTGCCGTCCTCGGTGCCGTCCCAGCCTTCCATCGGGTGGATGCAGAAGCGGTTGCCAATGGTTAGTCCGTGGACTTCACAGGGTTGCGCGAGCGGTGCCTGGGAATCGGTCTCGAGCGTTTCATCGAACGGCAGGTCGATGGCCCGTTCGGACAGGTAGCGGCTGAAGAGAGCTGGCGTTCGCAATTGGGCTACGCGACGCAGGCGTGGAGGCATGGAAGGTTCCTTGGAGACTGTTCAGGCAACTGGATGCCGCTCGGGTTGCTTGGTCGGCCCGCGGTGCCTTGCGTTGCAGCACCTGAGCCGGACCGGCAGAACCCATTTGTTCGCACGCTGGCGGAACCGTTCCCGGTTCGGATGTCCGGAAGCCTAAAGCCGATGCATGTGGAATCCGCCGTCGACCCGGATTACCTCTCCCGTGGAGAAGGGCAGGGCTCCACCGGCAATGGCGGCCACCGCCTTGCCGATGTCTTCCGGCTGGCCCCAGCGCGGAATCGGGGTCAGGCCGTCCTCAATCAGGCCATCGTACCGGGCCTTGACGCCGCGCGTCATGTCGGTTTCGATCATCCCGGGCTGGATCTCGTACACGTTGATGCCCCATGGGCTGAGGCAATCCGCCAGCAGAGCGGTCATCATGGTCATGCCGGCCTTGGAGATGCAGTATTCGGAGCGGTTGGTACTGCTTGTGAATCCGCTGATGGAGCCAATGTTGACGATTTGGCCGGGGCGGCCGCCGGAGTCGACCCTGTCGACCATGTGCCGGGCCAGGGTCTGGGTCAGGAACAGCGGGCCCTTGAGGTTGACATCCATGACCTCGTCATAACTGGCCTCGCCCATCTCCAACAGGTCCACCCGTTGGCGCGGCGCCATGCCCGCGTTGTTCACCAGCAGATCCAGGGAGCCACAGGCCTCCAGGGTGGCCTCGGCCACGGCGGCACGGTCGGCGGGCTCGGCAATGTTGCCCGGTACGAGCGTAGCCTCGCCGCCGGCGGCGAGGGCCGCGCCCGCAGCCTCCTCGGCGGCTTCCCGGTTGCTGCGGAAGTTGATGGCGACATGCCAACCCTCCGCCGCCAGGGCCAGGACGATCCCCCGCCCGATGCCCCGGCCACCTCCTGTGACCAAGGCCTGTCGCCGCTTACTCATATTCCATTGCCCGGGACAGGGCCTCCAGAAAGAAGTAGTCGCCCCACATCACACTTTCGTTGACCCCCAGCCCCTTGCGACGCAGGTAAATGCCATGTCGCATGATGCCTTCCCAGCCGTCAATCCCTTCCGCCAGGAATTCCGGGCCGGTGAGGGTTTCCATAATTTGACAGGCGTATTCGTGGTAGGCACGCGCTCGCACCGGGTCGCTAACCAACCGGGCCAACTGGAAGAAGCCGCAGGCGCCGATCGCCGCGGCCGAACTTTCGTAGGGGGATGCTGGATTCGCCTCGGTCCAGTCGTTGGGAGGGACTCCATGGTGCTGCGTGTGCTCCATGTAGTACTGGGCGTTCAATTCCGCGGTTTGCAGGAAACGCGCGTCGCCGGTGTAGGTGTACACCGTGCCGAACCCGTACATGGACCAGGTCAGACCCCGTGCCCACGAGGAGTCGTCGCGCCACCCGTGGTGGGTGGTTTGCCGCAGGAAGGCACCGGTCTCCAGATCGAAAATGCCCTCATGCGATGTGCTGCCGTCCCCCCGCACCAGATAACGGCGGGACGTGTGGCAGTGGGCATGTACCTTGTTCCAGAGTTCCTCGTCGCCGGTGGCCAGAGCTGCGTGGAAGATGATGCCGACGTTCATCATGATGTCGATGAAGATGCTCTCGTCGGAAACGAAGGAGCGCAGATACTGTCCTTTCTCCTTGAAGCGCAGACCCATGGTTTGGCCGGCCTGGACAATGACGTCCTGCAGGGCGTCGTCGCCGGTTTCGTCGTGCCACCGCTTCCAGGAGGACCAGAAGATGAACCCCAGGTCGTGCACATCCCGATCGTGTTCCCGACCCCGCAGCAGCTTCGAATAGTGGATGGCCGTGTCCCGCCAGAAGGGCTCCCGCGTGTGGCGGTAGAGAATCCACATCTGTCCCGCCACGAACCCCTCGCACCAGTTGGTCCACGCCTCGCCCTCGTGGTTCCAGCGGCCCCCGCGAGTGTAGAGGGGCAGGAGATCGGGATGGCGCTCCGTCAGGTTGCGAACCTGTGTGGCGGCGAAGGCGAGGGCGCTGTGACACCGTTCCTTCAGGTCGGCCGGAACAGGTAATGGGTCGCGCGGACTTACTTGCATAGGGTGGATTCCGGGTGTTGGCACGGCGGGGATTGGCTGAGTCTAGCACGCCGAACCGCCTGATTCCCCGTGGGATGCAAGCGCCCTTGAAGGCCGGTCAACGATCGCTGTTGGTCGTTTTCAAGCTGCACTACAATCGGTGCGAACATCCGGGGGCGGCATCATGCCGCCACCCCTTGCCCAGGGCGTGTCCTGACCATGTCCCAACCATCGCTGACAGTGTATGGCGCCTTTTGGTGCCCGGACTGCCGCCGCGCGAAATCCTTCCTCGGCGATCACCAAATCCCCTATGCCTGGGTCAACATCGAGGAGGATGCGGCAGCGGAACAACTGGTGATCCGTCTCAACGAGGGCAAGCGGATCATCCCCACCATCGTGTTCGACGACGGGACGCGCCTCGTCGAACCCAGCAATGC
>DAOUIC010000261.1:0-21970 GCA_034428255.1 Anaerolineales bacterium
ATGCTCTTCGGCGCGGTCGGCCATCACCCCGATCAGTTGGCGGAGATCACCGTGCAGGGCGTCGATCTCATCCCGCAGCCAGAGACGCAGATCCGTGGCCACCTGGTCATTGCGGCTGCGGCCCGTGTGGAGCTTGCCGGCCACGGCTCCCACCAGTTCCCCCAATCGCCGCTCGTTGGCTGTGTGGATGTCCTCGTCGCTGGCCTGCAACTCGAACGTGTCCGCCTCCCACTCCGCGGCCACGCGATCCAAACCGGACTGCAGTTCGGACACCTCCTCGGCGGTAAGCAGGCCGGCTTCGCCCAGGGCGGCGGCATAGGCCTGGCTGCCCCGAATGTCAACCCGCCACAGACGTCGGTCAAAATCGATGGAATCACTGAAGGCGGCCATGGCCGGAACCACGCTGCCCTCAAAGCGGCCACCCCACAATTTGTTGTTCACGGCATCACGCGGATTGCTGCAGAAGGGACAAGGCGAGGGTCCCGGCCGGGACCCGTCGGCCCGTTCCCGGTTCATAATGGTGACAGAGCATCCTGTGCAGACCAACGGACATGGCCGAAGTATCCAAGCCCAAGACTCCCGGATCAACCAAGCGCCCGCAGCACCCGGCGTACCCCGGCGAGCGGGAGATTCTGATCGACCGCCAACTGGCGGAGGCCATGGACTCGCCCGGCTGGCGCAACCTGAAGGGCAAGGGACGCAAGCTGGATCTCGACCCGCCACCCGGCGTGCCGCCCGACATGGTCATGGCCCACAAGATCATGGAGGATGCCAACGTACAGCCAAGCTGGCTCGAAGACCGTACGGCCCTGCTGGCGAAAATCCGGACCCGGCGGGAACAGTGGCGGCAGCGATTCCGCCAGCTGGACCACTCCCAGCCCCATGCGGCACGGTTGCGGAAGGACTGGACGGACCAGGTCCACCGGGAAGTGGAGACACTGAACCGGGAAATCCGGAACCTCAACCTGGCGCTGCCCCTGTGGCGGCTGGAAGTGGTGCCGCTGCAACCGGAGGACGAAATCGCGGAAGCGTCCACTGCGACCAGCGACGACTGAGCCGGCCCGTTCAGCCGTGCCGGCGCATGAACCGGTGCAGGCGACGCAGGGCCTCCTCGATGTCCTCCATGGAGGCGGCATAGCAGCAGCGAACGTAGCCCTCGCCGCCCGCTCCAAAGGCACTGCCGGGAATCAAAGCCACCTGCTCTTCCACCAGCAACCGTTCGGCGAACTCCATGTCATCCATGCCGGAGTTGACGATGCTGGGGAAGCAGTAGAACGCTCCCTTGGGCTCGAAGCAGGGCAGGCCCAGACTGTTGAGGCCGTCGACAATGACTCGGCGCCGAGCGTCGTATTCGGCCCGCATGCGCAGGACATGCTCCTCGGCCGCGGGGAGCGTGACCGCGGCAATGGCGGCCTCCTGCGCCATGGTGGGCGCCGACATGATCAGGTACTGATGGATGCGCCGCATGGATCCCAGGATGTCGGCCGGACCCATGGCGAACCCGATGCGCCAGCCGGTCATGGCGTAGTCCTTGCTGAAGCCGCCCAGGTGGACGGTGCGGTCCCGCATGCCGGGCAGGCCGGCAAACATGACGTGCCGGTGGCTGCCGTAGACCAGCCGATCGTAGATCTCGTCGGAAATCACCAGCAGGTCGTGCCGCTCGGCCAGCTCCGCAATGGACAGCAGGTCCGCCTCGTCCAGGACCGCGCCGGTGGGATTGTTGGGATAGCTCAGCATCAGCACCTTGGTGCGCTCCGTAATCGCCGCCTCGATCTGCGCGGCCGTGACCTTGAACTGGTCCTCGACCCTGGTCGCGATGGGCACCACCACGCCGCCGGCCAGTTCGACGGTGGCCGTGAAGCTGACAAAGCACGGCTGGGGAACGATGACTTCGTCCCCGGGATCCAGCAGTGCGTCGAAGGCCAAGGCGGTTGCCTCGCTGACCCCGACCGTGATCAGGATCTCCTTGCGCGCATCGTATGCGGGGCAGTCGTAGAACTTCCGAAGATGGGCCAGGATGGCTTCCCGCAGCTGCAGAATGCCGGAATTGTCCGTGTAGGCCGTGCTGCCGCGCCGCAGGGAGGCGATGCCGGCCTCCAGGATGGGCTCGGGGGTGACGAAGTCCGGTTCGCCGATGCTGAGGCTGATGACATCGTCCAGCGTGTTGGCAATCTCAAAGAACCGGCGAATGGGGGACGCCGGCAACGCCGCGGCCCGGGCACTGATGCGTCCCGTGCGGACACGGCCGTTGAGCGTTGCGCTTTGGTGTTGCATGAAGGACCCCGGTTTGTTCCGACTTCTGTCTCGGCTGCGATTCAGGCGATTGGATTTGGCACGCGTGCGTGCCAGTCAGTGGTGCTTTCGTAGGCATGGGCCGCGTTGAGGAGGGACTGCTCCCCCAGATGGGGGCCGATCAGCTGCAGGCCCACGGGCAGGCCGGCCGCATCGGTTCCGCAGGGCAGCGAGATCCCGCACACGCCGGCCAGGTTGACGCTCAGCGTGAACACGTCGGCCAGGTACATGGACAGGGGATCGTCCACCCGGTCCCCGATCTCGAAGGCCGTGGTCGGAGTGGCCGGGCAAATCAACAGGTCGACCTGCGCGAACACCCGGTCGAAGTCCTGTTTGATCAGCGTGCGGACCTGCTGGGCCTTCAGGTAGTAGGCGTCGTAGTAGCCAACGCTGAGGGCATACGTCCCGAGCATGATGCGCCGCTTGACCTCGTCGCCGAAACCCTGGGCGCGGGTCTGCCGGTAGTTCTCCGTCATTGAACCAGCCTGCGCGCTGTGGCCGAAGCGCACGCCATCGTACCGGCTCAGGTTGGCGGAGGCCTCGGCGGTCACCACCAGATAGTAGACCGGCAGGGCCATGTCCGTATGCGGCAGCGACACGGGCACAATCTCGGCTCCCAGCCCGGCCATGTGCTCCACCGCATCCCGCACCCGGCCTTCCACCTCCGGCTGCATGCCGTCAATGAAATACTCCTCGGGCACGCCCAGCTTCAGGCCCGACACGTCCCCGTCCAAATCACGACTGTAGGCAGGTACCGGCTCCGGCACCGTTGTGCTGTCCCTGGGGTCCCGGCCGGCCATCACCTCCAGCAGGAGCGCGGCATCCTCCACACTGCGACACAGGGGACCAATCTGGTCCAGGCTGCTGCCGAAGGCGACCAGTCCGTAGCGGCTAATCCGCCCGTAGGAGGGTTTCAGCCCCACGATGCCGCAGAAGGCGGCCGGCTGGCGGACACTGCCTCCGGTATCCGTGCCCAGCGCTCCCGGTGCCAGCCCGCAGGCCACGGCCGCCGCGGAGCCGCCGCTGCTGCCGCCCGGGACCCGGGTCAAATCCCACGGGTTGCGGGTCGGACCGTAGCCGCTGTTCTCCGTGCTGGAGCCCATGGCGAATTCGTCCGTGTTGGTCTTGCCCAGCAGGACACTGCCGGCCGCCTGCAGCCGTTCGACGGCGGTCGCGGTGAACGGCGGCCGGTAGCCCTTGAGGATGCGGCTGCCGCAGGTGGTGTCCATTTCCTCCGTGGAAAGAACGTCCTTGACGGCCAGGGGCACGCCCAGGAGCGGCGGCGGTTCGCCGTGTCCTTCGGCCCGTACACGGTCGGCCTCGGCGGCCTTGACCAAGGCCAGTTCGTCCGCCACGTGCAGGAACGCATGCACGGACGGATCCACGGAACGAATGCGTTCCAGATATCCCGTCGTCAGTTCCTCCGACGTCCAGGCACCGGAACGCAGCCCGTCCCGCGCGGCACGGACTGTCAGGGTGGTCAGATCGGGTGCGGCCATGGTATTGCTCACGACCCGAAGAAGGACTTGACGCGGAAGAAGCCCCGGTCCTGCTCGGGGGCGTTGGCCAACGCCTCCTCCTGGGACAGACCCGGTGCGGGTTCGTCCCCGCGGGCCACGTTGGCCAGGGACAGGACATAGGGGGTGGGCGGCACATCGGCCGTGTCCACGGCCTGCAGCTTCTCGGCATGGGCCAGAACCTGGCCCAGCTGCCCGGCAAAGCGCACCACTTCCTCATCGGTCAGTTCCAGCCGGGCCAGATCGGCCACGGCGCGGACCGTGTCATGGTCCAGATGGGGGGAGTTGTCGGAAGTGGTCATCGGAGCCAAAAAAAAGCACCGTGGTCTGGTCCCACAGTGCTTCGTTCGCTGCTGACTGCACCGTGGAACCTCGCTGTCCACAGTGCGGGGGCTTAAATCAAGGAGTCACCCGCCTGCGGACAGCTCGGCGGCTGCCGCGGCGGTACCGGATGGTAGCCGCCTGAGGGTTGGATTGCCGTGCCAATAGTGCTTGACGTCCATACCCACAGTATAGGCCAAGCAGGCACATGGTTCTAAAATCCGGACTGCCGCGCGCGGCCCGGCCGGGTCCGAACCTCGGCCTCAGGCTTTTTGAAGCATGGCGACTGCATCCGCCGAAAGGACCTGTGCATCCAGCCCAAGAGGCATTATGCGATCTGCACAAGGCCAACCGCACGCGCGACCATGGTTCGGCCGAATCCGGGCGCATCCTTCCAGCCCGCCTCCATCTGCAAGCAAGGAACGACCGATGTTTCTCGGGATCCGCTGCCAAACGCGATACGCAAGCCTCCTCCTGACCGTGTTCATCGTGTTCGGCCTGACGGTGGCGGGATGCAACGACAACCGCAACCAACCGCCGGAACCGACCCCAATGCCGCCCACACCGGTGGCAGCGGACTCCGAATCGGAACCCGCCCTCACCCCAACCCCGGACGTACCCCCGGAACCCACGGACACACCCGTACCCCCACAGCCGACGAACACCCCTGCGGCTCCGGATCCGACGGCAACGGTCGCGCCACAGCCCACGGACACACCGGTTCCCCTGCCCACCGCCACGCCCGAACCACCGCCGGCGGCACCGGTCACCAACACCACCTCGAACCTGCGCCGCGGACCGGGGACCGATTTCCCCCTCGCCGGTCAGCTTCCAACCGGCGCTCCGGTCCGGCCGGTCGCACAAAACAGCGACGGGACTTGGCTGCAACTGGACTCGGGAGTCTGGATCTGGGCTCAACTGGTGGACCACGTTCCGCCGGGTCTGCCGGTGGTCGCCCTGCCAGCAACTCCGATTCCACCCACCGATACACCCGTTCCCCAAGCTCCGCCCACCAGCACTCCCACGCCCCAGGCTCCGGCGGTGCCACCCTCCACCGAAGACCCCTACCGGAACATGCTGGCGCAACTTCCGGTCGGGAACCGTTCCCACCACGACACCTACGACAGGGAGGATTGGAATCATTGGGTCGATGACGACCGTGACTGCGAGAACGCCCGGGCCGAGGTCCTGATTGCGGAAAGCCGGAGAGCCGTCACCTATCGTGCCAACGGCTGCACCGTCGACACGGGCCTCTGGGTGGGCCCCTGGGGCGGACGGACGTTCACCCAGGCCAGCCAAGTGGACATCGATCACCACGTGCCGCTCTACAACGCCCACATCTCCGGCGGTCATGCCTGGAGTCGAAGCCGGAAACGGGCCTACGCCAACGACTTGGCCCTGGCGTCGGCGCTGCAGGCCACGGAGAATGGGGTCAACCGTTCCAAGAGCGCCGACGCACCAGACGAGTGGAAGCCTCCGGTACAGGCTTCCTGGTGCCGGTATGCGCAGGACTGGATTGAAGTCAAGCACAAGTACAGCCTGCTGGTGACCCAGGCCGAGAAATCCGCCCTGTCTTCCATGCTGGATACCTGTACCGGCCAACCCTACGTGCCGGCGGTCCAGCCAGTACAGCCGGCGCAGGCAACTCCAGTTCCTTCTGACAGCGCGACCCAGTCCGGATACCCTCCGCCGCGCAGGCAGGGCCGATACTGCAACGACTTCGACACCCGGGCCCAGTACGAAGCGTTCTACGCCGGCAGGGAGAAGCCGGCCAGCCATGATCGGGACAACGATGGCCGTTACTGCGAGGCGCTGAACTAGCCGGAGCGGCGCCCGGGTGTGGTCGTCCGGGTGCCGGGAATCGCAGTTCCCGCGGGCACCGGATTGGGCATGATCGCAAGCGGTTGCCCGCGTCAGGCATCCTGTACAGGGACAGGCCAACCGCGGCCGCCGGTAAATTCAACGCGCCGCCACTCGCTGGCCTGTACCTCGCCCAAGTGACCAATCCCACCGGAAACAACCACACTGTGATCCACACCAACCGCCTGATCCACGAAACTTCGCCCTACCTTCGGCAACATGCCCACAACCCGGTGGACTGGTATCCCTGGAGCGAGGAGGCGCTGGCCGCCGCCAAGGCCAACGACCTGCCGATCTTCCTGAGCATTGGCTACAGCGCGTGCCATTGGTGCCATGTCATGGAACGGGAGAGTTTCGAGGACGCGGATACGGCGGCAGTGATGAACGCCGGCTTCATCAACATCAAGGTCGACCGGGAGGAACGTCCGGACCTCGACGCCATCTATATGGAGGCGGTGCAGCTGATGACCCGGCACGGCGGCTGGCCCATGAGCGTGTTCCTCCTGCCGGACGGCACGCCGTTCCACGGCGGCACCTACTTCCCGCCGATTCCCCATCAGGGCATGCCCAGCTTCCGGCAGGTCCTCCAAGCCGTATCCGATGCGTACGGCCAGCGCCGCTCCGACCTGACGGAACACGGTCGGAAGCTGGTCGCGCTCATGCAGTCCTCGCAGGGCCGAACAGCGGACGATGCGGACATGCCGGCCGCAATTCTGGACAAGGCCGTCCGTCAACTGCGCAATACATTCGACAGCCAAGCGGGTGGATTCGGGAGCGCGCCCAAGTTTCCCCAGCCGATGACCCTGGACTTCCTTCTGGCCCATAGCTGGGAACAGCAGAACCTTGCCGACCGCCACATGGCCGAACACACCCTGACCCGGATGCTGAACGGAGGCATCTACGACCAGTTGGGGGGCGGCTTCCACCGCTACAGCGTGGATGCGGTGTGGCTGGTGCCCCACTTCGAAAAGATGCTGTACGACAACGCCCAGTTGATGCGCACCTGCCTACACGCGTGGCAATTGACCGGTCACAGCGACTACCTGCGCGTGATCAACGAAACCTTTGAGTGGCTGCGGCGGGAGATGACCCATCCTGGCGGCGGCTTCTTCAGTGCCCAGGACGCGGACAGCGAAGGCGAGGAAGGCAAGTTCTTCGTGTGGTCGTTGGAGGAAATCGAGGAAGTGCTGTCCGAGGAGGCGGCACGCGTTGTCACCACTGCATTTGGTGTTACGGAGAACGGCAATTTCGAGGGCCACAACATCCTCCACCGTCCCGTGGCGCCCGAGGAGGCATGCCGGCGACTGCGCCTGCAGCCGCGCCAGATGCAGTCCGTCCTGGATCAGGCCATGCAGACCCTCTTCGAGGTTCGGGAACAACGGGTACATCCCGATACGGACGACAAAATCCTCTGCGAGTGGAACGGCCTGATGATCCACGCCCTGGCCGAATGCGGATCGGTGCTGGGCAATCCCGACATGCTGCAGGCGGCCCGCGATGCCGCGGACTTTGTCTGGGACCACATGCGCCGCCCGGACGGCACGCTGCTCCGCACCTGGAGAGACGACAAGGCACACTTGCGCGGGTACCTTGAGGACCATGCCGCCTACGGGCGCGCGCTACTGGCCCTGTTCGAGGCGGAAGGGAACATGGAGTGGCTGACACGCTGCCGTGCGATCACGGAGATGATGCTCGCGGAGTTCGAGGACCAGGATGATCCCGGAGGATTTTTCCAGACGGGCCACAGTCACGAGACGCTGGTCATGCGACGCAAGGACATCCAGGACAACGCCATCCCCAGCGGCAACAGCATGGCAGCCGAATTGTTGATCCGGCTGGCCTGGATCACGGACGAAGCCCGGTACCGGGCAGCCGCCCAGCGGGTGTTTCAGTTTGCGGGAAGTCTGCTGTCGGGCTACCCGACAGCCGCCGGCCGCATGCTCGCCGCCTTGCAGGCCTGGCAGGCAACCCCGCAGGAAATTGTCATCACCGGCGATCCCACCGATCCTGTCAAGTCGGATCTGGCAAACCAGGTACGACGCATGTACCACCCGCACCGGATCGTGGTGGAGGTGGATCCGGACCATGGATCCGATATGTTGCTCTTGGCCGGAAAGTCGATGCCGGATGGTCAGCCCGCGGCCTGGATCTGCCAAAACCGGACGTGCAAGGCACCGGTTCACACGGTGCAGGATCTACTGGCCAGCCTCTAACCATGGGGGCTTGCAACCAAGGGTTGCCCCGTGGCTACAGGAGGTCTTGCGCCCCTCACAGGCTCTCGCCCGCCATGTTCCCGGGGTCTTCGGAGGCCCCAACGGGATCGCCCCTCGCCCCGTGCAGCTGCCCCTGACCGCGAACCGGTCGGCGGTGGCGGTTGCGTCCGCTCTTGATCCGGCGTGCGCGTTCCACCACGCCAAACCCTGGTCACAATCCCCCTGCATGTCCCGCCAGGGGACACGGAATTCGGCAACAGGCATCCGCGGCTTGTTGCACCGTAGCCGGTTGGTGGCGGATCGTCTCACGCGCTACTGGCCGGGTTTGTTGTCCGGGATCTGCAGCAGGGACCGCCACTCGTTGGGCGTTGCCCGCGGGCAGCCGCAGGGCGGCAGCGGGTGACGCCCCCGGTTGGCCGGACACGTCACGCATTCCAAAGGAGTCAACCCGCGCGCCAAGTTGGGGCAAACCGACTCAACCCTTGATGCCCGACATGATCACGCCGCGAATAAAGTAACGCTGCAGGACAAAGAACAGAATCAGCGAAGGCAGCATGGAAATGACGGATCCGGCCATCAGCAGATGTTCGGTGGGTTCGCCGCGTTGGGCCACGTTGGCCAGGATTTGGGTACGCAGAAACATCAATCCCACCGATACCGTGTAGTTGGTCATGCTCGTGAGATAGATGAGCGGCCGCATCAGTTCGTTCCAGGACCCCTGGAAGAACAGAATGGACAGGGTGATCATCACCGGCACCGACAGCGGTACCAGAATGCTCCGGTAGAAACGCATGACATGGCACCCGTCGATCTTGGCGGCATCGCTCAAATCGCGCGGAATGCTCAGGAAGAACTGTCGAAACAGGAAAATCGCGAACGGACCGCCCCCAAACCAGTCGGGCAGGAACAGAGGCCAAAAGGTATCCACCATCCGGAGTTCATTGAAGATCAGGTAGGTGGGGATCAGTGTCACTTCTATGGGCAGCATCAGGGTGGACAGCATGAGGATGAAAATGGCCTGCCGACCCCGGAATCGAAAGTGGGAGAAGCCGTAGGCAACGAGTGATGCCGTTAACACCCCTCCCACCGTCGAGGCAACAGTGATGACCGCGGTGTTGCCCATGAACCGGAAAAAGGGCAGGACATCATTCACCTCCATGAAGTTGCGCCAGCGAGGGGCAGGGGGAAACCACAGGGGTGGAATGACATTCAGCTCGATGGGCAGCTTGAGGGCACTGGACACCGCCCAGAACAAGGGAAAGCCAAACACAAAGGCCAACACCACCGTAAGGATGTTGGTGAAGACGTCCCATGCCTGGATGGGACCGCGTGCGCCTCTGGCAGGCACGGCATCGCCTGCTGTCATGAGGCCCGGTTGTCCGTTTCGCCCTCGTAGTGCACCCAGCCGCCGCTGAACCTGAATTGGATCAGGGTAAACACCAGCACGATGACGAACAGGATCCAGGCCAGGGCCGATGCATATCCCAACTGCCAGTGGCTGAAGGCCTGGGTAAACAGATGAAGCACATAGAAGTAGCTGCCGTAGAAGGGTCCCCCCTGCGTGGAAACATACACGGCCCCGAAAATCTTGAAGGCCGCGATCAACCCCGTGATCAACACAAAAAACAGGGTGGGGCTGAGCAGCGGCAGGGTGATGTGGCGAAAGCGACGGCCCCGGCCCGCGCCATCCACCTTGGCGGCATCGTACATTTCTCCCGGCACGTTTTGCAGACCCGCCAGCAGGATGATCATGGTGGGGCCGCCGGCACTCCACAGGGCCAGCAGGATGAAGGTGGGCTTGACCCAGACGCGGGAATTGAACCAGCCCGGGCCTTCGACTTCAAACAGCTTCCAGAGCCATCCGTTGATCAAGCCGTAGTCGGGTTGGAATATGTATAGAAACAGGAAGGTGGCCGACACCACCGGCACGATGGAAGGCAGGTAGTAGATGGTCCGCCATATGGCGCGACCCGAAATTCTGCGATCCAACAGCAGGGCCAGCATCAGCGACAGGCATACCCCCAGGGGAACCGCCAATCCCACGTAATACAACGTGTTCCAGAGCGACATGCCGAAGAGTTCATCCCTGGCAAATGCCCTGACGTAATTGGCCAACCCGATCCAGGCCGGCTTCAAGGGAAAGGCATATTCGGTAAAGCTGAAGTACAGGGACACCAGCATCGGACCTGCCGTGAACAGCAGAAATCCGACAACCCAAGGGGAAATAAGCAGAAATCCCCACAACTCCTCAACGCGTGCCACACGGCTACGCGAACGGTAGCGGGCAATCATCAAGCATCCAAGCGGGAACCGAGGGTTGCTGCACACCTTGCGGCGGCAACAACCCTCAACCGATTTGACGAACCAATGGAATGGCGATCAGGCAGCTTCGACGGGCGGCATGTCCAGGATTTCCTGGATCGCCTCCTGCAATCGTTCACACCCCTCCTGGGCACCGAGCTCGTTGAGATAGATGCCCTCGAGCAATGGCGCCGTGGCCTGGATCACTTCCGAGTCACGGCCGTTGTGGGGTGCCGGGAAAGGCTTGACATCCTTGAGAACCTGAAAATGCGGAATGATCAGGGGATCGTTGGCCACGCTCGGATCCTCAAAAACGTCATACCGCAATCCGGGTTCGCCGATGCGGCCGATGCCCTCGACGCCCACTTCCTGACTCGACAGGTACTTGATCCACTGGAAGGTTTCGTAGGGGTGTTCGCTGGAGCTCCAAATGGGGAAATTGTTGCATCCGGCGAATCCACCGCGCTTGCCGGTAGGTCCCTTGGGACCCGGAACCAGGCTGAAGGTCAGGCCTTCCGGCGTGATGTCCCCCAGATAGGCCCCTTCCCACACACCCGAAAGGGCCGTCGCCAGTTTGCCGGACGACCAAAGCTGCTGCTTGGCCGCGGAATCAGCCATCACCGGCAACGCTTCGACTTCGTGGTACATGTCCTGAATCCACTGCATGCCGGCAACCGCGCCGGGTTCGGCCCAGGTGGCCTGGGAGCCGTCCTCGTTCAGGGGCCATCCGTCATGGGCGGAGATCAGCGTGAGATTGGCCTGGTACCAGGCCCCGAACCAAATGCCCCAGCTGTCCGACTTGCCGTCGTCGTCCGTGTCCCGGGTCAACCTGGCCGCGGCGTCCCGCAGATCGTCGTAGGTCCAGTCCTCCGTGGGCAGATCCACGCCCGCATCCGCGAAGATTTCGGGGGCGAAGTAGAGGCCGGCGTGGCCGGCATGACCATTCACGGGCAGGGCAAACAGCTTGCCGTTCACCCGGTTGGAACTGAGCGGCCCTTCGATGAAGACGGACAGGTCGTAGTCGTCCAGGGCCACGAACTCGTCCAGTTCCTGCAACAGCCCGCGGGTGGTGAACTTGCTCATCCCGAAGTGGGAGGCGTGACGGAAGGCGTCGCCTGCGGTCCCGCCCGCGATGCGGGCCATGATGGTTTGGTCATACCCCTGCGGGATGACATCCACGGTGACCTGTATGCCTTCCTGTTCCGCGTTGAATCGTTCAGCCAATTCCTTGCGGTATTCCAAATCCTGAACCACATTGCGATCGAACATTACGATCTCGACGACCGCTTCATCTGCCGGTGCCATCCCGGCGGCATCACCCGATGGCGCGGCCGGTGTCGCCGGTACACAGGCCACCAACGCCGATGCGGCGCCAACGCCAGCCAACCCACGCAGGAAACCGCGTCTTGACATTCTCTTGGTATTCATTGCCTCTCCCAAAACTCTTGCAAGAACTGCCCCCAAAGGATTCGAAGATGCCGAACCTTGCAGTTCAGCAACAGCACCGTAAAGACATGGGGCATAGTGAATTATGGCAGACCGTCACGACCGCCGTGAGCAACCTCGGCCGATGACCATGAATCTCAGGTCACGGACAGTGTCAGGCGCGCCAGCTTCAGGATTCCGATCGATGCTCGGACAGGTTCCGGATTTGCTTGCGGGACCGTCTCAATGGCGACCGGCAGAATATTGAAGAGGCGGCCAAGTCAGGAAGCTACAGAAACTTTACAACGCCGTGGGCATGCATCGTGGTGACAGCACTGGGCCACCCAGACATGGTGTCGCTTCCAGCCCAGCCAGACCAGGTAGCGATGGATGAGAGGAACGATGCACAAACACGCCTGCCACGACACGTGCCGGACAGCCGACAAGCAACGGACCGGAGCCCGAGCCTCGACGGTGCAGGATGAGCCGGCCGCGCGGCATCCGGGGGGACGAGGCCGGCACCCTTTGCGCGGGCGACAGCTCCGGGGTACCGCACCCGGGCACTCAGGCAACGTGCGGTCGGGGTGTCGCCCAGTAGTCCTCCACACGGCGCGCTTCTTCGGCCCCGGGCCACGGCGGCATGGTGACGATGACGAAGCGGAGGTCTTCGTCGCCTGTATTGCGGAACTGGAAGTGCGTTCCACACTCGATGGTCAGGGCAGTGCCTGCCTCTACGTCAAGTACCGACTCCGCCCCCTCGCACCGTCGCCAGACCTGACCCGTTCCGGCCAGGCAATACCACGCCTCGGCGACCGTGGCATGGACGACCGCCATGGAGACGGCATCCTGCGGCAGCGTGCAATGCACCATGCTGCCCTGAGTGACAGCCACCAGTTCGCGAATCTGCGAACCGTCGGGCGCGACAACCGCCCTGCCATCCCCGAGACGCACACTTTGCATGGGGAGCTTACATACCTGGTTGGCGTTCGGGATGGGGGCAGGAGCTGGGACTGAGGTCCACGACAGAAGGCCTGTCGGTTGTCACGACAACACCATTGTAGGGATCCCTCGTCGTCTGTGCATTCAGAATCAATACCAACGGTTTGGCCCGGGAGCCACGATGGAGCGGGGCAGCCGGGCACCATCAAAGGCTCGGGGCGGCCCGTTCGGCGGCCGTGGTTGTCGGCATCCGTTCCCAGACTGACTACACAGTCCACCTCAACAGGTCGTCCCTTGACTCTTTAGTTCCTTAGTCTTGCAAAGCAGTCATGCTGGTTGCAGTACATCACCCGTTCCGCGTAGGCCATCGCCTCCCGTTCCGACAGGTGCCCCTCGTTGACTTCCTGCTGGAGGGTGTGGGTTAGCCAGTACCTTGCCTGCATGGCATAGGCATAGGACGCAGTCGGCCAGGACGTGTCGGCCCCGAACACGAACACCTTGTTGGCCGGAACCGAGTGGATGGCGTGGCGCAGGAAGTTCGACGCGTCCAACGGATTGATGCTCCAGGCCCAGCACATGTCCACGTAGGCATTCGGATAGTGCTTGACCAGGGCCGCCAACTCCATTGAATACGGATAGGAGTTGTGCATGAGCACAAAGTCCGTGTCCGGATGGGCCGCCAGCAACCCGCACAGGTGCTCGCAGGAGATGAAATCCAGCGGCATGCGGCTGTGGCCGGCATAGTAGCCGGTGTGGATCTTGATTGGAAGCGAGTATTCGGAAGCAAGACCGGAACACACATCCAAGAACCAGTCGCCCAAGAGATTGTGCTCTTCAGGGGTCAAATCCCCCGATGTTCCCAAGTACCGGTCCAAGAGACGGGCCGCGTCGCCTCCGTCCCGCTTCTGCCAAGCGAGCGTGCGAACGTAGGCGTGCTGCGTTTTGCAAGCCACTGCCTCCGTCCCAAAACGTTCGAACAGCTTGGCAACCGCGGCCTCCGCCGACCGCAGATCCGCAACCTCCTCGCCCGTAAGCCGTCCGAGAGCCTCTGGATCCGGCTTGCCAACCACCAGATCCCACAGCGAAATGTCGTAGAGGTAGAAGTTCAAATCCTCCTCGTCGGGCACAATTTCCATCGTGAAGTCGTCAACCTGGACGTGATCCAGATGCGCGTCCTCCTGCAGGATTTGCAAGCGGGTCCGGGTTCGCATCAGCTCGGCATGAGTGCCCTGGGCATCCGTCAGGGATGACGGAGTCAACTCCTCCAATTCGTAGAAGTGCTCGGCGGCCAACCGCACCGCCTCACCATACCCGGTGTGTCGACAATGGCCCCACGCTTCCTCCACGGCGCGGAAGCGCTCCGCCACCGAGCCTGCCTCCGGATTGAACAGGTCGTCGACAGCCTTCTGGCAGGCACCGGCCACGACCAGGTCCGCGATCACGTAGTTCTCGAAGAGCGCTCCCAGGATATCCACCTTCTCCGGTGTGAAATCGGTATGGCGCTGCAGGTGCTCATGGGTATCGCAGAGAGGCGTTTCAAGGACCTTGTGCACAAGATCGGAGTTGCCCAGGGAGGACCAGCAGGAAAGTTTCGGATTCATGGAATTCCTCGGCCCGATGTGGGCAACTGGTTGCTTGACGTGAACTTGCGACGGGTGGAATTGTTGATCGGGGTGAACCCTGAGCCGAAGCGGACTACAACCCGCCTCAAACCAGGCAAAACCCATGCCAAGATTAACTTCCGTCGCTGGTGGACATGTCAAAACCTTCCCACAGGTCGCGGGCAACCGTGCCCTGGGACTGTTGCGGTGGTTCTATCCCCAGGATGCCGCACAGCGTGGGTACCACGTCCGCCGCATGGATGTAACCCAGCTGTTCGGTGTCGCGTTCATAGTCCTGCTTGAGCCCGGGACCCGCGATCAGGAACGACCCGAAGGTTGACGAAAAACCGTTGTCCGTGGGCAGGAAACCGCCGTGGTGGGCACCGAACTCCCGCGGCGCGCCCACGTTGCCACCCCCGACAATGCCCTTCCATTGGGGATAGTAACCGCTGACGTAGTCGTGTTCGTACACGAAGACCACGTCGCCGCACTGGTCGCCCCACTGGCCCAGGATATAGGCATCCCGCCTGGGCAGGGCGATGGCCACCACCGTCTGTCCGGTCTCCTCGTCCACCCAGGTGCGAAGGGCCGTCAGCAATTCCCTTTCGATGTCGTTGAACCGGTCGGAGCCGCGCTCCGCGTTGATGGTGATGTCAAAGCCGCGCCGGCGCAGGTACGCCTTGGTGCGAGTCCAGTCGATCTGGTCGTCTGAGAGCCGATCCTGATCCTCCGCCACCGCCGCTGGTCCGTCCTGCAACACCAGGAAACCCGTGTCGCAGAGGAACTTGCGTACGTTGACCACGCGCACGTCCGGGTAGGCCCCGTGGTCGGCCAGCACACCGACGTACACGTCGTCCCCGGCCAGTTCCGCCTGGGTCTGCTGCATTCGGGCAATGATCCGATCCCCGACCCGGTATGCCTGCCTGAACATCTCCATGTGCTCCTCCCTGCGGGCCGGATCGAAGCCGGGACAGACCGGATCGACATCCGCCAGGTGGATGTGATTCAGGTAGTCGTACAGGTGCCAGTGGCAGGTGAAGTAGGCGCTGTCCCTTTCCGTCAGCATGTAGTGGCCCACCTCCGCAAACCAGTTGCCCTGGTACTCGCACTCCTCCAGAGCCGTGGCGAAGTCGGTCATGCCCGAGGTGTAGGGGATCATCGAGGCATGTTCCTGGTACGGACCGAACCGTTCCCGCAGCAGATCCTCCAGTTCCGGATCCCCATAGCTGTAGCCGTGCACATGGGTGACCTGACTGCGGTAGATCTTGAGGTGGTTGCCGCCGGGGTCCAGTTCCATGACCTTGAACCGCAGGGCCGCTTCGACGCTGCCATCCGGCACCGCGAAGTCGTCCACCAGCCAGTCCGTCCATTCCCGGGTTCCGGCCGAGGCCACAATGAGGTTGCCGTCCTTGCCCCGTGCCAAGTGAACCCGGTCGTACTCCTCGGCGGACGCGGTCACCAACACGGAATAACGCTGTGCGGTGTTGCCGAACCGGGACACGATCTCGACTTCCGTCTCCAGCGGTGGTTTGTGACTCGGCGGCAGATTCCGCCAGTCGACTGCCATGGTCGGACCGGCGATGCCCTGAATGCTCCTGGAACCGGCCACCGGGGCGCCGTCATGGCCGATCATGAAGTCGTCGCTGCCGGCGCCTGTTACGTAGGCCTGGCAGGCGGCCACCTCGAACTCGGTGTGGGCGTGGCCCGGGTGCCCCAGCCCGTCCAGGATGGTGCTGGTCTCGGCGCCCGAGGGGAAGGCCCCGGGGTAGTGCAGGGCCGTGCCCTGCAAGCCGGCCCGTTCCAGCGCGTTCCATATCCGGTCGGCCCGGTTGCTGCGCCCGTCGAAACTGTCGATGTCCTCACCCGAAGGCAGCGTGGTTTCCCAAGTGGACACCTGATGGGTCCCCGTATGCGCCCCGGTGGACAGCGTGGCCCAGTTGGTGGGCGTCCAGACCGGAAAGGAGCAGAAGGTTTGGTTGTAGGTGCCTTCCGCCATGAGACGGGCAAACGCAGGCAGGGACCCTTCTTGGGCGAAGTACCGGACCATCGGCAGAATGAGGCCGTCCATGCCAAATGCATACACTCGTTTCGCCATGGAGCACCTCGCTCATCAATGTCGACAGATCCGGGCTCGCTGCCCCGCGTTTCGATTGGCCGCCCCCGGAGGGAACTTCCCCAAGGGTTCACGGAGCACCTCCAACCATTATCGCCGCCCCTTGGTCCAGCCGATGCCTCGGCACCAAGCGGCAGCCACCGGACTGGCGCAACGGTCCGGACACGGGTGGGCCAAGCATCGGGGCTTGAACCCCCGACTTTGGGGGCTCCACAGCACCGCATCCCGGTTGGCCAATCGACAGACAGACCTGATGTCCCCCAAGGTGAGACCTCGAAACCGGACTCGCTGCATACTGATCCTCGGGTATGCCAAGGTCTGGCCATAACACGGCCTGCAAGCCACATGCCATGTCCTTTGGATCCGTTGTATCACCCCAAGTTCTCATACCGGCAGATTTGCTGACACAATGGAGCAGTCTGGAAACCGACACTATCGACCACGCCGGCCGCGGCATGGCCACCTGTAACAGCCGGTTCGCCCAATTCCGTCCAACCAAGGAAACAACCCAGCCGTGCCTCTGCAACTGAACCATGTCCGCAGCCAGTTTCCCTCGCTCCAGGAGCACTATGACGGCGTGCCCGCGGTGTTCTGCGACAGTCCGGGCGGCTCACAGATGCCGGAATCCGTGGCCATGGCCATGCAGGAGTACCTGGGTCGCTTCATGGCCAATACGGGAGGGCAGTTCGCAACCAGCATCGCCACGGACGAGGTGGTGGCGGAAGCCCATCGGCTGGCCGCCGACTTCATGCACTGCGCGCCGCAGGAAGTGGTGTTCGGCGCCAACATGACCAACCTGACCTACCTGATCAGCCGCAGCGTGGGCCGAACCCTGAGCCACGGGGACGAAATCATCGTTTCGGAACTGGACCACGAGGCCAACATCGCGCCCTGGCTGCAGATGGCCGAAGAGCGCAACCTGGTCGTCCATTGGGCGCGGATCAACCGGGAAACGTGCACGCTGAACCTGGAGCAGCTGCGATCGCTGATTGGGCGGCGCACGCGCCTTATTGCGGTGGGACTGGCCAGCAACTTCTCCGGTTCCATCAATCCCGTGGCCCACATCGCCTCCTGGGCCCGTGCCGCCGGCGCCATGGTGTATGTGGACGCGGTGCACTACGCGCCCCACGGACTGCTGGACGTGCGCGCCCTGGACTGCGACTTCCTGGTGACCAGCGCCTACAAGCACTTCGGACCCCATCTGGGCGTCCTGTACGGGAAGGAACGCCATCTCAACCGGCTCCCCGCCTATCAGGTCAGGGCCCACGACGGATCGCTGCCCGGGAAGTTCGAGATCGGCACTTCGAACTTCGAGGCGCTGGCCGGCTTCTGCGCCTGCATCCAGTACATTTCGTCGTTGGCGGCCGGCGATCCCGATCTGCTCATCTCCGCCTCCCGGCGCGACATGATTGAGACTGCGTTCGGACTGATCCGGGAACACGAGCGCAACCTGATGAACCGCTTCCTGGAGGGCCTCCGCAACCTGGCCGGCTACCGGCTCTACGGCCTGCCTTCCGCCAACGACCGGGTGCCTACGTTCGCCCTGCGGCGGGAAGGAACCACACCCCGGCAGCTGGCCGTTCACCTGGCCGAACGCAACATTTTTGCCTGGGACGGCAACTTCTATGCCCTGGCCGTCGCCGAAGCCTTGGGCGTGGAACAGTCCGGGGGTGTGCTTCGCATTGGCTTCGCCCACTACAACACCGAGGACGAAGTGGATGCCGTCCTGGATGCGCTCGACTCGGTTCGCCCGGTGGAATGATCCCGGCATGTCTCTTCCGTTGAAGGCCACGCTCAAGGCAGCGCGGCGCCTCGCCATCCACAAACAACTGCTCGACAGCCACGCACTGCTTCGGTCCGAGACCGACAAACGGGCCCTTCGCAAGGTGCTGAAGGCCCTCCGCTGCATCCAGATTGATCCGATCCGTGCCGTGGAACGAACCGAACTGCTGGTGCTGTGGAGCCGCCTGGGCAACTTCAATCCAGTCCTGCTCAATGAACTGCTCTACACCGACAGGCTCTTCTTCGAAAACTGGGCCCACTGCGCCTCCATCTGCCTGACGGACGACTACCCGTTGTTCCACCACCGGATGCAGGCCTTTGCCGCGACCAGCGAGACGGACGGCAGTCGCACGGCCCAATGGGTAAAGCAAAACGGAGCCCTGTTGGCACAAATCAGGGAGGAGTTCCGAGCGCGCGGTCCGTTGGCCTCCCAGGACATCACGGCGGACGTTCCGCACATTCCCTGGCACTCCACCGGCTGGACGAGCGGGCGCAGCGTGCCGCGCATGCTGGACCACCTGTTCTTCAGCGGCGAGTTGATGGTGGCGCAGCGCTCCGGCAACCGCAAGGTCTGGCATCTGACCGACGAGTTCCTGCCGCCGTGGGCCGATCGCACACCCATGAACCCGGATGAGTTCTGCCGTCGAGCCGTGCCACTCGCCCTGAAGGCATTGGGCACCGGTACGGCCCGGGACATCAAGCACCACTTCATGCGCCACGCCTATCCCGACCTGGAGTCGGTCCTGGCATCCCTGGCAGCGAATGGAACCATCCTGCCGGTCGCCCTGGTGGACTCGGACAATAGAGCCATGCCCGGCTCATGGATGGTCCATGCCGAGGATGCCGAGATGCTGCAGCGCCTGGAGGTCGACTCGCACTGGGAGGGCCGCACCGTGCTGCTGTCCCCGTTCGACAACCTGATTTGCGACCGCAAGCGCAACCAGCCGCTGTTCGACTTCGACTTCACAATCGAAATCTACGTGCCGGTGGCCAGGCGCCGCTACGGGTACTACGTTCTGCCCATCCTGGCCGGCGACTCCGTGCTCGGGCGCGTGGACACCGAAATGGACCGCAAGCGGAACGAACTGCACTTCAGAGCCCTCTTTCTGGAAGAGGGGCGGGAGCAGGACCTGCACCTTGCCGACGGCCTCGCCCGGACCATGCAGGAGCTGGGAACGTTCCTGGGTGCAAAGCGCGTCAAACTGGGCAGGCGCATGCCGGTCAAGTGGCGACAAGCCCTCAGGTCGCACTTTTGAGTCTTGCGCTCGGCTGAACTGCGGCGAAGGATAGCGGCCGAGTAGGGGTGCCGGACCCGCCGCGGTGCGGGTCAAAGCCAAGTTTCGGCAGCAGCACCGGGCGTATGCCTCCCCGGCAACGCCTCGCACCCCCGCTTCCACATTCCCACATGGGCGGCTGATAGAATCGCTGTTACCGGTAGGATGACCAACCGGAATTCAGACATGAGCACAGAGCAGTCAACCTCATTGGACCGGGGACGAGGATACCCGGATCCCTTGGCTCTGGCAGTGGCACAGGAACTCCAGCACCAGCTCCCTGAAACGCAGGAGGTGGTGCTGTTTGGCAGCCGGGCCCGGGGCAACTGGCATCTCGGGTCCGACCTTGACCTGGCAGTAATTGGCGATGGTTCCGACAAGGAGGAGCAATACGCCCTGCGCCAGCAGGCCAAGAGAATTGCCGAAGATCTGTACAACAAGGCTCTGTACGTACAGGTGGTGCCCATACCTCGAGCGGAGTTTGAGATTTTGCGAACATCGTTGCCACATCTTGTGGGGCAAGTACAACGCTGGGGCATTAAGCCCAATGGAGAGCGCCTCCCGCACATGAAGCAAAACAATCCTTGGCCCGGGGTTCAAACACGACTGCAATCATCTCGTCGGCATCTGGTGAAAGCACTCAAGGCATTGGCTGTCGAAGACTCTGACAGCGCCATCCAAAATGCGCAGGGAGTGTTGGAGACCACGCTCAAGGCAGCACACGGAACCCTTGGCGGCGATCCCGAGAACACCCACGACCTGCAGGAGTTGATCGACACGTTCCCTGAAGCATATCGGGACTGGCTGGACGGTATGTTGTCGAAGGAACAGATGGAGGAACTGACCACTTTCCGGATGACGGGTGCGTACAGTGGCGAGGACATCCCCTGGCCGACGGATTCCGCAGAATATCTTGTTGGGGCAGTGCAGGATCAATGCGGACGCTTGGCGGGTCTGATCCTGGATTTCCTGGGCAAGACCCCGCATGAGGTGGGGTACGCGGAGTGGGCAGGGGAAGGTCCCTTGGCCGGTTGGGAATCCGTTGCGTTGGATTACTTCTCGCCGGTTGAGGTGGAACTTCGGCGGTACACTGAGGAAGCCATCGGATTGTTGCACAGGCACATGTCCGCCATTCTGCCCACGCGAGGTCTGAATCGCATAGAAGCTGCTTGGCGTGCGAACGGTGCGCCTTTGGATGCGGTGGATCGAATGTTCCAAGTACAACGGGTGCCATCGCAATGGCGGTCCCTGCTACCGGGCGATGCGGCATCCGACAACGACACCCGCTCGCCACCATCAGGTTCGTAACAGTTCGCTGAAATCTGCGGTTTTCTGCTGGTTGCCGTCATGGCCTGATGGTTGCCAGTGTGCTGCTATGGACGAAGCCCCGACGCGGGAACCGGGGCCTCTGGCAGATGCCGGAACCGAGTCTTCCGTGACTGCCAGCCCCAAGTCCAGCAAACCCGATACGCCGCCGGTCCTGCACAAGGACCACCGGATCGCGCAGGGTCCCATGAACCGCCAGAGGTCCCTGCTGGCTGTCCCATCTCTGGTCGAACGGGAAACCGGAACATGTGCCCGCGGGCACCGAAGCCGGTTCTGGGCAAAATGCAGATTGCAGCCCCTGCCTCAGGCAGGTATGTGATCCCGACCGGCCAAAGGCTGGATCGACGCGTGCTTTGCGGGGTCGGTTAGGATCGATGTCAAGGCCCGGGAGTTTGCCACGCGCAGGCAAGGCGCGGGCTCCGCACAGCCGCGATACATGAATCAGGACAAGGTCATGAGCGTACAGGCAATGCCAAGGGACTATTCGCTCACCGGAGGCGCCGGGCAAGCCGTTCCCTTGGACGATTTCGACATCGAGTCGCGGATGGACGGCGTTTGGTGGAAGCCCACGCTGCCGCGCCAGGAGATGCGCGCCTTCATGGAACGCACCGACGGCCCCGCCCTGGCGCATTTCGGCCTCTGGTTCGTGCTGCTCGCCGCCAGTGCCGCATGGGCGGCAACCGCCTGGGGGACGTGGTGGGCCATTCCCGCGTTCCTGGTCTACGGAACCATCTATTCGTCGTCGGATGCCCGATGGCACGAGTGCGGGCACGGAACACCGTTCCGAACCCAGTGGCTGAACGAACTCTTCTACCACATCAGTTCGTTCCTGACCCTGCGGGAGGCGTACATGTGGCGCTGGAGCCATTCCCGCCACCATACGGACACCTACTTCGTGGGCCTCGATCCCGAGATTCAGGTGCAGCGGCCCGCCGATCTGCTGAAGATCGTGATGGACTTCCTCTACCTGCGCAGCGGTCCGCCCGAAGTCTGGCGCGTGGTGCGC
>DAOUIC010000262.1:0-14114 GCA_034428255.1 Anaerolineales bacterium
TTGTGGTCGGCGTTCGCTTGGAACCCGCAGGCTCCGCACGCGAACACCGCCTGCGACGGTCGGTTTGACTTGGCCGTGTGCCCGCATTGGCTGCAGGCCTGCGAAGTGTAGGCCGGCTCGACGAACCGCAACTCGCCGGCCTTGTACGCGAACTTGCGCTCCAGCTGGCCCCAGCCGGAGGTCAGGATGGCACGGTTGAGGCCGGCTTTCTGCTTCACGTTCTGGCCGGGGTTCTCGACCGTGCCCTTCGCACTCCTGGTCATGGCCTTGGTGTTCAGGTCCTCGATGACGACGGTGTGAGCCGTGTTCGCCACCTTGCGGCTGATTTGGTGTGTGGCGTTGTCCCGGCGCATATAAGCCCCATCGATTTCGGCCGGTCCGCGGCAGAGCGCGCAGGAAGGACGATCCCGCCCCGATACAAGCCGTTTGGAAGAGATATCACCGGATGCGGGGTGTCTGCGCCCATGGCGGAAGGCCCTTCGCCTTGTGACTGCAGACCGGCGGCCGCGAGCCCCAAACAGTGCCCCCCTCCGGCATCACAATCCCCCGGTCCGACGGCTGTGGTGTAAAATCCGCGTCCTCTCGTCGGGGAGTAGCGCAGCCCGGTTAGCGCACAGCGTTTGGGACGCTGGGGTCGGAGGTTCAAATCCTCTCTCCCCGACCTGCAAATCCGGCTTCTCCCGGCCGGGTCGTGCGGGTATAGCTCAATGGTAGAGCATCTGCCTTCCAAGCAGAAAATGCGGGTTCGATTCCCGCTACCCGCTCTGCGGATCGGTAGCTCAATGGCAGAGCAAGGTGCTCATAACTCCTGGGTTACAGGTTCGAGTCCTGTCCGATCCACTTTGGCCGTTGCGGTGGGCCGCATCCGGCCCGTTGCCCGGAACCGACGGCCGCCACGCATCCCGGGCAGCTGTTCAACGACGAGGGCCGCCAAGAGGCGGCCCTGCTTTTTTCAGTTGCGCGGCTGTGGGGGCCGCGTCAGCCGCTGGGCAGGATCAACTCGATGTTGAACGGACTGCCCGTCAGGAAGGGCACAACAATCCCCAGCACCTGAGGCGACAATTCGGGAACCTTTTCGGCCAGGTACCCGGAATCCGAACCCCAGGCCAGGACGTTGTCCAGTTCACCGCTGTCCCACAGCATGGTGGGCAACTGATTGCCGTTGATGCCAACCGTCAGGCCCACGGGGCGCGTGGCCAGGGTCAACGAGGTGATGCCTCGCTCGCTCAGGCCCTCCAGGGCCGATTCGGGCAGGCCCACACCGGGCGGCAGCTGGGACAGCATGATGCTGACCAGGAAGTTGGACGTGCTCAGGCTCCCGTCCGGAGCCACCTGGATGGGCACCTCGTTGACGCGGAGGGACTGTTCCTCCCGCTTGATCCTGACCATGTCGGCGGCCGTCTTTCTCTTGTAGCCCCGGATGCTGGGCATGTCGCGCCGGGCAGTCCCCTCGGCCACGGGGAAACGGAGGGTGACACCCATCCCGACGTTGCGCAGGACCGGCAGCATCGACTCCACCAGATCCGGTTCCTCGGCCTCCTCCTCGGCGGCCGCTTCCTCGGCCCCGGCGTCATCGGGACTGGCCGTCAGGACTTCCAGCACCGGACCCAGGGTGTTCAGGACGTCGTCGTCGTAGAACACGGAACCGAAGAAGGGCTTGCCGTCCAGGAACAGGACCAGACCGTTCGGGTGGGTCTCAATCTGCAGGTACTGGTTGCCGTTGCTGACGAAGGCCGCCACGATGTCTTCGGGCAGGGTAATGCCGCCGAGACCGGGAATCAGGTCCAGCGGGATTTGCTCGGAGGAGACCGCACCGGTGCCGTCGACGTCCAGAACGATGGACGGCAGGTCCAGCACCATGCCGCCGGTCTCGGCGGCCGCGGCCGTATCGCCGCCGAAGATGCGCGGTGCGCAACCCGACAGCATGAGCATCAACAGGATGGGCAAGAGGAGCCATCTAAGTCGTGTCATGGATTCTCCTTGTGCGAAACCACGGGCTTCAGCCAACCAGGTCTCCTGGTCGATTTGTACGGGGATCGGTGAACCGTGCGCCGAGTGTGGGACATGTTCGATTTCCGCCGGCACGCATGCACCCCGGCAGGGTAACCTGCCTGCCCGCCTGTGAGTATAGGTTATGCGCCAAACGGCATTCAAACGACAAGTGGCCCGCGGACCCGATGCAGCCATGGTTCCCGCCGGCCCGATGCCGGTGGCCAAGTCCCTGGAGGTACTCCAAGGTTGTGTATGAACTTCATATGAAAATAGGGCCCGAACCCGCTGCCGCACCCCTGCCAACAGGGGGATTGCAGGGGACAGAGCCCCTGCGCACCCCTCCGCGCGGAGGGGTCCGAACCGTTTGACAGAGCCAAACGGGGTTAGTAGCATTGAAAGTATTCAGGGTGACGGGATTGTGCTGATGCGCCAATTTACCTCAGGATCTGTCCATTACAGAGTGCTGCCGGTGCCCGTCGCGTCCACCACCCCGCCTCCACTGCACACCCGGTTCGCATCCGGGCGTATAATCACCCAGATTCGATGCGTGTCCCCATGCCGCATCCATTGAACGTGTCCTTCCCGTACCTTCGGGCATGCGCGCCAATCCTTTCTGGATGAACCTGGAGCGGTAGACCCGCACCCGCGCTTTTCGAAGCCGGCACCGTCACACAGGAACAGCCCCATGCCGGAGAAGAAGAAGGATCCCTTCCAGTATTTCACCAGCAATGCACGGCGGGTCATGTCGGTGGCCCACGAAGAGGCCGTGCGGCTGAACCACTCCTACGTCGGCACGGAGCACTTCCTGCTGGGCTTGGTGCGGGTGGAGAAAGGATCGGCGGTTCTGATCCTGCGCAAGGCCGGCGTGGAGCCCAAGCAGGTCATCCGGGCCATCGAGCACAAGACCGGACGCGGCGACCGCCCGTCCAAGTCCCAGCCCCGGCTGGCGCCCCGGGTCAAGAACATCATCGAGTACGCCTTCTCCCAGGCCAACCGGCTCAACCACAAGCGCATCCAGGTCGCACACCTCCTGCTGGGCCTCCTGAACCAGCCGGACAGCACGGCGATGCTGATCCTCGAGGGCTTGGGGGTCAAAATCGATGAAATCCGTTCCCAGACGCAGGCCATCCTGGCCCGTCCCCAGACCTCCCGGCGCAAGGGCGGCAAGGATTCCGAAAGCGCAACCCCCATCGCGGACCAGTTGGGATACGACCTGACGGCCGCCGCGGCCGCGGGCAAGCTGGATCCGGTCGTCGGCCGCCAGGTCGAGGTCGAGCGGATGATTCAGATCCTGAACCGCCGGAACAAGAACAATCCGGCCCTGGTCGGCGAGCCCGGGGTGGGCAAGACCGCCATCGTGGAAAGCCTGGCCCAGCGCGTGGTCGAGGGCAACGTGCCCGAAACCCTGATGGACAAGCGCGTGATCAACCTGGACGTGGGTGGCCTGGTGGCCGGCACCATGTACCGGGGCCAGTTCGAGGAACGACTCAAGAAGCTTCTGAAGGAACTCACCGATTCCGGAGCCATTCTGTTCATCGACGAGATGCACATGATGGTCGGTGCCGGCGCCGCCGGCGGCAGCGTGGACGCCGCCAACATCCTGAAGCCGGCCCTCGCGCGCGGCCAACTGCAGGTCATCGGCGCCACCACCTCGGACGAATACCGCAAGTTCATTGAGGAGGATGCCGCCCTCGATCGGCGCTTCCAGCCGATTCGCGTGCAGGAGCCGACCCTGGATGAAACGGTCGACATTCTGCAAGGCCTCAAGTCCCGCTATGAGGACCACCACCGGCTGGTGATTTCCGACGAGGCCATCGACGCGGCCGCCCAGATGGCGGTCCGGTTCCTGCACGACCGCTTCCTGCCGGACAAGGCCATCGACCTGATAGACGAGGCCAGCAGCCGGGTGCGCATGTACAAGTCGCCCATCAGTTCGCTGCAGGAAACCTACCGCAACCTCAAGGAGGTGGAGAAGAGCCGTCAGGAAGCCCTGGACAACAACCGCTTCGACGAGGCCATGCAGCTCCAGTACCGGGAAAACGAACTCAAGTCGGAACTGCAGGCCAAGAAGGAGGCCCACAGCGAGAAGTCGAACCTGCCCGAGGTCACCGCCGCCGACATCGCCGAAGTGGTATCCATGACCACCGGCATTCCGGCCAGCCGCATCGCCGGCGAGGAAAAGGCCCGGCTGCTGGAGATGGACCAGCACCTGAAGAGCATCATCATCGGCCAGGACGGCCCCATCGACTTCATCTGCCGCGCCATCCGCCGGGCGCGCACCGGCCTCAAGAGCGCCAAGCGGCCGATCGGCAGCTTTTTGTTCCTGGGTCCCACCGGTACGGGCAAGACCTACATGGCCAAGAAGCTGGCCGAGTACATGTTCGGCTCGGAGGATCACCTGATCCGGCTTGACATGAGCGAGTACATGGAACGGCACACCGTCAGCCGCCTGATCGGCTCTCCGCCCGGTTATGTGGGCTACGGCGAAGGCGGCCAGCTGACCGAGGCGATCCGCCGCAAGCCCTTCTGCGTGATCCTGCTGGACGAGATCGAAAAGGCCCACTACGAGGTCTTCAACGTGCTCCTCCAAATCATGGAGGACGGCACCCTGACCGACGCCAAGGGGCGCAACGTCACCTTCCGCAATGCCGTCATCATCATGACCGGCAACATCGCCGCCAACCTGATCACCGGCGACAACCGCCTCGGGTTCGAGCTGGCCGGCGACGAGGAGGAACTGCAACAGCAGGAATACGAACGCATGCGCGCCCAGGTCATGGAACAGGTGAAGAAGGTGTTCCGGCCGGAATTCGTCAACCGCCTGGACGGCACCCAGGTCTTCCGGGCCCTGAGCCGGGACGAAATCTACAAGGTGGTGGACCTTGAGCTGACCGAACTGCGCGAACAGTTGGCCGAGTTGGAACTGGAGCTCGCGGTGACACCGGAGGCCATCCAGGAACTGTCCCGGCGCGGCTACAGCCGGGAGTATGGTGCCCGGCCCCTGCGGCGCATCATCCAGGAACAGCTGCAGGACCCCATCAGCGACCAGCTCCTGCAAGTCGACGACATGCTGCCCGGCGGCCGCTTCGTGGTGGACGTCGAACCCGCCATGGGCGAGGGCGACGAGATGGAGCAGGAGTTTGACATCTTCCTGGAACACGAAGGCGAGGAGCCCGTGCTGACCGAGGAGGACGACTGGAATTCGGGCGTCCCCGAGGAACTGTTCTGATCCCGCCCCGCGGCCGGAGTGCGTCCGGCCGCCCCCGAACACCGTCCGTACCCGCGGCCGCCCCCACCCCTTGGTGCCGGCGCGCGCCGATGTAGGCGGAACCATCCCGGAAACATTCCCACAGGACAGGAGCAGTCAGCATGGCGGAGAAGGTCGGCTTTATCGGTCTGGGCATCATGGGTCGCGGCATGGCGGCCAACCTGCTGGCCAAGGGCTTTGACGTGACAGTCTGGAATCGGACGGCCAGCCGCGCCGACGGACTGGTAGAGGCCGGTGCGGCCCGCGCGGAGAGTCCGGCGGCCGTGGCCCGGGACTGTCCCATTGTCATCACCTGCGTCAGCGACACGCCCGACGTCGAGGCCGTGGTTCTGGGTTCCGGAGGGGTGCTTGAGGGCGTTGCATCCGGTTCGCTGGTGATCGACTGCAGCACCATCAGTCCGCAGGCCACCCTGGAGATTGCAAAGGCCCTGGAGGCCAAGGGCGCCTCCATGCTGGACGCTCCCATCAGCGGTGGCAGCGAAGGTGCGGAGAAGGGTACGCTGAGCATCATGGTCGGCGGCCGGGCCGAGGACTTCGAGCGGGCCCGGCCGTGCCTGGAGGCGATGGGCACCACCATCACCCACGTGGGCGCCCAGGGAGCCGGCCAGACCGTCAAGCTGGTCAACCAGATCCTGGTGGTCGGCAACTGCGTGGCCATGTGCGAGGCGCTGCTGTTCGCCCAGGCTGGCGGCGTGGACCTCCAGAAGACCTTCGACGCCATCAGTCAGGGCGCGGCGGGCAGTTGGATGTTCACCAACCGCGCGCCCCAGATCATCCGGCGCGACTGGTCGCCGGGATTCATGGTGTCCCTGCAGCAGAAGGACCTGCGCCTGGTCCTGGCGGCGGCGGACGAGATGGGCGTGCCCATTCCGGTCACGGCGCAAATCTTCAATCTGTACCGCACGCTCGAGGCCCGCGGCCTGCACGAGGAGGGCAACCACGCCCTGATCAAGGCCCTGGAGCACCTATCGGGTATTGAGGTGGGCACCGAGGCCTGATCACCGCCGACGGCGGGACCGCAATCGGGTTGTCCCGGTCGCACGCGTCAAAAGGTGTAAAGTCCGACTCAAGGGATGATGCCGTCGGTTACACTCCCTTGCAACGGAGCCGACATCCGTTGCGTATATACATGCAAGACGGCCGAGTCGGTCCGAAGAGAATATGAAACAGGCGGTCCTCCGGGCCGCTTCCGATTAGGAACCTCATGGGCAAGAAGATCCTTGGTGCATTGGTGGTGGTCCTGCTCGTCGGAGCGGGAGTACTGGTTGTCCTTCAACAACAGGGGACCATTGATTTGCCCCTGCCGCTGCCCCAGCGGGAGGACCCGAACGAGACCGCCTTCGAGAGTTTCCCGCTGTCCCGCGGCTCGATCGCCAGCACGGTGAGCGCCACCGGCAACATCGAGCCGGAAGCAGAACTGTCGCTGTCGTTCGACACCAACGGCCGGGTTCTGCAGGTCCTGGCGTCGGCCGGCCAAGCCGTGCGCGAGGGGCAGCTCCTGGCCCAGCTCGACGTCGAGTCGTTCCGGCTGGCGCGCGATGAGGCGCTGGTCGGGCAGAAAATCGCCCAGGCCAGGCTCAACAAGCTGCTGACCGAGACGGAACAGGGCGACTTGGACCTGGCCGAAGCCAACATTGCCGTGGCCCAGGCTCAGATTGCCTCCGCCCAGGCCAATCTCACGGCCCGTCGGGCCGAATACAACGCCCTGGTCGCGGGCCTGTCCGCCGCGGACCGCGCGGAGCTGGAGGCGGAGGTGGCCCGAGCGGAGTTCAGCGAGGAGGAAGCCCGCTACAACCTGGCCGTCACCAAGGATCAACGCGGCGTTGCGGACGAGGAAATCGAGGCGGCCGAAGCCCGCAGGAATCAGGCTGTCTTCAGTGCCAAGGCGGCGCGCAGCCGCCTGGAATCCGCCGTGGCCCCGCCCACGGAAGCCGAGCTGACGGCGGCCCTGCACCAGATCGCCGTGGCCAACGAATCCCTGCGGCAGGCCAACGCGTCCCTGATCGAGCGGCAGAACGCCCTGCGCGACCTGCAGAAGGGCAGCGATGTCGAGGACATCGACATCGCGCGCTCGGAACTCGAGCAGGCCCGCATCAACTATGCGATGGCCGAGCTGAACATCCGCAACGCCCAACTGCTGGCCCCGCGCGACGGGGTCATCAGCACCGTCAACGTGCGGGTCGGCGAGCAGCTGTCGGGCGGTGCCCCCGCCATGATTCTGACGGACCTGCAGAGCTACCACATGACCGTCTTCGTGGATGAAATCGACGTGCGGCAGGTCCAGGTGGGCCAGGGCGTGAAGCTGAACCTGGACGCCCTGCCGGACGACGAGGTCTACGGCAAGGTGACCAAGATCTCGCCCACGGCCAACGAGATCGGCTCGACCATCACATACGAGGTGGAGATCGTGCCCGACGCAACCGACGCCCCCCTGCGGGCCGGCATGAGCGCCACGGCCAGCATCACGACGGCGCAGGTGGACAACGTGCTGCTGATCCCCAACCGCTACGTGCGGTTCGACCGGGAGCAGAACAAGTACTTCGTCTTCAAGGTGGTGAACCAGGAACCGGTCCTGGCCGAGATCAACGTGGGGCTGCGCAACGAACGGGAAAGCCAAATCCTGGCCGGCCTGGACGACGACGACATGGTCGCCGTGCTTTCGGTTGATCGGGAGGCCCAACTGCGCAACGCCATCTTCGGAGGTTAGCGATGAGCGACGGCGCACCCAACGGACGGCGGGATGAGTTGAATCCCATCATCTCGATTGAGGGCATCACCAAGGAATTCAAGCTGGGGGACATCACCGTCGCGGCCCTGCGCGGCGTCGATTTGCAGATCTTTCCCGGCAACTTCGTCTCCATCATGGGACCCAGCGGCAGCGGCAAGTCCACGCTGATGAACATCCTGGGCTGCCTCGACACGCCGACCGCGGGCAGCTACCTGTTGGACGGCGACGATGTGGCCAAGATGAGCGAGCGGCGGCTGGCCCGGGTGCGCAGCCAGAAGATCGGCTTCGTGTTCCAGAGCTTCAACCTGCTGGCGCGGACCACGGCCCTGGCCAACGTGGAACTGCCCCTGATTTACAACGGCGTCTCCCGTCGGCAGCGCCGGGAGAAGGCACGCCACGCCCTGGAGCTGGTGGACCTGGCGGACCGCATGGACCACAAGCCCAACGAACTGTCCGGCGGGCAGCAGCAACGGGTCGCCATTGCCCGGGCCCTGGTCAACGATCCAGCCATGATCCTCGCGGACGAGCCAACCGGCAACCTGGACACCGAAACAAGCACGGACATCATGAACCTGTTCGCGGAACTGAACGAGGTGGAGCGCATCACCTTGGTGTTGGTGACCCATGATCCGGAGACCTCGGAGTACACGCGCCGCACCATCCACCTGCGCGACGGTCTGGTCGAGGACATCACCAACTCTCCGGGCTACAAGGCCATGGCGGACCGGGTTGCGGCACCGGTGCCGAATGTAGCCGTTGCCGTTCCCGAGGCGATACCGGCGGCCTAGCCCGAGCCGGCCATGGCACTGACCTCCGTCCTGATCGCGCTGCGCGCGCTGGCAGCCAACCGAATCCGCAGCTTCCTGACGATGCTGGGCATCATTATCGGCGTGTTCGCCGTGGTGGTGCTGGTATCGGTCGGCGAGGGCGTGGAGAACTATGTGGTCAACGTCTTCCAGGTGGCCGGCACCAACAACCTGTGGGTGGTGCCGGGGGCCCTTGAGGACGAAGGGGCAGGCGTCGGCGAACTAACGCTGGCCGACGCCCGCGCCATCGAGAACCCGTTCAACGTCAGTGGCGTCAAGGCGGTGGCCACCGAAAACCGGGCCAGTCGCATCGCGACCCGAGGCGGAGAAAGCCTGGAGGTGGACGTGCTGGGGATCTGGCCCGCACACCAGATCACGGCCAACTGGTTTGTGACCGAGGGCAGTTTCATTACCGACCGGGACATTGACGAACGGGCTCGGGTGGCGATCATCGGCACCGGCACTGCGCAGGATTTGTTCGAGCCGGATGAATACCCGATCGGCTCCTACATCAAGGTCGACAACCGCAGCTTTGAAGTCATCGGGATCATGAAGGAAATCAGCGGCGGAGTCTTCGGCGACTTCAACGACACGGTGTATCTGCCCTTCACCACGATGCAGGACCGCATTGCGCGCCGGAAAACCGTCAGCGGCGAATACTTGGTGGGCACCATCATTGTGCATATGCACGATGCGGACATGCTGGACCAGGCCCAGGTGCAAATCGAGGAGCTAATGAGGGAGCGGCACCGCATCACCTTCAACGAGGACGACGACTTCACCGTCATCAACCAGCAGGACATCCTGAGCGTCTTTGGAGGCATCACTGCGGCCTTGACCATCTTCCTGGGCCTGGTCTCGGCCATCAGTCTCCTGGTGGGCGGAGTCGGCATCATGAACATCATGCTCGTGAGCGTGACGGAGCGCACGCGCGAGATCGGCCTGCGCAAGGCCGTGGGCGCCCGACGCGGCACAATCCTGACCCAGTTCATCGTGGAGTCCCTGGCCTTGGCGGTGCTGGGCGGCCTGATTGGCGTTGGCCTGGCGGGGCTGGGCATCATTGTGGTCAACAACAGCCTGGCGGGACTGGACGTCGGGCTGGGAGTCGATGCCGTCCTGCTGGGGGTCGGCTTCTGTGCGGCCATCGGCGCGGCCTTCGGGATCTATCCGGCTTGGCGCGCCAGCCGCCTCAATCCGATTCAGGCCCTGCGCCACGAATAGGTCCCCGCATGTTTCGATCCGTTCCGGCCTTGGCCAATCGCATTCCCGGCCTGTTCCGCGCCGAACCGACGCCACCAGCATCGGATGCGACAAGCTTTGGGCTGCGACAAGCCCTGCTGGCAGCCATCCTGTCGGTGGTGCTGGCCGGCTGCGGCGGCGGCGGTCCCCGGGCGGAGCCCACCGCCATCCCGGCGGACTCCGTGATCCCCGATCAGCCCACCGTGGTCTTTCCCACGTTCACGCCGATCCTTCCCGGTCCGACCCTGACACCGACCCCTCCGGCAGAGCAAGCGGATGCGGCCGTATCCACGCCCGTACCCGAGGTTCGCGAACCCCGTGCACCCAGCGCCTTCCTCGACTTGCTGGCCCTGCCCCAGCAGGATGTGCAACTGCGCGAATCGCCCGGCGGCACCCTCATCGTCACCATTCCGGCCAACCAAACCCTGTCGGCCGTGGCCCAGTCGCCGGACGGCCAATGGATAGCGGTCTACACCGAGGACGGTGCGAAGGGTTGGGTCAACGCCGACTCCTTGAACCTCTATGGTGACGGCACCCTGCTCGTGGCCACGGAAGTCCCGGAGCGCAGCCTCAACCTGCTGGACACCGCGGCCAACCGCGGGTTCGACACCTCCGAGTCCGAAAACCCGGGCATGGGCGTGATTGCCGCCGACGGCCTGCGCATTCGCTCCGCGCCCAGCGTGGACACGGGCCGGGTGCTGGGCAACCTGGGATTGGGCACAGAGGTGTTCGTCACCGGACGCAACGAGGACGGATCCTGGCTGCAGATCTACCTGCTGGATCTTGGCCTGGCCATTGCCGAAACCAGCGCCTGGGTGTACGCGCCCTATGTGACGGTGGACTGGAACATCGAGGATCTACCGGTCGTCGAGTGAGCCGTCCGCGGTTGTTGGATTGTGCGGTCCGCCGCCACTTTGTGGGGTAGGAAACATCTGCGCGGGTGAGCAGGCGAATCGCCTACCGGGCCCACCGATTGGCCCTTTCCTGAAGCTCCCCACACCGGTGCATCAGGTGTTCGAATGATTCCCCGTCGTCAAGGAGCATCCCGTCTGTCAGCATCCGTCCGTAGTCTTCGGCCAGCCCGTTGCCAAATGCCACCTCCGGCACAAGCTGTAGATTGCCTGAAACCGCGGCCAAATAGTCAATCCAGTTTCCGGCAGCGTCCTTCTCACGAAAAAACTTTGACTTGTGCCGGGCCACGGTACAGGCCAGAGCGCGGTCAGCAAGAGCCTTTTGGGCAGTACCCGTGTCGTCCAAGCGGACCAAATCGTGCCAGTGCCTTGACAGTCGCTCCCCGCGGATGCGTTGCTGGCGACAGAAAACGTGCACGGCCGTTGCCTTCTCCCAAAAGGTGCGCTCCGCCGCCATGGTCAAGGGCCGGGCCAAGGGGAAGGCTACTTCGGGCAGATAGGGTGCCGCATCGCAGGCGACCGTGTATTCAGCGCGGGGTTCCCCTGTAGATCGCGCTCCGAACTCCACGGTTACTTCCGGTTTGACAAAACCGTAACCTTGGAACAACGGCTCGTAGCAGATAGTCAAACTATCCCTCTCAACGCGCAGCCGGATGGACGGATCCACCTCGGACAGTTTGGTCTCAAGAAGGGGCGCTGCCGATGTCGCCGTCCATGCCACTAGACGACGCCTGATTTCCCGCGTCCATTTATTCTCCTGGCTGCGGTTGGACGGCAATGCCTCGTCGCCACTCCCGGCCACAAGGTCGGGTGCAAAGGACCGAATATCGTAGGTGACATCGAGGTCTTCAGAGAATCGACGAATGGCACGATACACCTTGGAAAGCGAAGTGCCTCCTTTGAAAGTTAGGCTCGCACCGACCGAGCTGTCCCAAAGCGCGCGCAGCGTGTAAACCACCCATATATCCTTTTCGAGGTGGTGCTCCTGTCGCCCGGTCAGACTGGCGATCGTCCTCAGGGCCAGACGACGTTCCTCGGAGGAAAGCTCCTCAAAGAGCGTATTGACCATCGGCAACCAACGCACTCACGGATTGAGCCATCCACGAAGGCATCACGGCACGCAGCTTCGCCAGTTCCCGCAAGTCTTCAGGTAGCAGCCTTCGCCCAACCTGCTCCAATCCTTCCTCAACTTCGCTTGGACCAAGCCAAGCCAAGGCGCGAACCACCGCACCCGCAGGTTGGTGCGGAGCTGTCAGTTGCCAGCGGGGAGCATGGCGCAGTTCCACTATCTGTCTGCCGAACTTCAGTTTGCGATTAGGTCCGGAGGTCAAACAAACCAATCGCACCGGAACCTGATCGGTCAGCCCGAGTGCGTTCGCCTCCCTACCGCCAGCATCCACTATCGTCTCACCCCAAAGTGTGGACAGCGATGAGAGCACCTTTGGTATGGAGGGCGGACAAGGACCGAATCGGGTCTGAACGGGTCGGACATAGACTCCCTGGCATATCCGCATGAGTTCGCCGCGACGGGCGAGCCGCGACAGTGCCTGGTCCACGGCTGCCCTGGTGCCCAGATGCAGCAGCGCATTTGCGCACAGCAGGGTTCCCTCCGCCGACTCGTCGGCGAGTTGGAGAATACGGCTAGACAAACCTGTCATGGTTGAACCCTCACCCAACTAGTGTCAGAAATATACTATGAAACCTGACAAACCATGGTTCAGGTCTCCACCGAACACGAGGCTTGGCAAACTTCGAGAAGCGGCAGGGCCGGATGGATGCGAAGAGCATTTCCCCCATGCCCCGCAGGCAAGAGGTCGCCTTCCCGCAGCTAAGCGACGACCCGCGTGACACACGGGGGAGGCCAGTTGCACAACCTCGGATCCAAGTGCAACCGCAGGTGTCCCATTCGTTGTTCCATAGGAGGCAACTGTCCGACGTTGTGACAGTCACGGGTCAGTTCTGTCGGCCCAGCCGACTGGACAAGCCAGGTTGCACAGCCGTTTCAACATCGGCAACACCACGCGGGCCATGTCGGCCGATGAATACAACCGAACGCTCTTCGAGCGCATGCACAGTGAACAGCGATGGGAGAACCAACCCGCCGACGGCTGGACCATCGACGACCTGGACGTGGCGGAAATCCGCAATACGGTGGCAGAGGCAGTGCACATCGGCCGACTGAACGAGCCGGGCGGCCGGGATCCCGAGGATCTGCTGCAAGGGTTGGGACTGCTCCGCGACGGTGTCCTGTTCCGAGCAGCGGCTGTGTTATTCGGGCACGCAGAGCGTCTTGAGTTCGAGATGCCGCAGTGCTTGCTGCGCGTCGCCCGTTTCCGAGGCCTCGACCGATCAGAGTTCCTGGACAACCGGCAGTTCAACGGCAACGCGTTCTCCCTGCTCGCGAGCGCGAAGCGCTTCCTGCGCGATCACGTGCCGATCGCCAGCCGTTTCGAGTCGGGCCGCATGGCCCGCATCGACGAACCACTCTATCCTCCGCTTGCCACGCGGGAGGCAATGGCGAACGCCATCTGCCACCGGGACTACGCGTTGGGTGGCGGTTCGATCGGGCTGGCGATGTACGACGACCGCCTGGAAGTGACATCGATCGGCCCATTGCACTTTGGGTTAACTCCGGACGACCTGTTCGGCCCCCATGAGTCGAAGCCCTGGAACCCGTTGATCGCCCGTACCTTCTACCGGCGCGGCATCATTGAGGAATGGGGACGCGGGACGCTCAAGATGGCAGACTTGGCGAAGTCCGCCGGACTGTCCCGCATCGAGATCGAGGAACACAATGATTGCGTGACCGTGCGCTTCCGACGCGCCGACTACGTGCCGCCGCACCGTGGCAGGAACGAAGCAATCGACCGGCAGGAAGCAGTTCTCACCCTGTTGGACCGCGTGGAAGAAGGCATACCGCTGCGGGACATTGTCGCCAGCTTGGGGACCGGTACCAGCAAGCGGCAAGTTTTGCGCACGTTGGCGGATTTGCGTAACCAGGGTTTGGCAAGGTCCTACGGCCGGGGGCTGGCAGCCCGGTGGAGACGAGTGCGATCCGAGTAAACGAAGGAGCACGGCTAGTGCAGTAATTCGACATTGAACGGCATGATGTGGCATCATGCGGACATGAAGATTTACCGTGCAGCTGCGTTTGCGGCCAAGATTGGGGT
>DAOUIC010000263.1:0-10959 GCA_034428255.1 Anaerolineales bacterium
AGCATGGAGATGTAGCGCACCGAGGCCGGGTTCATGGTGTCCAGGCGAGCCGCAATCTGGCGCAGGGTTTGGCCGGTGTCCACGATGTCTTCGACGACCAGCAGCTCCTTGCCTTCCAGGTCCAGATCGGGGCGCATGTAGATTTCCACCGTGTTGCCTGGCCGCAGGTTGTTGCCGTAGCTGCTGGCGGACAGGAACTCGACCTCCGGGTAGATCGTCATGTATCTCAGGAGGTCCACGGCAAACACGAGGCTGCCGCGCAGGACCACCACCAGCACCAGTTCCTTGTCGCCAAAATACTCGGAGAGCTCCTCCGCCATGGACTTGACCCGGTCCTGGATTTGCTTGGCGGAAAACAGGGGTTCGAGCCTGTCCAGGAATTCCAGGTCGGTGCTGGTGGTCATCGGTGCTTGGGCTTCAACGTCGTTGCCGGGACAGAGACAACAGGCTCCGGCCGGATCAATCCGGCCGCGGGGACTCCGCCCCATTCCAGGACTTGGCCTGGCCGATGCAGGATTTTACCCCGCCTCCGCCTCCTTTCGCCGGATCACCTCGAGCAGTTCTGCCAGCATCATGGCGGTGGCGCCCCAGATACGGTGCTCGCCAACATGGAAAAAGGGCACGTCGACGTCAAGGTTCCCGATGTTCCAAATCTCCCGTTTGCGGCATGCAGGATCGAGCAGCAGGGCCAACGGACATTCCAATACCGCCTTGACCTCGGCCGGATCCGGGCGAAACGCCGGCGCGGCCGACATCAGGCCCACGCTGGGGGTGACCAAGTAGTGGCTGTTGGGGATGTAGACCGGGGTCAGTTGGCCCAGGACCCGGATGCACGGGCCGGGAACTCCGATTTCCTCCACGGTCTCCCTCACGGCGGTGGCCGCAAGGTCCGAATCTCCGACTTCCCGCTTGCCGCCGGGCAGGGCGATTTGACCGCTGTGCGGTCCGTCGTACCGGGGCCGTTCGATGAACGGCAGGTGCACATGGCCCTCCCTGGCATACAACAGGAACAGCACTCCGGCCTGGCGCAGGGGCCTCCGCTGGCGATCCGGGTTGTTGCGCCGGGGAGCGGGAGCCATGGTTTGCTGCGCGGGCTGACCCGGCAACGGCTGCTGCAGGCCCGACTTGAGCCGGGATGACAGGGTGCGGAGGTCGGAAAGCAACCGTTCGTCGTCCTATGGGTGTGGGTGCCAGCGCAACCGGAGCACTGGTCGGCCCGGTGCACGCACAGCGTAGGCTGCGGCGTGGCGCAGTCCGCAGACCCAGACCGGATCGCCGCCTTCCGCGTACACGACAGGCCAGTCGGCGCGCAGCGAAACATGAATTCTGTCGTCCCGCAGGATGTGACGGATTTGCTTTCTGCCTGCCTGCATGCCGACGGGTTGCAACCTTAACTGCGGAATGGCCGGTTCCAGGCGGATGCTGTTGCCATGGGCCTCCAGGCTTGTCAGATCCAGGTAGACAATCCACGGGTAGGGATCATCGCGCTTTTTGGACATCGACGGGGGATGTTCGCAAGGCGTGGCCGAAAGCGTCCAGCCCGGCAGTCGCAGGTCCGCCCCGGCCAGTGGTATGGGAGCATGGCACCAATCGGGCGGCAGGCGCGGGACGTTGACCGGGAAGGGCATGGAGCCGCGTTTGTGAAGCGAGAGCAGATCCTGGTTGGTTGGCAGGCCGAACATCCGCGTCGGGGGGCGATGCCACACGGACCAGCACAGGTCCCCGAACCACGGCCTCGGTCCGCGGGATCCGTCGACGGTCTTCAGTTGTCGACACAACTCGTCCAAACGGGCGGCGGAGAGTTGCCGGTTGCGATGCAGGCGGGCGACAGCCTGTGCCAGCATGCCACGCTGCTGCCATGGCGGGGCATTCCGCAGAGGCGCGAGGCGCAGGATCACTGATTGGTCGGCGCGCGGCATGTTCGGCCGTGGCAGGAACAGTTCGGACCGGGCCAGGTTGTCCGCGTGGATCCGTTCCAGGGCCTGGATGTCCGGACGCCACAACTCCATCTGTTTCGCCAGGAATCCGACCGTGTCGGTGCGCAAGGCGGCCAATTGGGGCACCACTCGGTGCCGCACGCGATTGCGCAGATGGCTCTCGTCCAAGTTTGACCGATCCTCCTCCCACCTCTCGTTCCAAGCCTCCAGACAGGACCGGATGTCATCGGGTGTCCATGCCAGTAGCGGCCGCCAGAGCAGGACTTCGACATCGGTTTGCTGGAATTGGGCTCCCAGGGAACTCCACTCTTCCATGCCGCGCAGGCCGGACAGGTGGGTGCCGCGGATCAGATTCATCAACAGCGTTTCCACCTGGTCGCCGGCATGGTGTCCGGTTGCGATCACTGCGGTCTGGCCGGGAGCGGCCACCCGCCGGGCGGTCTCGGTCAGCAGCCGGTAGCGGCCCTCCCGCCACCGGGCCTGCCGGTTCCGCATCGGCGTCCGGTCGGGATCCGTCAGTTCCAACCCGTGGAATGGCAGATTCAGGCGCGCGGCCAGTGACTTGACCGATGCGGCCTCGGCGGCGGAATCGGGCCGGTATCCGTGATCCACGTGACATACATGGACGGTGCAGGCTGTATCCTGAAGGGCCCGGTGCAGCATGCGGAGCAGGAATGTGCTGTCCGCTCCGCCGCTCACCGCGGCCAATACCACGGCGGGGCTGCGATCCCCCCGGCCCGTCATGCTGCGGGCCATCGCATCCGCCAAGCAGTCGAGGCGGTGGTGCAGGGAAGTAGTTGGTGTCATGGCTTGGCCGACCCGTCGGTGCCGGGCCGTGTCCGGAACAGCGGAGCATATGGTGCCCCAATCCACCGCGGTGGACGGCGCTGTGTGCAGAAGGCCGGCGATTTTGTAGAATCAGGGTCGCCAAGTCCTGGTCCGCTTGCCTGGGGGGCTCGGTGCCCGATCCGGTTGTGTTCGTTGGAAACGGCATCAACGCAGTTGGTGCCGGGCGGCACGAGGGCCAGGGGCGGCGCACGCCGCACCTCGGTTTCCACCCCGACCGCCACAACGTCACAGTCATTCCACCGCAGCATAGGGAGACCATTGGGTGTTCAACCCAATCGATTGGTTCCTGGGTCTATTCTCGTTTGACATAGGCATCGATCTCGGAACAGCGAACACGCTGGTCCATGTCATTCGCGAAGGGATCGTAATCGAGGAGCCATCCGTGGTGGCCATTGACCGATCCGGTCATCGCCGCAACCGGGTGCGTGCCATCGGGCGCGAGGCGCGCGAGATGGTGGGGCGCACGCCGGCCCACATCATGGCGGTGCGGCCGTTGCAGGACGGGGTCATCTCGGACTTCGATGTCACGGAGAAGATGATCCACCATTTCATCGGCAAGGTGCACGGCAATCGCATCCTCGGCGGCGCCAGGCCGAGGGTGGTCATCGGAATTCCCTCCGGCGTCACAGAGGTGGAGACCCGGGCTGTCAGGGAGGCCGTGTTGCGCGCGGGGGCCAGGGAGGTGCAACTGGTGGAGGAGCCGTTGGCGGCGGCCATTGGTGCCGGTCTGCCGGTGGCCGAGTCGATCGGATCCATGATTGTGGACATCGGGGGCGGCACCACCGAAGTCGCGGTGATCTCCCTGGGCGGCATCGTTGTTTCCCGGTCCATCCGGGTGGCCGGCGATGAAATGAACGAGGACATCATCAACTTCGCCCGGCAGAAGTACAACCTGTTGATTGGCGAACGGATGGCGGAGCGTTGCAAGGTGGAGATCGGGTCCGCGTACCCCATGGAACAGGAGCGGACGGTGTTCCTGCGCGGCCGCAATCTGATCACGGGCCTGCCGGAGGCAACGGAAGTCAGCTCCATTGAGGTCAGGGAGGCGCTGTCCGGATCGCTGGAAGTCATTGTGGAGGCGGTGCGCGGAACTCTGGACGAAACCCCGCCCGAACTGATGGCCGACCTGATGGAGTACGGGATTGTGCTGGCCGGCGGAGGCGCGCTGCTGCAGGGACTGGCCCAGCGCATCCAGGACGAGTCGCACATCAACGTCTACGTGGCGGAGAACCCGCTTACCTCGGTGGCAGTGGGGACCGGCATGGTCCTGGAACGGCCGGACTACTACCGGGATACCCTGACCGGGGTCCAGCGGCGAGGTTTGCGCTGATCACCCGGGATTTTTTCCACCCATGCACCTGAGGCAGGCCGCCTGACGATGCGAGACACGACGCGCCCGGGGATTTTCGGCGACCTCGGAGTACGGCTGCTGATCCTGGTGCTGGCTTCGTTCCTGCTGTTCGCCATGCAGCGGTCGGGTCAGTTTCAGGGTATCCGCGCGGTGCTGACACGGGTCGCGTCGCCGGTGCAGTGGCGGATGATGGTGGAGACCAGCCGCTTCGCGGATTCCCTGGTCGAAGCACGGCGGAACCGGGCAGCACTCGCCGAAGCAGGGACGTTGGCGGCCGCCAATGAGATCCTGTCCGCCGAGAATGCCGTTCTCCGGGAGGCGCTGGCGGAGAACGAGCGTCTGCGCGAACAACTGGCGTACGGCACGGCGAATCCCCGATTCACCTTCCAGGGAGCGCATGTCATAGGACGGGTGCTCGGGTTCGATCCGCAGGATGCGCAGGAGAGCCTGGTCATTGACGCCGGCCGCAACCGGGGGCTGGCCGTTGGCATGCCGGTTATTACGCCGGTGGGACTGGTGGGGCGCGTGAGCACCGTCACCGACCGCACGGCCCGGGTCCTGTTGTTGTTGGACCAGAGGAGTTCGGTCAGTGCCCTGCTGCAAAACAGTCGGGTGAGCGGACAGATCGAGGGATTGGCCGGCGGAGGCTTGGAAATGGTCTTCATTACGGACGCCGATCCCATCATCCCGAGTGAATGGGCCGTAACATCCCGTATGGGCGGAACGCTGCCCCAAGGCATTCCGATCGGAGTTGTCCGGGAGCTTGTGCCGGCCAGCGGAACCTCCGGGGTGCGTGCAGCCATCGATCCGGCCGTTGACTTCCAACGATTGGAGTCCGTGATGGTTCTGACCGGTTTCGAGTTGGAGGGCAACGGCGCGAACGGAGGCTCCGGGGACAACGGCTCGGATCCGCCCTGACCAGCCGGAGGACGCTGCATGCAACAGCAACGCACGAATACGTTCCTGGTTCTTTTGGCTGTCCCGGTGCTGGCCCTGCTGGTCATGTTGCAGGCCACGGTGGGCGCCCGTATGGCCCTGTTTGGCATCAAGCCGAACCTGGTGCTTCTGACCGTCCTGCTCTGGACCCTGCTGCGGGGACGTCGGGAAGCCCTGATTGTCGCGTTCACGGGTGGATTCTGGCTGGATTTCCTGGCGCTCACCACCCTGGGGATTTCCAGCCTGGCCCTGGTCCTGTCCTCCTTCATCACCGGCATCGGCAGGCGCGCCGTACAACCCACGCAGGTGCTGGTTCCCGTGGGGGTGGGCATTCTGGGTGCTCTGATCTATGGCGCCGTGTATTGGGTGGGGCAGGCCGTGGCCTCCGGATCGCTGCGGACGCTGACCAGCCTGCCGGACTACTGGGGCATCCAACCGCTGTACCAGGTTGCGGCCATGCTGTTGCTGACGCCCTGGCTGTACGGGCGCCTGTCCCGCACACCGGACCTGGGAGCCGAAGGCGGTGTTTAGTTCCCCATCGCCTGGACACCCCGACGGGTCCGGACGGTCTGTTCGGATCGGGGTCCGGTTGGCCTTAATCGTCCTGTTGGGACTGCTGATTGGGCGCCTGTACCAGCTGCAGGTGCGTCAGCATGAAACCTTGGCGGCCCAAGCGGACGCCAACCGGTTGCGCACGATCGAGATTCCGGCCTCGCGCGGCCTCATCTTCGACCGGAACGGCGAACTGCTGGCACGCAACCGCCCCAGTTATCAGCTGGCCATCGTGCCGGAGGAACTGCCGGACGACGACTTGGACACGAAGGAGGTCGATGAAGAGTACGAGGCGATTCGGCAAATCCTCGAGTCTCTGGGACCCAACCTTGACCGGAACGCCGTGCTCGACATGCAGCGCAACCTGCATCGGAGTCTGGGGTGGCGGGACTACAGGCGGATCCTGGTCGACAACAAAGTGTCCTTTTCCGTATTCGAGATTCCCTATAGCGAGTTTGTCGACCTGCTGATCCAGATTGGTGTTGCCGACGCGGCTACGGTCGAGAGTGTTCCGATCGAGGAAGAGGCGGCCGCCGCGAGCATGGTCAGCATGCCCGATCTGAACCAGCCGCTTCCGATCGAGGGTCTGGCCTTTCTGATTCAGAGTCTGGTCCAGACCCGTCAACAGGGCAATTCCTCCGAACCGTTTCCGATCCTGACCGGTCTCAGCCGGGAAGCCGCCTTCACGATTTCGGAGCAGTCGTTCCGGTATCCGGGCAGCCGCATCCTGGACGTGTCCGTGCGGGAGTATGTGTACGGGGAACTGGTCAGCCATATTCTGGGCTTCATGGGGCCGATTCCCTCATCGCTGGCGGAATCCTACCGGGAGCGGGACTATCGGTCGCCGGCGGAACTGGTCGGTCTGTCGGGGGTTGAGGCCGAATATCAGGACATCCTCCGCGGCACGCCGGGCCAGCGCACGGTCGAGGCGGACATCTTCGGGCGCGTGGGGCGCACCATCGACGAGGTGGTGCCGCAGCCCGGCCAGGACATCATTCTGACCGTGGACATCCAGTTGCAGCGGGTCATGTACAAGGCGTTGCAGGAAATGCTGACGGTCCAGGACGCCATCAGCGGCGTAGCCATTGCGGTGGATCCGCGCTCGGGCCAGCTCCTGGGCATGGTCAGCCTGCCGTCCTTCGACAACAACATCTTTTCGGAGGGCCTGGGCGAGACCTACACGCGCATCATCGAGGACGAGCGCAGGCCGCTGATCAACTACGCGATCGGCGGGCTTTATCCGCCGGGCTCGACCTTCAAGATTGTGACGGCCTCGGCCGGCATGGCGGAAGGCATCATTACGCCCCGCACCGTCATCGTGGACGCGGGCCCGATATATCTGCCGAGCAAGTTCTTTCCGGATGATCCGTCCCAGGCCCAGGAATTCGTCTCCTGGAACCACCATCGGGACTTCAACCACGGTCCCTTGACGCTGCGCGAGGCGATCGCGGTGTCCAACGACATTTACTTCTACTACGTGGGCGGTGGTTATCCACAGACGTTCATCGGTCTGACGCAGGAAGAACTGGCGCAGTGGGCCCGCGTCTTCGGCTACGGTTCGGCAACCGGCATCGACCTGCCCGGGGAGGTTAGTTTTGCGGTCCCCGACGACCAGTGGAAGCGTGTCAACTGGGCGTCCAGTTGGGTACAGGGCGACAGCTACAACATGGCCATCGGCCAGGGCTATTTGCTCGCGACCCCCTTGCAGGTGCTGCAAAGCCTGGTTCCGATTGCCAACGGCGGCATGCTGTACCAGCCGCAGGTGGCCCTTCAGATCACGGATCCCTCTACGGGACGCACGCAGGAGTTCGAGCCCAGGCTCATCCGCGACGTGGGCCTGGACCGCGTTACACTGGACACGATCCGGCTGGGCATGCGCGATGCCGTCAACTCGGTGGAAGGCACGGCGACACGGGGCCAGATCGAGGGTGTGATCGTGGCCGGCAAGACGGGTACGGCGGAGTTCTGCGAATATGATCCCGCCCTGGAGGACTGCCGCCGGGACGAAGAGGGTGATCTGCCAACCCATGCCTCCTACCTGGCCTTTGCTCCGTTCAACAATCCCGAGATCGCCGTGATGGTGTTTGTCTACGACGGGGGCGAGGGTTCGGCGGCCGCCGTGCCCGTGGGCACCGCCATCCTGGACGCGTGGTTCACCATCAAGGGTCAGGGCAGTCTGGAGACGGGCACCGGGTAGCGCAATGCTGTTCACGAGTGCGTCCCGAACCGCGGGCGTGTCCCGGCGCGGACTGGCGCTGGTCCACTTCGACTGGTGGCTGTTGGCCGCGTGCCTGGCTTTGGCCATCTTCGGGATTGCCATGATTTTCAGTGCCACCCGCGGCGTGGTCGACCCGGTGATCCAGAACCGCTGGACGGCGCAAATCGCCTTTCTTGTGATCGGCATCGTTGCTTTTTTCATGGGTGCGCTGCTCGACTACCGGCTCCTGCGGCTGGCCGGATGGCCCGGTTACTGCTTTTTGCTGGGCGTGCTTGTGCTGGTGGAGCTTTTCGGAACGCCGCAGAACCAAGCGGTACGATGGCTCAGCGTGGGCAATACGGTGGTCCAGCCAACGGAGGCCGGCAAATTCGTATTGATTGTGGCGGTGGCCTGGTACCTCAGTCGCTACTACTCCGAGGAAAAGCGCCTCAGCGTCCTGTTCCTGGCCTTGGGGGCGTTGGTCCCGCCTCTGCTGCTGGTCTATCGGCAGCCCGATCTGGGCATGGTCGTGACCATGCTGTTCATCATCGGCGCCATGATCCTGATTTCCGGTGTCACGGCCGGCCATTTCCTGGTTCTGTCCAGCCTGGCCTTGGCGGTTCTGTTTCTAACCTACGGAACCCTGCAGGACTACATGATCGACCGCATCAACATGTTTCTCGACCCGGACGGCAATGAGGATGCGATCTTCAACGTCACCCAGGCCCTCATCAGCGTGGGCAACGGCGGCTGGTTTGGCAGGGGCTGGCTGGAGGGAACCCAGAGCCAACTGTTCTACCTGCGGGTGCGCCACACGGACTTCATCTTCAGTGTGGTGGCGGAGGAATTCGGGTTTGTCGGCAGCTGCGCCCTGCTGTTGGTGTTCGGGTTCCTGCTGTGGCGGCTGGTGCGCACCATGGAATTGGCCGAGGATGCCTTTGGCCGGTTGCTGGTGGGGGGTGTGGCGGCGCTGATCCTGTTCCAGATGTTCGTCAATGTCGGCATGAACATCCGGCTCATGCCCGTCACCGGCATGACCCTGCCACTGGTGAGTTCCGGGGGCAGCAGCCTGGTCTCGACCATGTTCGCCATCGGCCTGACGCAAAGTGTCAACCTGCGGCGCAGCGTGCGGGTTGATACGTTCTGACGAACGCAGCCAAGACGGTCCGATAGCCGCCGTCATGGTCGGACCTCCCTGCTTGCAGATGCGGGCCCGGTGCCCTTGTAGTTGTCCGGAGCGACATCGATCGTGAGAGGGGTGTCCTGCTGTGTTGCGGTGCCGTGCAGACCCGTAGTCTCTGCCGCACCTCGTTGCAAACGGCGCGCCCACCTCACCCAACCCCACGGGTTCCCTGATTTGTAGGTCCAACACAACATACAGGTTGCTGGATGATTACAATATGACATCTCTACTCAATGTGAGAGGTGTCAAATGGTCATCACTCGTCCCGTACTGCTGCTGCTGGCTATCGTTACGTTTCTGGCGCAAGCCTGCACTGGCTACGATGTTGAACTTACTGCTGATCCGGCACCTACCGAGACCCCCGAGACAGAGACTGTAGAGGCTGCCGAGCCTGCCACTTCGGACCAGGAGCAGGCTGCAGTGGCTACAGACATGGAGCCGGCACCGGATCCCGTGACGTCTGAAACCGAGTCGTGCCGACCGGTGCAGGGAGAACCGGGCCAGCCGGGTACGGTGGCATTGCACGTTGAAGTGATGGTTGACGGCCTCGAGATTCCCTGGGGTTTGGCGATTCTTCCTTCCGGTGATCTGCTGGTGACCGAACGACCCGGGCGGGTGCGTCTGATTCAGGATGGCGAAATTGTCCCGGAACCGGTGCTTGAATTCGGCGTGTCGATCCTGCCTCCGTTGTTCGGCAACCCGATAGCGGGGTCTGAAGGCGGGCTGCTGGGCCTGCTCCTGCACCCCGAATTCGACACCAACCGCCAGTTCTATCTCTTCTACAACATAGACAACGAGATCGGCGAATCGGTCGGCCGCATCGAGCGCTATGTGCTCTCCGACGACGGACGCTCGGCGACGCTGGACCGCCTCATCATCGATGAGCTGCCCGCGGGACTGCATCATCAAGGCGGTCGCATGCGGTTGGGGCCGGATGGAATGTTGTACGTAGGCGTCGGTGCCTATGACCCCCCGGAAGCGCAAGATCCCGGCACCCTGGCGGGGAAGCTGCTCAGAATGGACCTTGAAGGCGGCATTCCCGCGGACAACCCGGACCCGAACAGCCATATCTTCGTCAGCGGAATACGCAACACCCAGGGCTACGACTGGTTCGACGACCAGCATATTGTTATGGTGGACCACGGGCCATCCGGCTTTGAACTGGGGAATCCGGACTTGATCGGGTACGACGAGCTCAACGTCGTGACCGCCGGCGACAATCTGGGCTGGCCCATCATCTGGGGTTGCGATACGCAAGAAGGCATGGTCAGCCCGGTGTTAATGTGGAGGAACTCAGTGCCGCCCACCGGGGGGATCTTCTATCGCGGCGACCTGATCCCGGAATGGACCGACAGTTTCCTGTTCACCACCGTCGGGCTCAGCAAGAGAATCACGGGCAGGGACATAGCTGGCAGGCACCTGCATCGCGTGGTGTTCGACCAGAACGACCCTTACACCGTCCTGGAGCACGAGGTTTACTTGCACAATGTCCATGGACGCCTGCGCACCGTCGTCAGCGATGCAGACGGGTATCTCTACGTGATGACCAGCAACTGCGACAACCGCGGCGAGTGTCCACCCGAAGGAGACAAGATCCTACGGATTGGCCCCGCCCGATAGCGAGGCACGGGATGCCCGCGGTGGAATTTGGCTGCGGCTGTTTTCGATGACGACATGTCAACCCAGGGTGACCATGACCGCCTATGGCCCCAGGCCGCTGTCAACGAAAGTGAAACAGCCCTCGGCGCACAAAGGCCTTGCCAAGAAGGCGGTTTGCCGTTACCCTATGGAGCAGTTGGTTCACCATCCGGGAGAACTGTCATGAGCGACAGAGCTGTCAAGGTATCGATCGAATTCTGCCTGCAATGAAACTACTCACCCATGGCTGCCCGTGCGGCAGAAGACCTCTTCACCGAGTTCAAGTCTGGGATTGAGTCCATGAAGCTGATCGCCG
>DAOUIC010000264.1:0-2586 GCA_034428255.1 Anaerolineales bacterium
GTCCGGGCAGATGTCGGCACGGGAGTACACGGCCACGGTGCGCTCCGGCCTGCGCGACATGCCGGAACCGGTTGCCGAGATGTCCGAGGAACCGGATCTGGAACCCGCTTTGGCCCAGTCCCGGGGCCGGCCACCCGACCTGGCTCCGTGGCAAGCCTTCGCGACGCGCCTGGCGGATCGCATTGTCGGCGTTTCCGCGGCCGGGGCCGACACGGAACAAGCTGCCGAGACCCGCTTTGGCCCCTTGGTCTTTCGCCGGGAGGAATAGCCGTGCATTGGGAAACACTGACCGCGGAACTCTCGTCGGAACGTCGGCATCGGCTTCTGGATGAAGCGGGTCCCATCCTCCTGTCCCTGGGTGGAAACCGGTCCGGCGATCGCGGCCGCCTGCCGGCCCTGGCCCGCACCGCTTTGGAGGAAGCCGCGGGCCGGATGCGCATGGTGCCGCCTACGGATACCCAGTTGGACGAGCTTGTGCGCGCCCTCCTGTCCCGCGCGGGCGGTCTGGGATTCCTTGAACAACTGATGCCGCCGGTCTGCAACCGCTACACCGATCTGGTCCTGAATCCCAGCGGCCAGCTCTGGGCGCGGGCGCGGGGGGACATGGACTTCACGCACTTGGCCGACCAGACCCCCAGCCACCAGGAGGTTTGGCAGGCCATCGAGTCCCTGCTCGGCCCTCTGGGCCGGGCCTGCACCGAGGCATCGCCCAGCGTCGATGCCCGCATGCCGCGCGACGCGGCTTCCGGCTTTGCCGGCGCCCGCCTCAAGGTCCTGCACCCCGCGATTGTGCCGGGGGACGGCTATCCCTCGCTGGCGCTGCGCTTCTTCGAACCCAATCCGGTCGATCCCCAACAGTTGCTGGCCTGGGACATGCTCCCGGAGACAGTTCTGGCGCAACTGCTGGAGGCGGTGGGAAACCGCACCAATGTCCTCGTGGTCGGGGGCACCGGCACCGGAAAGACCACGCTGCTGAGCGCCTTGTGCCACGGCATCCCCAAGTCCGCCCGCATCGTCAAGATCGAGGATCCCGAGGAACTGTGGCTGCCCCACCCCAACGTCGCCACCCTGGAGGCGCGCCCGGCACCGCCGGGCAGTTCGATCCCGGGCTACACCGTGACCGACGGGGTGGACGATGCCATGCGCATGGCACCCAGCCACATCCTGGTGGGCGAGGTCCGCACCGGGGATGCCGCCCTGTCCCTGTTCCGGGCGTTCATGAGCGATCACTCGGGCCTGGCCACGTTCCATGCCAACGGCCCTCTGGAAGCCCTGATCCGTCTCGGCGTGATTATGTTCGCCGATGCCGGCGTGCCCTTTGAAGCCTCCCGCACCATGTTTGTCCAGGCGATTCAGCAGGTGGTGCACATCGGTTTCACGGCAGGCCGCCGGCAAGTGCTCGGAGTCTACGACGTGCGGCAGGAGACGGACACCGACCACGATGTGCGCTTCGAACCGGTCTGGCAGTCGGAACACGCGGACCCAACCCCAAGGCTGTCGACGTCACCGGCCGCGGCACCCAAAACCAAGGCTCCGCGCAAGACCGCCGCCGGCAAGACAACACGGCGCACCGCGGCAACCCGCAAAAAGCGCGCGGCTACCCCCGCCAAAGACCCCAAGGCAGCGGACCCAACCGAAACCAGGGAGCAAGCCTGATGGATTTCCCGCTTCCCGAAACCCTGGCTTTGCCGTTCGACTGGCGACAGGGTGCCCTGTTGGCCGGATGTGCCTGCGCGGGCTTGGCGATTGCCCGGCTTTGGCCCCACCTGCGCTGGCCCGGCAGCCGCAGGCAGCGGGAATCCGCGCGCCTGGCTTCCTGGCTGGCCCCCTACCGCGGCCTGGACGATGCCGCCGGTTCCGCCGTGCGCCGGCACATCAGCGTGGATCCCGAACGCATCATCCTTGGTTCCCTGCACATTCGCTCGCCGCGCGTGCGGCTTTGGCACCTGCGCCTGCTGGGCTCCCTGCTCCCGGTGACCGCCCTGCTCCTGGCACGGTTTCCCGTGGTTCCGGCCCTCATGGGCGGCCTCCTGGGTTATGCCGTGGCCGATGCCTGGCTGCGCGGCCGCTGGCATCGCTTTCAGACCGGGATCGAGGAGGAGCTGCCGGTGTTCGTCAGCCGCCTGGGAGCCATGCTGCTCCTGACGGAATCCATGACCGCCTGCCTGGACGAAGTGGTGGACACGCTGGATCCGGAGTCCTCCGCCCTGAGGGTTTGGATGCAGCTGTACCAACAGGGCCTGCGGCACGAGGGCCGCGACTTCCTGGCCCATGCGCGCACCCAGGCCCTGCGCATCTCCCCCTCCCTGGCCCTCGTGGTGTTCCAGCTGGGTCGCATGGCCGAGACAGGCGGTACGGGGTTCTCACGCGCCTTTGCCCGATCGGCGTCCGGCCTCCAGGCCCTGCTCGAGGTGCGGGCCGTTGCCGCCGCCAAGGCCGAGAGTGCCCGCAACTCCATCGTGATGCTGCTGGTCATCATGGGTGTCGTAATTGCCCTCATGGCCCTGTCGCCCGGCCTGCGTGCCGGCTATGCCCTGCCCACATCACAATTCGTGCTCGTAGGTGCCCTCGGCACCATGGCATTCG
>DAOUIC010000265.1:0-7861 GCA_034428255.1 Anaerolineales bacterium
ACGGCGCGCAGCCGCAGCTGTCCCGACCTGTCCAACCGTTGGAATGCCTCGAATCCCTGCCTGCCGTCAAAGTCGTGAACTGACGTAACCCCCCATGCATGAAGACGTGCCTGTCCTTGCAGGCAGGCCGTTTCCATGGCCGATGCCGAAGGGATCGGACAAACCTGTTCGACCAACCCGATGGCCGGGCCTTCCAGCAGCAGGCCGGTGGGCTCGTTGTCATCGTCCAACTCGACGAATCCCCCGTCGGGTGCGACGGTGCCTGCGTGGAGGCCGGCTTGACCCAGGGCCGAGCTGCTGGCGACGGCGGCGTGTCCGCTCTTGGCATACAGCAGCGTCGGTCGATGACCACAGGCGGAGTCAAGGTCTTGTCGGGTTGGAAACCGCCCCTCGGGCCAGATGGCCTGGTTCCAGCCCCGGCCCAACAGCCAACTGCCTTCATTCAAGTTGGCAGCGGCACTCCGCAACCGGTCAAGCATGGCCGCCAATGAAGGCACCTCAAACAGGTCCACCTCCTGCAAGGAAAGCGACCAGTTGGTGAAGTGCATGTGGGAATCGCATAGGCCGGGCAACACAAGCCGCCCCCCCAAGTCGATGGTCGGCGTACCGGGCCCCGCGGCCCCGTTGGAACTGCCGGGACCACCCACGTGTGTGATGCGGCCTCCCTGCCAAACCAGTTCGGTCGCCCACGGCATCGTCGGCCAGTTCGTAAGGATGCGGGCATTGGTCAGGATACCGTCGGCAAACACTGCCTGTTCCTTGTGGATTGCATCGCGACGAGGACCAACCGGACGGTAAATTCAAGGCCGCAGGACGAACACCCAATCCTGGATAATGGGCGGTGTTGGCATAAAGCTGGTCCCGTCCGACTCGGCCACGATGTCCACGGCCTCCAGTTCCTCGCCGGATTTGGGGTTGAGGTAGAAACCCTCGCGCCTCGACCCCGGTTCAAGTTCGAGCAGTTGCAAGCCTCCGCGGCGCAGCAGGAAGATGGCGGGGGCGGGGATGAAAACAATCCGCGTCCCGTCGGACGCCACCGCGGCATACGGCAGGATGCGGTCTTCTTCGGATGCATGGTCGCTCACAAGGTGGGGCGACGGGGTTAACGACGGCCAATCCAGCGTGTCGAGGAACTGCTTGGCCAATCCAATCTGGCCGGAACCACCCAACTGGCTGGCGTCGCGCCACGACGGACCACCCCAAGCCATGCCGTGAGGTGAGGCGCCATACGGCATTTCATCGCTGTTGACCTGCCACAGTCCATTGGCGCCATAGGTGAATCCGGCGCTGCCGGACAAGGCACTGGACCAGTACAGGAATCGTTGGATGTCGGGTCCGCTCGACTCCAGGATGCCTTCGTAGCACACCTCGCTGATGATAATGGGCATTTCGGGTTCTTTGGCCAGCGAAGACTCGAGCATGTTGATGGTGTTCGAGAGGGCCGGAAACCCTTGATGTCCGGTCTGGAGCATTTCGAAGTTGATGGTGTTGTGATCGTCCACCTGTTGCCGGCCAAAGTCGGTGGGATGAATCGTGACGGGGCGCTGGAAGCCGTCCTGGGAGCGAATCCAAGTCGCCATGGCGGACCAGGCGGCGCTGCGTGTCCTGCGCCATTCATTCATGTCCTCGATCCGATGGGCGTCGACATAGAACGGCATGAGGCCTTCGCCGGCAACACACCACGTGACGGGCAGACTGGCGTAGCGTGCAACGAGATTGCGCCAGTGATGGCGCAACACGTCCGGACCGGCGAAGTCCATGAAATATCCCCAGAAGCCGACGATGCAGGGGGAGAGCCCTGCGTTGACCAGCATGCCGATGCGCCGGTCCATTTCTCGGAAGTACGCGGGGTTGATTGAATTGAAGTCCTGGTCCCACGGATAGCCGCCGTCGCCCATCCCGCGCTCATCGTACCAGTGCATGTCGGGGTAGAGGCCGGCAATGATTTGGATTACCGTAAACCCTTTCGCGACGCGGTCCTCAATCAGGAATTCAAGACCTTCGAGCGGCAGCCGCCGCGACAGGCCCATCCACCATGTATCGCCCAGCCAGTTGAACGGGGTGCCCGAGGCATGGGCGAAGTGCCTGCCATCGTCGGCAACACAAATGGGTCCCCTGATCGACAAGCCGGTGGAGTCGTCGGTCCCCGCGACCGAAAATGTTCCGGTTTGGCCGTGCAGGCCGGCATCTTCCGGGCTGCTGGATGCGGTCCACTGCCACTCGCTGTCCCGGGGCCAGGCAAACCTGGCTTTCCAAGTGTTGCCGCCATCCCAAAAACCGGGCAGGACGACCTCGGTGCCGCCTGTTTCGCGGAACGCGACGTTGAATTCGATTTCACGCATGGGGTTCGCAACCTGAACCTCCGCTTCAAACGTTAGTTCTATGGTTTCGTTGTGCTTGACCGATGCCATGGTCTGTCCATCCTCCATGCGAGATTGCGTGTCCAGAGATCTTACCCGTATTCATTTGGGTTGGAATCCCGCGGTTCCGGAGCAGACTGCATGTGTTCGGGTTGACCACACCTACATACGAGGGCAAGGGATTGGGCCACAATGGTGCCCGCGGTATCGCAAAAAGGCGTGGCCGGCATGGAAGGCGGCGGGTTGGTACGCCGCCTTCAAGCTGCCGCCATGCGCAGGTGTACACGGGCCGGTGCCCTTGGCACTGCATCGAGTGTCCATCAACAACTTCCGGAGTGTCTGTTCGTGAACCCACCCATCATCAACGCAACCGATGTCCGCAAGGTCTATTTCATTGGCGATTCCAAGGTTGAAGCCCTACGGGGGGTGGATTTCTCGGTCCAGGCCGGCGAAATGGTGGCCGTGATGGGACCTTCGGGCTGTGGGAAGACAACACTGCTCAACTGCCTTTCGGGACTGGACACCTTCGACCAGGGATCGGTGGTGATCGAGGGACAGTCGCTCGAGAAGTTCGGTGATCGGAATCTGACTCGGTACCGGGCCGGACACATGGGTTTCATCTTTCAGTCGTACAACCTGCTGCCGGTCATCAGTGCCGCCGAGAACGTGGAACTGGCCCTGTTGGTGAACGGTGTCCACGGCCGGGAGGCTCGCCACAAGGCCCTGGACATGCTGGACGCGGTTGGCCTGTCGGACTGGAAACACCACCGGCCGGCACAACTGTCCGGTGGCCAAAGACAGCGGGTAGCCATTGCCCGGGCATTGGCGAACCAGCCTGCCATTGTCTGGGCGGACGAACCCACCGGCAATCTGGACGACGACACATCGCTGGAGGTCCTGAACCTGATGCGCCGCTTGAATGCGGAACACGCCCAGACGTTCGTGATTGTGACGCACGATCCCAAGGTCGGGGATTTCTGCGATCGGGTGGTGCGCATGGCGAACGGCCGAATGGTGGCCGACGGGAACGGCTTGACCACCGCCGCGGAAGATTCCAATGATCAAGGCGCGGAACGCGACGCTGCAACCGAGGAGGATATGGGCATCGCGGACATGGCCGGTGTCAGGGATGGCCCATCGGCCGATGGCGGTTTGATGGACGGTGCAACATCCGGTACCGGGCCGGACACAACATGAACTTCATGCAACCCGCCGCCCTCTGGATGGCGGCCACACTGATTCTGGTTGGCCTATTGATGGTTGCGCTGTCGGTGCGAAGTCCGATCCTGGCCCGGTTGGGGCTGCGCAACATTCCCCGGCGCCCCTTGCAGTCATTCCTGATCGTGGTCGGCCTGACGCTCAGCACCACCATTTTCACGGCCGCCTTGAGCCTTGGGGATACCCTGAACCATTCCCTGCGCAACCAGGTTGTTGAAGCCTACGGCCATGTCGATCAGGTGATTTCCCCGGCATTCCTGGGAACACTGTTGGAGCTTGCGGAGGACGACGACTTTGAAGCCGACGAAGACTCCTCCGAGCAGGATACGAACCTCGTCGAGTTGCTGGAGGGTCTGGCTGACGGCGATGCCGACAGTATTGTCCAGCTGGTCGAGGAAGGCCTGCCGGGCATAACCCTTGCGGACTACGGCAACCTGCGCGCCGCTTCCGCGGACGAACCGTTGATTGACGGGATGGCCGGGGCCATCTTTTTCCCTTCGGTGGTGCGCAATGCGACTACGGGTCAAGGAGAGCCCATCGGGTTCATCTTTGCCGTTGACGACGAATACACTTCCGAGTTCGGTCTGCACGACATATCGGGAGCACCGGTCCGCATGGACGTGCTGCAACCCGGTGTCGGCAACATCATGTCGCCTGTGGTCGGTACGGTAGCCGATACGGCCGCCACCGTATTGCAAGTGGTCGAGGGCGACTTTGGGGACAGTGCGGCGGCACCGGTACTGGCCGGAGCGGCCGCCCTTTGGTTCCTGGCAACGGAGTTGGAGGGTGAATCGGTATCCCTGCGGGATGTCCGCGTTGATCTCCAGACGCTGGAGAATCTTGGACTGGACACGTCGCTCTTGGCGGAACAAGGGATCACGGAACTCAGCCTGGAGGGTCTGGGGATTGCGGACCAGGATCTGGCCTCCTTGGGAATCGATCCGGACGCAGTCGTGGATCTGCCCACCCTGGAGGCCTTGGGCATCGAAATTCCCGAAAATCTGAACCTGTTCCAGTTCCTGAACCTGAACACACTGCTCGGGCAAACGGACGAACAACTGAACCAGGTGGGATTGCAAATCCGGCAGGGCGACGTGTACCTGAACCAGTTGGGAGCGCAGCAGTTGAACGCCCGCCCGGGCGATCTGCTGGAAGTGTTTGTCGGACCGATTCCGGTTCCCTACCGTGTCCGAGGCATTGTGCAGGAGTCGGGACCCTTGGGATTGCTTGGCCCCGTCGTCATGATGGACCTCGAAGAGGCGCGCCGGTTGTTGTTCATGCCTGAGCGGAACAATGCCGTCCTTGTGTCGTTCGCCGGCGACGAGGAGGAAGGCATGGCATTGACGGACACCGTCAATCAGCGGCTGCGGGAACTGTCCCTCGACAACGAACAGTTTGCAGGCGTAATGCAGGTACTCGTCCGTCCGGAGGTGAAAGCCGCCATTCAATTGGCAAGTACTTCCGCAATCAATCCACTCTTGGAAATGGATGGGGCGCCTGATTTCCTGGTGGACATCGCCGAAAGTTTTTCGGGGTCGACCGATTTCCGACAGCACATTGGCACGCTGGCAACCTGGGCCGCGGACTCTGAGGATTCGGGCTCGGGCGACGATGCGGACCCGGCTCCCACCGTGATGGATTCGGAACTGCGAACCGCCTTGGCCAGCGCCGCCGTGCGGGAGTGGATATTGGACTTGGACTTGGATTCCGCCTCCAGATCAGTTCTGGTAAAAAGGTTTGCGGAACTTGAGCGGTTCCAGGTTCTCACTCCGTTGAGCAAGCAACTGGCGGTCCAGGGAGCCGGCGTTGCAGGTGTGGCCTTCGGGTCCATGTTCACGGCGTCCGGCACCTTTTCCATCTTGGCCGGTCTGGTCCTGATTTTCCTGATTTACGTGATGCTGGCGGCCGAACGTCGATCGGAACTGGGCATCGTCAGAGCCCTGGGCATGCGCCGCAGCTCCATGGTTCAGATGTTTGTCACCGAAGGCTTGGTGTACGACTTGGCCGCCTGTGTTCTGGGTTTGGGGCTGGGGCTGCTTGTCTCTTGGGGAATGATCGATTTTCTGACTGGATTGTTGGCCACCGTCAGCAGTCGGTTCAACGGGCCAGATTTCCTGTTCAAGTTGGAGTGGGCGGTCTCTGTTTCGTCGCTGGTGGTGGCCTTTTGTTTGGGCCTCCTGTTGACCCTGGCAGTAATCCTGGTGTCGTCCGTACGGGTCAGTCGGGTCTCCATCGTGACGGCCATTCGTAATCTCCCGGAAGGAACCCTGCGGCGAAGAGGTCAAACGATCCGTTGGGTTGCCCTGACAACTGCGGCTGTACTGCTGCTGGTCGGGGGAGTGGCGTTGCTCTTGAGCCGTTGGTGGATTGGGGATATCGGGATGTCGCCAGTCCGTTGGGGCGCGACATTGCTGACGGGTGGTCTGGCCCTGACGATCTACTTTGCTCTTGTGTGGACCGGCGTGCCTGGGCGATTGAGGCAAACCGCACCAGTCGCGTTGCTGGGTGTGGGTTGGCTGGCTATCTGGGCCTATCCTTGGCTGAGGTTTGACGAAGTCATGGATGGCGATGTCGATCCGGGCTGGGTGCTGTTGGATCAGATTCTGTCCGCCCCGTTTTCTCTGCTGGGCGCGATTTTCGTCATTCAGGCCGGTGCGGCACCCGTGGCCATGCTGGTAACCCGGCTCGTAGCCCCCCTTCGCAAGGTGGCGGCATCCGTTCGTTTGGCCATCGCCTATTCCTTGGGCAATCGATTTCGCACGGGGACCGTCATGTTCCTGTTCGCAACCGTGATCCTGTCCGTAATCGTCATGGCCTACGTCATCAAGGCAACCAATACGGCCGCGGCGCCCGAGGCCGAACTCAACGCCAACTTCGACATTGAACTCACAACGGGACCCCTGAGTTTCTTCGATCCCATCTACGATCTGGAAACGGAGGCAAGTGAACGGGAGGACTTCCCTGTGCCTGACGTGGCGTTGATGTCGTCCATCGTTACCGACTTTGGCGAGATTGAACCCTTGCCGCCAGCTCCCTACAGTCGCGAAGCATGGAGCACGTCAATTTCCGGTGTGGACGCGGCCTATACAACCCAGGCTGCCCAACTGTATTCGTTGCGATGGCGTGCCCCCGAGTATGCAACCGACGCGGATGCATGGGCGGCTCTCGGCGCGAGGACCGATGTCGCGATCCTCGAACACTGGCTGGTGGAAGAACTATGGCAGGGCAACGACTCGGAATCCGTCTCGGCCACGGCGCCGTTGGCCGACGCCTTGGTCGGGAACACTCGCCCGCCCATGACCGTCAAGTTGTCCTTGACCGATGCGGACGCATTGGGACCGGTTGAACTACAGGTGATCGGTGCCTTGGAGGACGGACCCATGCTGGCCAATGCCGACATATTGGTCAACCGCAGTGTTTTTCCGGCTTTGACCGCCCGGCCGCCGACTCCGGACGCACACTACATCAAGGTTCGAGAGGGACTCACCGAAGACGAGGCCCGGGCCGTGGCCCAGGCGGCAGAGCGTTCCCTGCTCAGCGGCGGCCTCAACGCCTCGCTCATGTCGGATCGCTTCACCGTTACCCAGGCCATCCTGCGCGGGATGCTGCAGCTGTTCCAGGGTTTCCTGGCCCTGGGACTGATCACCGGTCTGGCCGGACTGGCGGTGATCAGTGCCCGCACGGTTGTGGAGCGGCGGCAACAGGTGGGCATGCTGCGGGCGATCGGCATGCCGACTGCTGCCATTGCCTGGATGTTCATCCTGGAGTCCAGTTTCGTGGCCCTGTCCGGGATTCTGGTAGGCACGGCCATCGGCATGGTCACCGGCGGCGAGTTGATTGGCGCGTTCTACACGTTTGCGACCGACGAGCCACTTGGGATCCCGTGGCAGTCCATCCTGTTGCTGGCCGGGGGCACCTATCTGTTTTCCGTCGCGGTCACGGCCCTCCCGGCCTGGCAGGCCACCCGGATCTATCCGGCCGAGGCCCTGCGCTATGAATAGAGGTTCACAACGCTAGGACCCGGATGCACAATCTATAATCCACTGGCATTCAACCGGATACGGAGTTCCCATATGGCGTTCACACTGGAACTGGGCCAAACCGCCCCCGACTTCAGGTTGCCGGCGACCGACGGCAAGGACTACTCACTTGCCGATTTCGGCGACGCCGACACCCTCGTGGTCTTCTTCACCTGCAACCACTGCCCCTTTGTAATCGGGTCTGACGAAAACACCCGCGCCACGGCTGATGAATTCAAGGATCAGGGCGTCCGCTTCGTCGGC
>DAOUIC010000266.1:0-2751 GCA_034428255.1 Anaerolineales bacterium
GTTGTTCCGCAATGTGTTTGATCCCGGACTGCTGCAACTGTTCCGGCGCTATTTGCCGATCATTGCCAGCCTTGTGGTCAGCCAGGTTCAGGTGCTGATGGACCGGCGTATTGCCAGCGGCACCGGATTGTCGAGCATTGCCTGGATGAGAACGGCGACCACGTTGCAACAACTGCCGCTGGGCCTGATCAGCTTTTCGATTGGTTTGGCCACCTTGCCGGGCCTCGCCCGCAGCCATGCCGGGGCCCGCGGCAGCGAATTCCGCAGCCGAACGGTCGCGTCACTGGGTCAGGTTCTGCTGTGGATGACACCGGTGCTGGTCTGCATGGGTCTGCTGGCCGAACCCATCGTCAGACTGCTGTTCGAACGCGGTGCGTTCACGGCGGTGGACACGGCCGGCGTGCTTCCGGCCGTCCGGATATATCTGATCGGTGCATTCTGCGCGGCCTTGGATCAACTGCTCAACAACGCGTTCTACGCGCGCCAAAACACCCTGGTGCCTGCACTGGTCGGCATGGGCAGCGTTCTGGCCTACTTTGCAGCCGCGTTCCTCCTGCTTGACGGGATGGGTTATCTGGGTTTGGTCTGGGCGGACACCACCAAACATGCGGTCCACATGATTGTGATGCTGGTACTGGTCGGACGGCGGGGATTCGGGGCTTGGCATGGCTTGGCCGTGGAGCTGGCTCCTTTGGCGTGGCGGCTGGCGATTGGGGGTTCGCTATGCCTGGGTGCTGTTGTTTTGGTTCGGTGGGCCGTCGGTGCGGTGATGTCTCCGTCTGCCGGGCATGACCTGGTTGACATTGCGCTGGCGGGCGGGGTTGGTTTTGCAGTCTACTTCGGTTGCCTGCTGGTATTGCGCACTACCGAGTTGGTTGAGCTGGCCCAATACGCCAAGAGCCAACTCCCTGGGCTGCGGTCGGGTCCATAATTGAAACCGTATCCATGGACTTCAGGCCACGCCTGCGGTGGCTATACTGTGGGAGCATGGAGCAGGCAGCAGGAGGCCCGCCATGTCCGATGTCGCCAAGCCTGTAACCGGAGAAGCGCAGCCACAGGGTGCCCACGCGGCTCCGCAGGAGGTATCGCAACACTGGAGTTTGGCTCCGTCCACTTGGCCGGGTGCGGAAACGCCGGCCTCCTACCCCGCGCGCGCCTGGCGCGCGCGGGCCCGCGTGCAGGTGTGGCCGGCCTGGCAAGCGTATCTGCAATCCCTCTCGCACTACGACCCGGACCACGTATACGACCCGGGGCACGAGTACGAGAAGGATTGGACCACGGACCCCACCTACCGCAGGGATGGGGTGCGCCTGTACCGGTTTGACAGGGAGGGGTTCCTGATGCCGCCTGGCAGTTTCCACAGCCGGTTCATCGATCTGGTGCTCCAAACCCTGTGCCTGGTCCTGGGGCGCCGTGTGTGCCGCGAGCCCGACCTGCACTTCCCGTCCCGGCTGGGCCAAGACCTGGGTCTGTTGACCCAGGGGGACGAGCCCCGCCGGCGAGCCGTGCCGGATCTGGCGGTCATGCCGTCGTCGTGGACGCTCAGCGAGGCGCGGGAGCGGACGGTGGACGAACGCATCATCCACATGAATGGGGACGATCCGGCCCCGGAACTGGTGGTGGAAGTGGTCTCGCGTTCCACCGAAGCCAAGGACTTCGAGGACAATCTGTCCCTGTATGCGGCCCTGGGCATCCCCGAATACCTGCTGGTCGAAACCGGGGAATTCAAGACCGATCTCAACATGTGGCTGTTTCGGCGCGCCGAAACGGACGGGGCTTACCACATGGCGGAGAGCGGTCTCACCTTGACCGCCTGCGGCGTCCCCATGCGCCTTCTGCCCGCAGAGGTGCCGGGCAACGTGCCCGTGTTCCAGTGCCAGGATCCGGAAACCCGGCATTGGCATGATTACGAGGGCAGCATCGAACGTCGGGGGGAAGTCCACACCGCCCTGCAGGTACTGGATGCCGTCCTGCCCGCCCTGTCCCCGGCCGACAGGGCGCGCATCGAAGCCTCCTGGCTGGAGGCCGGCTTGCCCGCCGCGGCCGTGCAACGCATCCTGTCTCTGAAGGGCGAGTCCGACCGCTGGCGCGAACTCCTGGCAACGCCGTTCGCAGGCTCCGGTACGACCGAATCCGGGAATTAACCCCCATCCCTCCCCGCGAACCCCGGTAGGACACAGCCGCCCCGTCGGCGTCGAAACCGACAGCGGGCCGGAAGCGCCCACAGGTACGCGAGCCTGGCCGCGGTGGCGGAGTGGGGGACAGCCTGCAATTCCCACCGCGCAAGGCCTTCCGCGTTGGCATCTCGTCTTGGCTGCCGGGTGTGACCTCCCGCCAATGCCTGCAGGCCTTCCGGCAGCCGGTGACCCGGCTGTATGCGCACTGTGTCGGCCGCCGTCCCGGGTGCTGGCTGGAAGCGGAGTGGGCACCGCCACCCTGTGGCGGGACGTGCAGGTGTTGGCACAGGCCCTGTCCCCCGACTGGCTTCCCTGTCCGCGTGGGTGGAGCTGGGTGAGACCTGGCTGCCCACTGGCACCGACCGTCGACCGGTAGCCATGGTCCTGAGGCCGAATCCCCCGCCCCACCTAGGTCGTGTTCACACTATGGTGTAGACTAGGGGGTCGGTCACACCGGAACAGGAAAGGATGCCCATGGAAATCACGGAAGCCCAGTTTCGCGAGCACATCGAACCCCTGCTGCCGGTGCAGCGGGGCAACGTCCGGGTGCCCAACCTGCAGGTCCTCAACGCCA
>DAOUIC010000267.1:0-3903 GCA_034428255.1 Anaerolineales bacterium
GTGGCCTCGAGTACCTGTCGGCGTCTGGTGTTCGCCACCACGAATCACACGATGGGCCAGTACAAGGACGAACCCCTGGCCTCCACGGTGGGTCCGGGCGAACTGTTGCCCTCCTCGCCATATGGTGTGGGCACGACGGTGCGGCTGGGCGAGGACGGTTACGACTCTCCGGCCTATGCAGCCGGCAAGTGGGCTGGCGAGCGATTGTATCGGGGTCTGGCCCTGTCCGATCAGGGCAAGGGGAACACGGAGTTTGTCAGCATCCGGATTGGATGGTGCAACCACGGGCGCAACCATCCGGAAACCCTTACGCCATCGGGTACGGCGACACCCCGCCGCGACGTGCCCGAGGCCTATCGGGAGGAGTACGTACGCACGGACCGCTGGTACAAGGAGATGTGGCTGGCCGACCGGGACTTCGTGGCCCTGTTCGAGCGGGCCATCCTGGCCAAGTCCCATGGCTGGCCCGAACCCTACATTTGCGTCAACGGCATGTCGCTCAACACCGGCATGAAGTGGTCGCTGGCGGACACCCGGAAGTACCTGGGCTATGAACCGCAGGAGGATGTCTACACCTGGGTACCGATGCCCGAATAGCGGCGGATATGGAAATCCGGCGCCTATGAGTACAGCCGGAGCAGTTTGTCGGTGGCCTGCTCGGCCAGCAGGAATGCGCGCCCCCTATGGATCACGGCGTTCGTGATCAGGTATTGGTCGGGGCCGTCGCCCAGACAGCGCAGCAGCAGATCGTCCAGATTGGCGCGCCAGGCGCGCGCTGCTGTCAAGTCCGATTGTTGCAGGGTGGTCCAGTCGCGGGGAATTTCAATCGCAATCAGGGGATTGCCGGGGGCAATTTGCAGGTCCATCGGACCATCATTGGCAATCGGGCACGTCGTCCCCGGCACCACGGACTCTCTTAGGTGGAGTCGGTGTTGGCTCAACTCGGTTCGCGGATCCTCTCCAGCCACCGTCCACTCAATGCGCAGACGGGAGGCCGGCAACCGGTTGAGTTCATTGCGGAACGGCAGGTAGTCGGGCAGGAACCTGCGGCTGAATGCGCCCAGACGACCGAAGTTGAGCAGGGCGCTGCCCGCCTGCAATGGATCCGCGGTCCAGCGGATGCTGGCGATGCCTTGGGACCTGGCCTTGGACGCCTGCTGGTGTTTGAGGTGTACGGCGATACCCCGATTTCGGAAGTCGGGGTCCACGCCCAACACTTGGGATTCCAGCACCGTCGTGTCATCCCTGTCCGGCTTGGACGCGAATCCCAGCAGGAATCCCACAACCCGGTCACCGTGGAGCGCAACGAGGGACATCGAAGCACGGCAGACAGGAGCGTACAGCCAGGTTGGATAGAGGTTCTCGGACGGAGATTTCCAGATGCGACCCTGAAGACTTCTGGCTTGTTCCGCGTGTTCGGACCCCGGTTCGCCAATGGCGATTGAATCGTCCGTGTAGACGGGTTCCGGGGCATCCCAGTGCGTGGGCAGGTCAAGGGCAGTGCCGTCCAAGGCCCAAGGCCGGTGGCTGTCGACCAGGGTCAGCCCGATTGCACCAAGTCGGTTCGCGGCATGCCGAACCGCCAAGGCCACGGCCGGATCGAATGTAGGCAGTACAAACGCGGCATCCACCATCGCACCGGCGTGCGACCGGGTGACCAGTGTTCCGCCGATACCTGTCAAGGCCGCTGCAGCAAATTGGGGCGGCAGCAGGGCGGGATTGTCGGGTGCGCCCAGCAGACTGCGGACCTGTTCCGCCTGGTGCGCGAAATCGGGTTCGGAACCGGTCCAAACGCGGAATTCACCATGCTCCATGGCACTGACCCGGACGAACGAGCAGGGACCGACCCAGCATCAGTGTGGAGGCAGCAGATCCCCGAACAGGACCTGCATGGCTCGTCTGAGGCCGCTGAGTTTGCCGCGGGCCTCGGCGGTCGGCTTTACCACGTGCTCCCCCACGAACTCCGCCGTGGCGCGCGTAGTGCGTGCCGCCTGCTGCGCATCCTCGAGGATCGGCGCGACGCCGGTCCGCAGGATGCGGATGAGCCTGAGCAGGTGCCGGATCAGCAGAATCAGAAGGCCCAGAACCGCGAAGGTTTCCAACGCGATCAGCACGAAGGTGATGTCGCGGATGGTATCCAGGACCTGCTCCATGGTACCTCTGCCGTCAGCCGGCCGGCTCCGGCTTGCGTCGGCTCAGCAGCAGGGCAAGCACCGCGAATATCGTCGCCTCAATCACCCGTACCTGGCCGATGCGGAACCAGTCCGAGTTGAACAGGGTGCCAATCAACTGACCCAGCCCGAAGCCGATCAGAGCGGCAGCCACCGCTGTAATCAGATCCTGCCATGAGCGTCCCTGCCAGAGGTGGAACAAGGCTCCGTAGCCGACGGCGATGACGGTGCCGAGTACCAAGGCCGGATTCAGCCACCAGTCGGTTGTCATGGGGATGCAATCAGGCCCCCGCCCAGGCACTCGTCTCTCCGGTAGAAGACGGCGGCCTGTCCCGGTGCGACCCCGTACTGGGGCTCCTGTAGGTGCACTGTCACGCCATTGTCGCCAGATTCCTCCAGTGCACAGGGGATGTCCCGGCCCCGGTACCGGATCTGACAGGTAAGGTCCGGGTCGGAAGGATGTGGCCTTCGGATCCAGTTCATCTCTTCCACTTGGAAGTCCAGCGTGGCCAAGTCTGATCGGTTGCCGACTACCAAGGCGTTCTCTTCCGGCAGCTTGCGGATGACATATCGGGGTTCGCGGGAATGGACGGGGATGTCAAGGCCCCGTCGCTGTCCGATTGTGTAGCGGTGCAGGCCCTGATGCGTGCCGACCGCGTCGCCTTCCATGGTGACGATGGGTCCGGCCTGGGCCTGGGCCGGGCTCCAGTCCTCAAGGAACCGGCGGTAGTCGTCGTCGGCCACGAAGCAGAGATCCATGGACTCCTGCTTGTCCGCCACCGGGAGGTCGCGTTGACGTGCCATGTCCCTGAGTTCCGGCTTGGTGTAGGTGCCCACCGGGAACAGGCTGCGAGCGAGTTGCTGTTGATTTAGCACACTGAGGACATAGCTTTGATCCTTCATCGGATCTGCGGCGCGCAACAGGCTGAAGGAACCGTCCGCTTCGCTCCGTCGCCTGACGTGGTGGCCCGTGGCCAAGCATTCGGCACCGAGGCCCAGTGCATATCGAAGCAGCCAGTCGAACCGGATGCGACGGTTGCAGTTGAGGCAGGGGTTGGGTGTTCGCCCCAGATCGAATCCATCAATGTACGGTTCCACGACCGCCTTCCGGAATGGTTCCTCTGCGTTGACCAGGTAGAAGGGAATACCGAGGCGATCGGCCACGGCTCGCGCCACGTCCACGCTCTCTGCCGAACAGCACTTGTTCGTGGACGCGATCCCCGGTCCCTGTTCGGACCAGAGCCGCATCATGATGCCGATGCAGTCGGCACCCTGCTCAACCAATAGTGCGGCCGCCATGGAACTGTCCAGGCCGCCGCTCATGGCGACTGCCGTCACCGGGGAGTCGATGTTCATAAACGCTCGATCCTAGCACAGGGATTCGGCGGAGGTTGGCCTGATCCCAGGCACTTCAGAGGCCAATTGACTGGGCCTTGAGCAAGGTCTTTCAATTTCATTGGGGATGATGGGGGCAGGGATTGTTGAGTCAGACCGCGCCGGTGAACCAAGAGCCGACAAAGCCCTGAACCCGCGGGGGATGGATGAGCGGTTCTCAGGAGCGCTATGGTGCCAGCCACAAGGGCTGCCGCATCAGGTCCGCAGGTTGAGTTCGGTATCCCTGTGGAAAACATGCAGCTTGGCCCGGTTGAAGGTCAGCCAGCCCTGCTCCCCGGCTCGAATGTCCTGATCAGGGCCCGTGCTGACCATAAGACGCTGCCGACCCACGGCCACC
>DAOUIC010000268.1:0-6335 GCA_034428255.1 Anaerolineales bacterium
GGCCAGATCGGTCCGGTCGTGCTGGTTGTTGCGCTGGAACGGCTCCCACACCTCGAAGCCCATGGCCTCGAGCTTTCCCTGAATCTCCAACAGGGGACCTTCGGCTACCAAACGGTTGAAGCCGTACGGGTTGGCCAGGTACAGCGTTTTCTTCGACATGTTCGGCACCTGTCTGTTGCAATCAGAATCAGTCCAGCGCGGCTTCCAGTTTGGCAATCACGGTTTCCAGCACCTGGATGCGAGCGAACCGCTTGGACTCGGCCGGCACGACGGTCCACGGGGCGATGGCGGTGTGGGTTTCGCGCAGCATGTCCTCAATGGCTTCGGTGTAGGCAGGCAACTTGGCCCGATTGCGCCAGTCTTCCTCTGTCAGTTTCCAGTTCTTCAACGGATCGCGCTCGCGGCGCTTGAACCGCGCGGTCTGTTCCTCCGGGGAAATGTGCAGGAAGAACTTGATCAGGAGCACATCCTCCATGATCAGCAGGGACTCGAAATTCCGAATTTCCTCATAGGCCCGGTGCCACTCCGTACGCGAGGCAAATTCTTCCACTCGCTCCACCAGCACCCGCCCGTACCAGGTGCGATCGAAAATGCACATGCCCCCGTAGCCCGGAACCGCCGGCCAGAAGCGCCACAGGAAGTGGTGCCGCTTTTCGCGCGGGGTTGGAGCCTGGTACTGGTGCACAGTGAAGTGTCGTGGATCCAGCGGCTGAACCAGGCGGCGAATGCATCCGCCCTTGCCGGCGGCGTCCCATCCCTCGAACAGGATGAGCAGGGGCGGTCCCAGGGTGTTTCCGACCTGGCCTCCCAGTCGTAGGCGCAGGGCCAGAAAGCGCTCCTGGAGCGGGATCAGTCGCTTTTCGTACGCCTTGCGCCCGAGCGACTGGCTTAAGTCAACGTTGTTGAGAGGGGACGGGGTCATGACCCGATCGGACAGATATGGAACTGCGACTGGGCGGACCCTTCGTCGGTCAGCCTGGCGGTGGCCGAATATCCCACAGAGGCTGGGGAAAGATGGCGGCCGACCCGATTCAGCATGCACGCCCACTTACGATCATAACCGATACTTTTTCGCTGAACATGCCTGATCGTTCAGGGTGAACGCGAAGCAGGTTGCAGGACGGCCTGCAACCAGGACGTATCCACCAAAGCACGCAGGAAGATCCCGCGGGCGCCGTTGACGTCCCGATCCAGGGACACGCCGTCCGAACCCGTGACCACCTTGTGGCCGCCCAGGTTTGGGATGAGCTCGCCCGACCAGCTGCACGTCTTCGACGTGTAGGCCTCGTTGACGATCACCACCTGCTTGCCGAACTCGGCGGCCTTGTGCAGCAGGAACGCCTGGAAGCGGTGGTGGCTCAGCGTCAGCAGGTGGCGGACGGTCTGGCGTCGAATCTTGCGCCCGGCGCGGCCCGACATGCCCGCCACCCGGAAGTCGGGCAGCAGGATGATGTCGTAGTTGCGCACCAGCCAGTGGGCCACCTGGTGGTGCAGTTCGTCGACCAGGTTCCGGATCCTGCGCCGGATGCGGCCGGCGGCCCGGTACAGGCTGCGCTTGCGGTGGTGCGGGGCCGCGTCGGCCTTGGACAGCAGGTTGTCGAGGTGCTGGCACAGGCGCTGGATGCGGCCGCACGCCCTGTCTCCGAATTGGCCGACGGCCTCTTCCGCGTAGAAGGTCTGGAACGTGCGCACACCGGGATCAAGCGCAACGATGCGGCCTTGGTTTTCGACCTGCTGCACCGGCGCTTCGGTGGACACGTGCAGATGGTACCGGCCGTCGCGCAGCACCAGGCGGGAATCCTTCACGGGGGACGGCAGGGGTTCGGCATAACGCAGGTCTCCCAGCATGGTGTGGTAGAGGCCGCGGTCCTTGATGGCCGTGGCCGGGATGAAGATGGACTGGACGGGCGACTTCCGACTGCGGAACTTGACTTCGTGGACCTTGCCGGTCTCCCGGTACCTGCGCTTGGCTTCCCGGACGGCGATGGACTTCACCAGGTAGGGGACTTCCGCACACCAGTCCGGCAGGCCGCGCAGGAGGCCGGTCTTGATGCCCTTCCAGTCGGCCTTGGTGCCGGGCTGTTGCAGGTACGCGACCGTGCGGTTGTAGGCCAAGCGGGACACACCGAACCATCGGCGCAGGAGGGCTCTCTGGTCAGCGTCGGGGAAGATCCGGATCTTCCTGCATTTGTCTACGGTAGCGCCGGAGTCCGGCAGGCGGTGGGAAGTGTACAGACGGTCAATGCGGTGGACGTTGCCGCGAAGTCCGGGACCGGGCAATTAACGTCGCGTCGGCCATGCCTCCCGACGGCCCTTCCAATACCGGACAGCAAAAAGGAGAGGCGGTTCCGCCTCTCCTTTTTATCCCATCCCGCCCTTGTCCGGCGGGATGTTCGTTTGTTGGTCGGATTGGCTCCTACTCGGAGGAGGACCGATTGTGAAGCACCTTCGGCAGCACGACCCACATGGTGAAGAGGGCTGCAAATCCTCCGATTGCAATGAGTAGGGCCATGTCAGTCTCCTCTTTGGTAGCTAATGCTCAACGATTGACAACTGAGCATCAGTATAGGTAGGCACTGGAGACCGATGAATGGCTATCCCAACGAATTTGCCTCCAATATCTTGTGCATGTTGCACAGTTATCGTACAGATTGCATGGTCCGCGGGCGGATTCCTTGGTCAGTCGGCCCACAGGGATTTCAGGTAGTCCATGCTGGCTTTGATCTCTCCGGCCAGATCCTCGCCCCAGCGACATTCCACCGAAAGCATGCCCTCGTAACCCGCCTTGTTGACTTCCGCCACGAAGTCGGCATAGGGATAGTCGCCGGAACCGGCATACAGCCGGCCGGTGTCGGCCGTGTGCATGTGGCTCAGCCAGGGCCCGAAGCGTGAAATGACGTCGGTCGGTTCGTCCTCCTCCTGCATGTGGTAGAAGTCGGCCAGGACGCGGATGCGGGGATGGGCCACGCGTTCGGCGAAGTTGACGCCCTCGCTGACGGAGTTGACGATGTTGGACTCCTTGGTGTTGAGGGGTTCGATCGCGATGGTGACGCCATGCTGCTCGGCCCAGTGACCGGCCAAGTGCAGGAAGCGGACCACCTGTTCCTCCGCCGCGTCGCGGGCAAAGCCGTCCGGCACATGGCGGGAGGGGCCGCTGCCCCAGACCACGATGTCGGCCCCCACTTGGCTGGCCCGCCGCAGGGCGGTGTCCAGGTAGGCGGAAAGTTGGCCCCACTGGACCTCGGGTCCGGTGACCTTCAGGTCGCCCGGGATGAAACCGGCGAATGCCTTGACGGGCAGTGCGGTGGCGGCGAACTCCGCCATGCGGGCCTCGACCTCGGGATGGTCGTCTTCGGGGATGAGGGGGAGTAGTTCCGAGACACCACACTCAAGGTAGTCGCAGCCGCCGGCTGCGGCCAGTTCATGGTTGGCCAAAGGGTTGCAGATGCCGAATTGAATCACTGGGGGGTTGCTCCTTCAAGGGTCCAGAGGACGAGATTCAGACCGTGTACAAACTGTCGATGCGGCCCAGCTGCATGGCTTGCCGAGCAGTTTGCAGGCAGGTTGCCACCTCGACGTGGAGGCGCTCGTAGCGCGCCTCGCGCGTGAGGCCATCGGCCCAGCGCCGGTACAGCTGCTGCAGAATGGCGGCCAGCTTGAGGTTGCCGAACACGAAGTAGAACACGATGTTGTCAACGGCCCGGCCGCTTTGGGCAGCATATTGTTCCACAACCTCGGCGCGGGTTGGATTGCCGGGCAGGTGGGTGGGGCTGTGCTGCAGCTCCCGCATGGCCGGCGGATCGTCGGCCGTGACCCAATAGGCCAAGCTGGACCCCAGGTCCATCAGGGGGTCTCCCCGGGTGGCCATCTCCCAGTCCAGCACGGCCCGAATCTCGTAGGGCGGCTCCGGCGCCAACACCAGGTTGTCATGCTTGTAGTCGTTGTGAATCAGGGTGGGTGCCGGTGATTCCGGCAGGTTGTCCTCAAGCCACACGGCGATGTCCGCCGAGTCCGGGGCATTCTCGGTGCGGGCTGCTGCGTAGCGACCCTGCCAGCCACGCACCTGGCGCAGTACAAACCCGTCCGGATAGCCCAGGTCGGCCAAGTCGGTGACACCCAGGTCGAGGCCGTGCAGCCGGACCAGGTTGGCCACCAGGCAGCGCCCGATGGTCCGCATGGAGGCGGCATCGGGAACCGTGTCCGGGTTGGCACGCAGGATCGCTCCGTTCACCTGTTCCATCAACAGAAAGGGCGTGCCGAGGGGATTGGTGTCCGTGCCCAAGGCCAGGGCGCGGGGCACCAATGGATAGATGGGCTTCAGGCCCGAGAGGATACGGTGCTCGCGGGCGGGATCGTGGGCCCGGGCGATATGGACACCGCGCGGCGGCGTTCTGAGGACGCACCGGCGGCCGCGGCCGTCGGTAACCCGGTAGGTCAGCCAGGAAAACCCGCGCGGATACTGGTGCAGGCGGAACGGTGGCTCCAGGCCGGTGTTGATCTCGCGGAGGGCTGCCGTCAGTTGGCCAAGGTCTATCTCGGTATCCGGTTGGACCGTGGTGGGCACATCGAGGGGAAGCTTCGGGTCCTGAGAGGAGCCGGTCATGGCAAGCGGGTTCCGCACAGCGGTCAGAAACCGACTTGAAGTCCATGCCGAGCCAACAAGTCCCGGGCCACCACGGTCTTGTGCACTTCGTCGGTGCCGTCGTAGATGCGTGCGCAGCGTTCGTGCCGGTACCACCAGGACAGGACATGATCGTCGCTGACGCCGGCGGCCCCCATGGCCTGGATGGCCGCATCCACCACGTTCTGCAGAACCCCCGCGGTATGGAATTTGATCATGGAGATCCGGCTGCGCAGCTCGGCATGGCCCTTCCCTTCGATTTGACGCGCGGTGTCCAGGACCAGCAGGCGGGCGCCCGCAACCGACGCCTCGAGTTCGGCCAGGACGTGCTGAAACGACTGCCGTGTGCCCAGGGCCCGTCCCGGAGCCACTTCCCGTGAAGCGCCGTGGGCCGCCATCATGTCGAGTGCCCGTCGGCAAATGCCGAGCCAGCGCATGCAATGGTGGATGCGTCCGGGGCCCAGGCGTTCCTGTGCCACGCGGAACCCCGCACCGCGGGGTCCCAGCAGCGCGTCGGCGGGCAGTGCCACATCCCTGAAGCGCAGTTCCGAGTGGCTGAACCAGCCCGATCCCTCCTCGCCCATGATGCGAATCCGGCGCACGTGCTCCACGCCGGGCGTGTCCATGGGAACCAGAAACTGGCTGGCCCGGCCGTGACGCGGCGCGTCGGGATCGGTGATGGCCATGACCAGCGCGAAGGCGGACCCGTGGGCGCCGGTCACAAACCACTTGTGTCCGTTCAGCAGCCATCCGTCTCCTTGCCGGGAAGCCGACGTGCTCATCCACACGGGGTTGGAACCCGCATGCTCCGGCTCCGTCATGGCAAAGCAGCTGCGGATTTCGCCGCGGGTCAGGGGCAGTAGGAATCGTTCCTTTTGCGCGGGGGTGGCCTGCCGTTCCAGGATCTCCATGTTCCCGGCGTCCGGGGCCTGGCAGTTGAAGGCGGCGTGGGCAAGGGGGCTTTGGCCGAGCCGCTCGCTGACATGGGCAAACTCCGACAAGGACAGGCCGACGCCGTCCAAGTGTTGGGGCAGCTGGAAATTCCACAGGCCCTGCGCACGGTGCTCCCGGCGCAGTTGCATCAACGACGCGTCCACGGCTTCCGGCCCGCGCTGGAGCAAGTCCGCCTCCAACGGCCGGATGTCTTCGCTCAGGACACGGTCCAGGCGCGCCAGGAGTTCAGCCGTGGCCTGAGCCGGATCCATGAACGGAGAGGGCCAGGCGAAGAGGACTGATCAGGAACGGCTGGCCGTAGCCGGTCGGGCGCGGGCCGCGCGCGTCTTGCCGCTGCCCGGTCCGCCGGTCAGGGCGCGTCGCCATTTGATTACGTTGCGGCGAATCGGCGGCAGCCGCAGGATCAACATGACAAGGGACAGCTCGATAAACATCCAGGGCCGGGACGTAAGCTGTTCTCCGAGGGCCGGCCAGTTCTGTTCCCCGATCAGAACCCAAAGATCCGGGCGTTTCTCCACATACACGTAGTGAATGCCGCCCAGCGGGACGATCACGTAGGCCAGACGGTGCAGCCGGATCCAGTTCCGCTTCAGGCGTCGCTGCCATGAGCCATAGGACGTGAAGGCCAGGAGCGACATCAGGAAGAAGGCGATGAATCCCACCTGGTAAATGAAAATGGTGGTGATGTCGACGAAGATGAACTTCCATTCGAAGAAGGACCAGATCGAGACATACAGGACGAAGTGGACCAGGATCAGCC
>DAOUIC010000269.1:0-5394 GCA_034428255.1 Anaerolineales bacterium
GGCCCCCCAAGTGGGCTGGACACGCATGATCAATCCGTGGTCTATCGCCTTGCGGCGCAAGACCGGCCCCAACTCCTGGCTGACATTGGGAGAACCGGGTTCCGAAACCAAATCGAACCCCACAAGGAGGCCTTCCCCGCGTACATTGGCGAGCGGCAGTTCGGCTTGCCATTCCTTCAGTGTCTCCTTGACCAGTCGGCCCCGAGCCTGGCTGTTGGCGCACACGTCCTCTTCCTCCATGATGGCAAGCACCTCCACGCCGACGGCGCTGGTCAGGGCATTGGAAGCAAAGGTATGACCATGGTTGAAGTGTCGCTGGTCCGCTTCGGCACCGACAAAGGCTTCCGCCAAATCGGGGCGGGTCACCATGGCGCTGACCGGCAGTACCCCGCTGGACAGACCCTTGCCGCAGGTCAGGATGTCCGGGGCGACACCGAAGGTCTGGGCACCGAACATCTGGCCCGTCCGGCCAATGCCGGTGATGATCTCGTCGTAAATCAGAAGGATCCCGTGTGTCCGGCACAGCCCCAGGACCCCTTCCAGCCAACCTGCGGGAGGCACCGCAATCCCGGCCAGGTGAATGACGGGCTCAATGATCAGGGCTGCAATTGTGGAGGCGTCTTCGCCGTCGATTTGGCGTTCCAGCAAATGAAGAGCGAGGTTTGTCGCAGTCTCGGGGGACCCCGCTGCCTGTGTCAGGTAGGCGGGAGGCAGGAACTTCAGGAAACCGCCCATCTGAGGTTCGAATGCGGTCTTGCGCGAACCGGTGCCACTGGCTGCCATGGCGCCCGCGGTGGCACCGTGGTAACTGTCGTAGCACGACAGGATCTTGTACTTGCCCGGATTGCCGGTCAGCCGGTGGTACTGGCGCGCAAACTTGAAGGCGGCCTCGTTGGCCTCGGAACCGCCGCTGAAACTCTTGACAAACGTCATGCCGGGAGGTGCCACGGCACCGAGTGCGGCCACGAGCTGCAGGGAGACATCTGCGATGCCGTGCATCGGAGGGGCCAGCGTGACTCGCTCCAGTTGCCGTGACACCGCCTGATTGAGCCTGGGGTGATTGTGGCCCAGGGATACGGCATACACCCCGCTCAAGCCGTCCAGATACTCCTTGCCCTGTACGTCGGTGTAGGTGATCCGATCCGCCTTGCTGATCACGACCGGTTGCTTGAGGAACTCCGTAGTCTGGGTGAAGTCGATGAAGGTGTGCCGGACCAGGTGGTTCCAGTCGGCGGCGCGGTTGGCTTCGATAGTCATAAGTGGACCTCAAGGGCAAACCAACGGATATATTCCGGAAGTCGACGCGTGGTCGATTGGGATGGGCGGAAGGGTTGTCGTCATCCGGATTTGGTGTTCCGGGACCGGTCCTGCGTGTCCGGGACGGAAGTCTCGTCCCGGTGGCTTCACAGTATCCAATGCCCTCCTGCAGTGCGGCGAGATCCGGCCCCAACCGCATGTGTCTGTCCGTTCATGCGGAATGGGGGCGATGGCACATCCGGAGACTCGCAGGCAGTACGACAGTGTTCATCGGTCGTCTGCCTGAGGGCCAGTGTTGGGTTGCGGCTTCAGGGGAGTACAGCCAGACCGCGCCTGACCTGCTGCCCGTCCTGGATGAAGGGAACGTCCTGGCCCCAAGGCGCGGTGCCGTCCTTGTTCATGATGATTTCCTTGGAATACTGGGCCAGGAAGCTGCGCCGAATGTTCTTGGAAACGTTGGTGCCAGACCTGTGAAACGTGCGGCTTGAGAACACCACGATGCTGCCGGCCGGAACAATGGCAGGAATGCCCGGATCGTCTCCCTTGTATCCGATTTTGTCGTTGGTTTCCGCCTCCACCGTGTGGTCGAACAGGTCGTCCGGGGTCATGCCCGCCCTGTCGTAGGGTAGAACATAGATGGTGCCGTTCTCCAGCGTCATGTCGTCCAAGGCGCACCAGCACGACAGGTACGGGGTGTGGTAGTGCCCGATGTATCCGGAATCCTGGTGCCAGGCAAATTTGGTGCCCACTTCCGGTGCCTTGACCACGTATTGCTCGTGGAACAGCCACACGTTGTCGCCCAGCGTGGCTTTGGCTACGTCGGCCATCAGATCGCTGAAGAGGAACGCGGCAATGACCTCGCTCTCCTTGCCTCGGTTGGCGATGAAGTAGCGCTGCTTGTAGTGGCTTATGCCATAGGAGGTAATCCCCTTGGCTTCCATCTCCCGGTCGGTTTCCAGCACGAGCCGGTCGCATTCGCTGCGCAGGCCGCCGAGCTGGTCCTGTGGAATGACACCCTCAAGAATGAAATATCCCTGAGTCCGGTATTGCTCTCGTTGTTGTTGGGTTACATGGGGCATGGATCGGCTCGGAAACTTGGTCGATATTCTCAACAAGATCAGCCTGATGCCATCAGATCCAGGAGGAAACCCGCACTGTCGGCGGCCGCTTCCAACGGGGAAACAACATCGAGCTGCGTGTGGTGCAGCGTCACGCTGCCGGTGTAGTCAATGCCTTTGAGGCCCAGTATAACCGCCGCCATGTCGATTCCACCCGGGTCTGTGAAGCGGTGGAGCGTGGTTGGAATCCGTCCCTGACTCCATGTATCCATCATGAGTGTGCCTTGGGGGGCCGGGGTGTGGTTTTGGAGGTACACATTGAAAACCACGTCGGCCAACCGTTCAATCGCCTTTGGGCCGTATGGCTCTCCGCACAACGCCAGGTTGGCCGGTTCGTAAATCAGCCCGAAGTTTGGCCGATCGACCCGGCTACACACATCCAGGCATCCCTCGATGGTCTCGAAGAGGCTTTGCGTATGGCACTGATGGGCCAAGCGGATGCCTCGCTCGCGGGCCTTGTCCGAGGCAAGCCGCGCGGCTTCGATGTCCATTTGCTCCTTGAGACAGACCCGGATGAGATCACACTCCAATCGTTCGCACAGGTCCAGGGCCGGCTCGATGTTCCGCAACACGCCAGGTCCCTCGGGGCTGTTTTCGGGCACGGCGAAGTCGGGTGTCACCATCGACACGCTCAGCCCGGTCCGCTTGACCGTGGCCAACACCTCGGTCTGGCGGGACGGAGCGTCAGCCACCCCAACGACCGATGCGCGCATGCAGAGGGCTCGGTAGCCGGCCTCGTTCGCCGTGGTCGCAATGTCGGCAAGCGGTACGGTGGAGATGCGTTTGTTGGTGAAGCTCTCGGCCACACGCACGGACAGGGACAAGTACATGTGGTTCGTTTCCTGTTGTGGGCCTTTCAGTGACCAACCGCGGTGGAAACCCGGTTGGACACCTGATTATTATGCGGCTTCGCGGCTGTGTGGTTCCGTCTGTACGGAAAAGCGGCCGCGGATTGTTGGGTTAGGATCGGCGCACTTCGTCATTGGCATGGTACCTGCGGTCTACCCCCGCGGCAATGTCCAAGTTCGTTTTGCAAATCGGCAAGGATCGAATGTATACGGTCGAGAGATTTTCCGCCAATCCACTGGTTCACGCCGACTGCCATCCCGTGCTCGAAGGCAATGTCAACGGAGCTTCGGTGATTGAGGCCCCTGAATGGTTTCCGGGCCGCATGGGCCGGTACTACATGTATTTCGCCCACCACCAAGGCAAGGGCATCCGCCTGGCCTATGCCGATCAACTGGACGGTCCCTGGCGGGTTTACGAGCCGGGAACACTGCAGCTTGGGCAGACCCCCTGCCATCACCATATCGCCTCACCGGACGTTCATGTGGACGATGAACGCCGACAAATCCTCATGTACTTCCATGGGCCGGTGCTGAAGCGGGACCAGTTTGCCAACGATCCCCTGTACCTGAAGTTTCCTTATCTGGGAGGTCAGCGTTCGCTGCTGGCCACGTCCCGCAACGGCATCGACTTCGTATCCGGAAACCGCGTTCTGGGACCGAGCTACTACCGGGCATTCCGCTGGAGGAAACGAAGGTATGCCATCGCGATGCCCGGCATTCTGTATCGGCAAACTGGCGATGCCTGGGACAGCTTTGAGGAGGGACCGTTCCTGTTCAGTGAGGCACACCGTCACTTTGCCGTCCTGGTCGGCGAGGATCGGCCTGTTGTGTTCTACAGCAAGGCCGGCGACTGCCCGGAGCGCATCCAAGGCGCCCCGCTGATCACCGAAGGTCCTTGGACCGAATGGAAGGCCGGTCCGGAATTCGAAGTGGTCGAACCCGAGGCCCCGTACGAAGGGATAGACCAGGTCCTGGAACCCTCGGCGCGGGGTGCCATCCACGGTCCGGCGCGACAGTTGAGGGATCCATGCGTCTTCACGTCCGAAGGTCGGAACTACCTGTTCTATTCGGTGGCAGGGGAAATGGGCATTGCCGGAGCGCACCTTGTGGAGAAGAGGTTTGCCCGACTGAAGTGATCAACCTGGACTGGCCACCAACTGCCCACTGCAATCCGGAGCGGCATCAATCCGGTTCGACAGGTCGGTCGTTCGGGTCGCGGTGCACGATCTCGCCTCCTGCCACGGTCAGGAGTGCCTTGGTGTACAGCAGATCGTCCGGGGAACATGCCAGCACGTCCCGATCCGGAACCGTCAGGTCGGCTCGCAGGCCGGGTGCCAGGGTTCCGATGTCCCGTTCGAGTCCTTCCAGGAAGGCTGCCTCCACCGTGTAGGCCCGCAACGCCGACATGCGATCCACTTTCTGAGCGGGATACCAGCCGTCAGGACCGGGGGTTCCGTCGGCTCGTTGGCGGGTGACCGCGGCATGCAGGCCAACCCAGGGATTGGGCGTTTCCACCGGCGCATCCGAGCCGAATGCCATGCGGGTGCCGTGTGACAGCAGTGATTGGAAGGCATAGGCGTACCTGCCCCGCTCACCCCAGTATTGGTCCACCATCGCCATGTCCTGTGTGGCATGGATGGGTTGGACTGCAACGTTGATGCCCAAGTGGGCGAAGCGGGAAACGTCCTGCTCCAATAGGACCTGGGCATGTTCCACCCGATGGCGGCGTTCGTCGGGTGCCACGCCCACCTCGCGCTCCTGCCGACGAACTTCCTGAAACACGTCCAGGACATCCCGATTGGCCCTGTCGCCGATGGCGTGGACGCAACTGGCAATCCCGCGGCTGCTGGCCAATGCCACAAGTTCGAGCATTTCCTCCTTGTCCACAACCGTCATGCCGTAGTTGTCGGGTTCGCCGGCGTATGGTTCGGCCATGGCCGCGGTCCGGGGCCCCAGGGCACCGTCGGCGAACAGTTTCAGGCCCCCAACGGTGAGCCAAGGGCCGCGCATCGGTCCTGTCAATCCAAAATCGAGGGCATGGGGAAACTGGTCCTGGGACACATGGTTTACGGCGCGCAGCCGCAGCTGTCCCGACCTGTCCAACCGTTGGAATGCCTCGAATCCCTGCCTGCCGTCAAAGTCGTGAACTGACGTAACCCCCCATGCATGAA
>DAOUIC010000270.1:0-2317 GCA_034428255.1 Anaerolineales bacterium
CAGCAGGAACCCTTCCTGTTCAGCCGCTCAATCCGGGAGAACATCACCTACGGCACGTTCAGGAAGGTGTCCGAGGCGGAGATCGTGGCGGCGGCCGAAGCCGCCAACATTCACGAATCCATTCTCGACATGCCAAGGGGCTACGACACCGTGGTGGGCGAGCAGGGGGTCACCCTGTCCGGCGGCCAGCGCCAACGGGTGGCAATCGCCCGCACCATACTCAAGGATCCGCGCATCCTGATTCTGGACGACGCCACCAGTGCCGTCGACACCTCGACGGAGAAGGCGATTCGGGAAGCCCTGCGCAACCTGATGCGCAACCGTACGACCTTCGTGATTGCGCACCGCATCTCGTCGATTGCATCCGCCGACAGGATTCTGGTCCTCGATCAGGGACGCATCGTGCAGACCGGCACCCATGAGGAACTGGTGGCACAGGCCGGCACCTACCGCGATGTGTTCCGGCTGCAGACCAGCATTGAGGCGGAACTGCAGGCGGACATTCAGGCGACACTTGAAGCGCCGCCTGCCTGAGGCGGACGGTTCGGAACAGCATCATGGCACCCGACAATCACCAGTACGAGGAAGAGGAGTACAGCGCCGCCCTCAGCGGAGCGGCGCTGCTGCGCCTGCTCCGGCTCACGCTCAACTACCGCGGGTACCTGGCCGGATACCTGGTGGGCGTGATTGGCATGGTGCTGGCCGAGGGCGCGCACATCTACCTCGGCAAGCGCATTCTGGACGAGGGAGTCCTGGCCGGCGACCTGGGAGAGGTGAAGTCCCTGCTGTGGCTGTGGGCGGGGGTGGCCGTGTTGCTCGCCGGCTGTGTGGCGTTGTTCATATTCTGCGCCGGGTCCGTGGGCCAGGCCATGAACTACGACCTGCGCAAGACCATGTTCGGCCGCCTGCAGGAATTGTCCCTCGCCTACTACGACCGCACGCCGGTCGGCTGGATCATGGCCCGCGCCACGTCCGACTCGCGGCGGGTGTCCGAACTGGTGTCCTTCGGGTTCCTGGACATGCTCTGGGGATCGATGTCCATCCTGGTCTTCCTGGGCTTCATGACCGCCATCAGTTGGCGCCTGGCCCTGGTCATGCTGGCTGTCGTCCCGGTCATGGTGGGCTCCGCCTTGCTGTTCCAGAAACACATTCTCGGCCACTGGCGCGATGTGCGGCGGCTGAACTCCCGCATCACGGGCAGCTATGCGGAGGGCATCCACGGGGTCCGGGTCACGAAGTCGCTGGGGCGCGAGGACTCCAATCTGGCGGAGTTCTCCGAGCTGGCCACGGGCATGTACCGCTCCAGTTTCCGGGCGGCCTGGCTGTCGGCCGCCTTTCTGCCGGTGGTGCAGGTCCTGGCGGCGGTGGCCGTGGCCCTGATCATCCAGGTGGGCGGTCTCCAGTTCCAGACCGGAATGATCACCCTGGGCGGCATTCAGGCCTTCATCCAGTACATCTTCTGGATGCTGTTTCCCATTCAGGAAATGGCCCGCGTCTATGCCCAGCTGCAGCAGGCGGTGGCCTCGGCGGAGCGAATCTTCTCCCTGATCGACTCCCTGCCGGAGGTCCAGGATCAGCCGGGGGCCATGGCGGAACATTCCCTGCGGGGCACCATCGAGTTCGATGCCGTGGACTTTGCCTACGAGCCGGACAATCCCATTCTGCGGGGATTCCACCTAAGCGTGGAGGAAGGCGAGACCATCGCCCTGGTGGGGCCGACCGGTGCCGGCAAGTCCACGGTGGTGAATCTGCTGTGCCGGTTCTACGAGCCCCAGCGCGGGAGCATCCGCATCAATGGCCAGGATCTGCGCGGCATGACCCTGCACGCCCTGCATTCCCGCATCGGCATGGTGCTGCAGTCTCCCTACCTGTTCTCGGGTTCGGTGATGGACAATCTGCGGTACGGACGGCTGGACGCCACCGATGCAGAGGTATGGTACGCGGCGGAACTGGCCGGTGCCTCCGACTTCATAGACACCTTCGAGGAAGGCTATGATACCGATGTGGGGGAGGGAGGTTCCCTGCTGTCCGCGGGACAGAAGCAGTTGATATCCCTGGCCCGGGCCATTCTGGCGCGCCCCGATATCTTCATCATGGACGAGGCCACGAGTTCGGTGGACACCATGACCGAGGCGCGCATTCAGCAGGGGATGGAACAGCTGCTGGAGACCACCACGAGCTTTGTGATTGCCCACCGCCTGTCCACGATCCGCAACGCGGACCGCATCTTGGTGATCAAGGACGGCGGCATCGCCGAAATGGGCAGCCACCAGGAGTTGATTCGGGCCGGCGGCTACTACCACGACCTCTACCGCCG
>DAOUIC010000271.1:0-7639 GCA_034428255.1 Anaerolineales bacterium
ATGACGGCGTTCTTGGCGACGTACTGGGACAGGCCACCGGACCACGCGAACAGGTCCGCCTTGACCGCGTTGAAATCCTTGCGCAGGTCCATGTCCGACAGCCACTCGCCGCCGTCCGGGTTCACATCCACATGGGCGTACCACGCGTCGGCATTGCGCTCGTCCGTTTCGCCGAACCAAGCCAACTGGAACCGGCCGCGCGACCAGTTGGCCGCCACCCGCGCCCAGCCCGCATGCTCCATCATCAGGGTTGCCTGCCGGTTCGTGGGATCCAGGGCCATGCGGTGGGATTGGCCCACGCCCTTCAGGTGGGAGAGCATGGGGCCGGCGCAGCCGCGCCGCCGGATGCGGCGTTGTCGGACTTCAGGACTTCGATCAACTTGCGCGCCTTGTGCGACCGGCTGCCGTACAGTCGTGCCGAGAACACCGTAATGATTTCGCGTACGTCCTGGGCCAGTTCCTCCTCGAACGCGGGCGGATCGGTCTGATGAATCACCACCACCTCAATGCCCTGCATCTCGCACAGCGAGAACACCAGTTCGGCGCCGAAGCGCAGCAGGCGGTCCCTGTGGGTCAACACCAGGCGATTCGCCTGCCGGTGCAGGATCAGGTCCAGCAATCGCTGCAGGCCGGGCTTGTCATACTTCAACCCACTGCCCAGGTCGCGGATGATTTCGGTGCGCCAGCCCTGGGCCGCACAGTACGCCTCAAGGGCGGCGTGCTGTCGGTCCAGATCGGCCTTTTGGTCATGGCTGGATACGCGCGCATAGCCGATCGTGGGTGCCGATTCGTTCCGAACGTCCAGCAGGGCGAGGCGGTCGTAGTAGCGCGTCCCGGATTGGGACTTGCGCGTTGGCCGCAACTCGCCTGTCCGTTCCCACTTGCGCATGGTCTGCACGCTCACGCCCATCAGTGCGGCGGCTTCGCCGATGCGGATCAGTCGTTGGGGGTGTTTTCCCATAGTGGTAGATGTTATCATATACCAGCAGACTTCAAAGAACTGTTGCTACCCCTGAAGTACTCGGCCTGCGGATGGACAGAACCAAGGATGTACGAGAAGGGGTGTTCCTCGTGCAGTTCGGTCAGATAGGGAATCAGGAACGGCGCGAAGTCGCTTTCCATACCCATGCGGATGTCCAGGTGGCTGCGCCATTTGGCGGCCGACTGGAACACCAGGTCCACGTACGTGTCCAGTTGAGCCGGAGCCATGCGATTGCCGTGGTCGATGTTGTCCGGAAGCGGACAGTGGCAGGTGACGGTCATGCCCTTGAGGCCCCGTGCTACGGCCTGCCTGGCATAGTCGTCCACAGTCCCTGTGGCGTGGTGGCACAGAGTTGTGTGCATGTGGGACTCGTAGTAGATGGATTTCGTGCTTGAAATGGTGAACTTTGCCTCGCCGAAAGACTTGTTTTTGACATGGCGGACCTGCCGCCAACCCGTGCAGGATCATGAACGTGTGCGGAATTGGCTGCGATGTTCGCGAAAGGCAACGTCCATGATCCGGTGACGGGCCTTTTCGATGCTCCCCGAACTCCGATGGTACCCGAAGTGGGCCGCTCTCGAACAAGACACCAGCGTTTCCGATCTGGTGCGCAACTGGGCCGATGCTGGCTGGAGGAGTAGGGGGCTTTAGCTGCTGACTGGTGGCAGTCGTCCCGTAGAATGCCGTCTGCACAGCAAGGGGATAAGGGCGATGTACCTCAAACCGACTGATGACAATCCTTCAGAGGAGCGTGAGCGGTCCGAGACAGCCTCGCCTTTTCACTTGGGCGTCAACCCGGAGCGTCTGACACCCTCTGCGATGGAGGATCTCCGGCGAGCTTGGGGGGATTGTCCAGCCATGCCCGAACATGTGCGAATGTCCTATGAGGACAATGTCCGGGTTCGCTGGAACCTGCACTCCAATGCCATTGAAGGCAATACGCTAACTCACGGTGAAACCATTGTTTTGCTGTTGCTGGGAGAAGCCGTGGGCGGACGCTTGATGCGGGAGTGCGAGGAAGTGGTGGGCCACGACTTGGCAGTTTCATATGTACGCGAGATGGCCAGCCAGGATCGGGAACTGCTCCAGACGGACCTGCGCGAGTGGCATAGATTGTTGTTGGTCAGGCCGTACCGCATGCCGGCCCAGACACCGGACGGGCGGCCCACTTCTCGTCTCATACAGGTGGGCACTTACAAACAGGTGCCCAATTTTGTGCGTCTATCCGACGGGAGCATCAAGCGTTTCGCCACGCCCGAAGAGACCCCCGCTTTGATGACGGAACATGTGGACCGCCTGAACGCAGACTTGCAACACTACCTGACATCTCCGTCCGCAGGCGATTTTCCGATGTTGCTGGCCCGCCAGCATGCCGACTACATCCGAATCCATCCCTTTGACGATGGCAACGGCCGTACGGGTCGTCTCATCACGAGCTGGTTGTGCCTGAAATCCGGATTCCCGGTCTCCATCATTCCAGTTTCACGGAGGGACACGTACTTGGCGGCCATGGACTATGCACACGCTGGAAACCTTCAACCTCTGCGCGACCTGATCGCGGCCACGCTGGTGAAGGAAGTGGATTTCGGCTTGGCCGTAGCCCGTGGGGAATGCGACTTCTCGGTGGACAACGAACATGCTGATCCGACCCGGCCGGTGGAGGGTTCCGACGGGGCCGCCATTATCACCAACGGCTGGGAAGTCCGCGGATCGACTTCATGAGAAGCGCTGTCACGAGGAGCAGCGACAAACCTTCGTTGTCTTGGTTGTTTTGGGGTGTTCCATTCCCCCCTTTGAGCATGGGCAGGTTATATCGCATCCCACAGTTCATGAGACGCGCCGTTCGGCGGATCAATGGTGGAGTTTGGGCTGTGCCCGGAAGTGGCCGGCGCGGTGCATGGCCATGAGGCCGCGCCACTGCACCGATGCCAATGTGCTGTGCTTCCTGAACAAAACCATGTACTGTCGACAGGTGTGCAACCTGCTCTGCCAGGCGGTCCATCCCGTGGTGGAACAGGCCAACATCGTCGCGTGCAAGGATCTACCCGCCTCCATGCAGTTGGCTCCATACCACTATCGGGATACCCACCGTCGCCTGAACGGGTGGGTCAAGGGCAAGATGGCCGAAACGCTCACCTTGATGTCTCAGTACAGAACCTCTGTGCCGGCCCTGGTCAGTCCGGCCCGCACATCGCAGGGCTTCTGAACAAGCACAACTGCCAGGTTTTGAGGGACTGACTGATTGCCACATGTCAACACGTCCGAGCCACAAACCACCGGAAGGTGCGCGCTGGTCGCGTGCCATCCTGTTTGCCAATGGCTTGGTACCCGATGCAAAGTCCTTGGGCCTGGCGATTGCCGACACCGATTGGCTGGTCGGTGTTGACGGCGGCACGGAACACTGCCTGGCCATGGGCCTTGCTCCGCACGTGGTGGTGGGCGACATGGACAGCCTTGCCGGTGAACAACGCGCTAGGTTGACCCGGGAGGGAGTCCGGATGGATGTCCATCCTGTTGCCAAGGACAAGACCGATCTTGAACTGGCCATGGACCTGGCGGTTGAGGAAGGAGTATGCGAGGTCCTGGTGGTTGGGGTTTGGGGTGGAAGGTTGGATCAGTCCCTGGCCAACATGCTCCTGTTGGGACGGTATGCAGGCCGTCTTCGGGTCAGGTTCACGGACGGGAAGGAGCATGGGGCCGTGCTGGTTGGCGAGGACGGACTGGAGATCCAGGGTGCGCGGGGAAGTGTCTGCAGCCTGGTTCCGGTCAGCGGCCTGGTGGACCGGGTGACAGTTGAAGGAATGCAGTATCCGTTGCGCAACGCCTTGATCCACCAGGGCGACACACTGGCGGTGAGCAACCGCATCACGAGTTCCAGGGCCTCGGTCGGCATTGGACAGGGAATCCTGGTGGTGGTGTGGTTTGGCGAGTGACAGCAGTTTTGTCGGCGGCACTTTGAGTGGTTGCGTACCACTGCTGTCCACTGGTGCCCACCGACTTGGGGATTGCGCGTGGGATCTCGCATCCCGGCATATTGTGGGTCTTTGCACTGACCGGTCCGGAGGCCGCTTCGGCATCGAGCCCGGCATGGGCCATCCAGGGTGCTGTTCCCGCGGGCCTGGGTGAATGGGATGGCGGTCGGGCGGCGAAGCCATGGGTTGTAGAATCCACCGGGACCGATTCCGTTCAATCCCCCCTGGGTTGAGGCACCGTGCCTCAACAGCAGTACCGGACGGGACACACCTCAGCAACCAAGGAGCAGCCTGATGTCAACCTCAGTCAGCAGACGTCAATTCCTGAAGGGTGCCGGCCTAGCCGGTGCCAGTCTCGCGTTGGCGGCCTGCGTCGCCCCCGGCATGCCTGCGGCGGTCGAGCCCGATGCCCAACCGATCCATCTGGTTCTGTGGGGTTGGTGGGAACCCCGGATGGCGATCTATGACAACGTGGCCCAGGAGTGGGCCGAGCAGCGGGACAACTACACCATCGAGGTCCTCTCCGTCTCCGGCCGCCTGGAGAAAATCTACTCGGCCATCGAAGCCGGGACCCATCCCAACCTGTTCAAGATGGGCGAGGAGTTCTTCCCGATGCGGCGGGAGGGGCTCCTTCTGGAATTCCCCGAGGAAATCTTCACCAACGATTGGTACGAGGAGACCTACCCGTCCGTGAACTGGGATGTCTACGGTCGTTATGTGATCCCGACCGGTATCAGCAGCACGCTGCTGGTCTACAACCGCGCGATGTTCGAGGAAGCCGGGCTGGATCCGGATACACCCCCCGCCACCTGGGAAGACTTCCTGGTGGCGGCCCAGGCCACAACCCAATCCGATGCGTCGGGTATCACCCGTTGCGGCGTCGTGCCTGCCGATGAATGGCTGGGCTACAACCAGGTCCTGCAGTTGGGCGGCAACATCGTGGACACGTCCGGGGACTCGATCAAGGCCAACTTCACCAGCGAAGAGGCGGTTGCCGGCTACCAGACCGTTGCGGACTGGAATCTGAAGCACGGTGTCTGGGACCCGGACTTCCCGTGGAACGGCGAGGCGGTGGGAACCCGGCTGGCCTGCATGACCGAGGAACAGGCCTGGATCGTGGGCGAATTCCGGGCCTCCTTCCCGGACGTCTACCCCGACCTCGGTTTCGCGCCGCCCCCGACGCCGACCGGGAACCCGGAACCCGTGCACGGCTACAAGTCGACGGTGCTCTCCGTGTCGGCCTTCAAGGGCGACACGGAAACGTACGATGCCGTCTACGACTTTCTCAAGTACCTTTACGTCGACGCCGGCAAGGACGCCTTCTGGAACCTGGCGGAACTGATCAGCATCGCCCCGGCGCGTGCGGACCTGCTGGACGACCCGCGCCTGCTGTCGGACCCGGGTCTGGCCATGGCGGCCCAGATGCAGGCCACCGAGCATGATCCCGTGGAACCGCCCGGGGACATGAATGGTGCCATCGGCGACGCCTTCTACCGCATCTTCCGGGAAGGTGCCACCGTGGAAGCCGCCATGGAGATCCTGAACTCCGACGTTCAGGCGATCTTCGACCGCGGCCTCGGCATCGAAATGCAATAACCGCCGATCCCGGTACTGTGGGGGAACCGGCCGGCGGCGCATGGTCGTCGCCGGCTCCGGTCCCCGTGGCGGGAATCCGGCCCGGACGAACGCCCCGTCCATTCCATGTCCGTCCAACAAGGGGCCGCCGCGCCCGGCATGTCGGGTCTGCGGCGCACGCAGGTCCGCTTCATCGTGACGGTCCTCGTGCCGACGATGGCGTTCTTTTGCATCTACCGGTTCTTCCCGGTGGGCTACGCCTTTTTCATCAGCCTGCACGACAAGAGACTGCTGCGGGCCGAAAACATTTACGTCGGTTTCGAAAACTATGCGCGCATCGCAGCCGACCCGATTTTCCGCCTTTCGATTGGCAATGCCTTCTACTACGCGGTCGGTGCCACGATCTGCGGCGTCATTGTTTCGCTATGGCTGACACTGCTGCTGAATCCGATTCGGCGCGGCAGCCTGATGATGCGGCTTTTCTACTTCCTGCCGCAGATGACGAATGGCATCGCCGTCCTCCTGATGTGGAGCTGGCTGCTGCGACCGCGCTTCGGGCTCATCAACCAACTGCTCCAGCAGGCGGGGTATCAGGAGCGGATTTACTTCCTGGGAGACCCGGTCCTCGCGATGCCGACGCTGATCATGATGTCGGTGTGGGGCGGCCTGGGTTTCACGATGATGATTCTCCTGGCCGGACTGCGGGGCATTCCCCTTGAGTTCTACGAGGCGGCGCGTATTGACGGCGGCAACTGGTGGAAGGTGGCGCGGTTCATCACCGTCCCGCTCATGAAACCGGTGCTGACCTTCGTCACGATCACGGGGATCATCGGCGGCTTCAACGTCTTCGGCGTGATTTACGTCCTGACGCGGGGCGGTCCGCTGAACTCAACCATGACCATTTCCTACTACATCTATCGGACCGGGTTCGTCGATCGGTTCATCGGGCTGGCGTCGGCCATGGCATTTGTGATGTTCATCATCATTATTGTGTTGACCGTGATCCAGCTGCGGATTACCCGCGAAAACTGGGAATTCTGATGGCGACCGCGCCCCTGGTTCAACCGCGCCCTGCGCCCGGGCCGTCGGCAGGGACCTTCATCCGACGGTCCCTGATGCTGAACTACCTGGTCCTGGGCATTGGCGCCTTCACGATGGTGGTGCCGTTCGTCTGGATGATCACGACCGCCTTCAAGCCCCAGCCCGAGTGGATCACCTTCCCGCCCAAGTTCCTGCCCGTGGAGCCCACTCTCGAGAACTTCCAACAGGCGGCCGAAAGCCTCGACATCTTCACTCTGTACCGCAACACCCTCTACATTGCGTTTGTCAAGTCCTTGATCAACCTCTATGTCAGCTGTCTGGCCGGTTACGTCTTCGGCAAGTTCGATTTCCGCGGCAAGGACATCCTCTTTTACATGATTCTGGCGACGTGGATTATTCCCTTTGAGGTTTACATGATTCCGCTCTACCTGATGGTGAACCAGCAGGGGATGGCGGACACGCGCCTGGCCCTGATCATTCCCGAATTGTCGAGTGCCTACGCGATCTTCATGTACCGCCAATTCATGTTCACCATCCCCAACGCCCTCATCGACGCGGCACGGATTGACGGAGCCGGGGAGTGGTACATCTGGCACCGGATCATAATCCCGCTTTCCATACCCGTGCTGGCGACCCTGGCAGTGTTCTACTTCATGTGGAACTTCAACGATTTCCTGTGGCCGTTGATTGTCCTCGTGTCCCCCAAGAAGTTCGTGCTGGCGCTCGGTTTGACGAGCTTGTTTCAGGAGAAGGGGTCGTTCCACGGGCTCATCATGGCAGGGGCGGCAATGGCGTCGATCCCCATCATGATCATCTTCCTGTTCCTGCAGCGGTACATCACCGAGGGCATAGCGCTCTCCGGCATGAAGTAGGCGCCGTTGGCCGCCCCCGTGTAGGCCGACTACTGACGCGTCCCCTCAGAGAAAGATTTTTGGCGGCCCCACGGGTTGCGCCGGACTGCCCGGTGAGCGAAATTCGCGAATCTATAATTTTCAGTCCTCCACAAACCCCATTTTCCAATCGCCCATGACCATTTGTTTTCCCGAGCGCGATCTTCCCGTCCTGGACA
>DAOUIC010000272.1:0-2416 GCA_034428255.1 Anaerolineales bacterium
GTGTGGGTATTGCCACGCGCCTATCCTAAGGACCGGTTCCATACACTCCTGTTGGGATCCGGGCAGAGGAGACTCGAAAGATGTTCGACACACTGATCTGTAATGGAACGCTGGTGGACGGTACCGGTGCCGGGGCACGCCAGGCCGACCTGGGCATCAGGAATGAGGTCATTGCCGACATTGGGGACCTGGGTGATGCGACAGCTGACCGAACGATCGATGCAACCGGCCAAGTGGTGGCCCCTGGTTTCATCGACATCCACACCCATTCGGATCTGACTCTGTTGGCGGAGCCCCATGGCCTCAGCAAGATCCTTCAGGGAGTCACCACGGAAGTAACCGGAAACTGCGGCTACAGTCCGTTCCCCATCTCGCCCGAAAGGACGGAAACCCTGCGTGAGACACTCAGCAGTGTCTTCGGTGATGCCGTTCCGTGGACATGGCAGGACCTGGAAGGGTACCGGCAGGCGGCTACGGAGATTGGACTGGCTATCAACATCGCACCTCTGGTGGGCCATAGTGCCGTACGGGGCATGGTTGTGGGATTCGAGGATCGTCCGGCCACGGCAGACGAGATCCGGGCGATGAACTACCAGGTGGATCAGGCCATGGCCCAGGGAGCCTTCGGTTTCTCAACCGGACTGACACTGCCTCCCAGCGCTTATGGCGACACGGCCGAGATTGTCGCCTTGACCGAGGCCATGGCCCGTTGGCCCGGACGCATTTACACCAGCCACATTCGTTGTTGGTCCGGCTACCACATTACAGGTGTCCAGGAAGCTGTGGATATTGGGTTGGCCACGGGGGTACCGGTCCAGGTGGCCCATATGGCCGTCAATGATCCCCGACATTGGGGCGAGGCGGATACCGTGATTGAGGTATGCGAGGATGCCGTCAAGTCCGGCCATGACGTAACTTTCGACGTGTATCCCTATGACGCCAGCAGCAGCGGTTTCAGCCAGTGCATGCCCACATGGGCCCAGTCGGGCGGTCCCACGGCCCTGCTTTCCCGCATTCGCACGCCGGCCACGCGCCGGCAAATCCGGAACGACATGCTGGAGGAAGGCCTGTTTCGCGGTTGGCCTTGGCTCTGGGATCGGCTGCTGGTCAGCACAACCCACACGGAGGCGGCCAAACCCTACGAAGGGTTGACCATTCAGGAAGCCGCCCATGAGATGAATCTGGAACCAGTGGATGCCGCCCTGACCCTGATGGATCTTGACGATGCCCGTCTGACCATCATCTTCTTCTATCGCACGGAAGAAGACATGTGCGCCTTCCTTACCCACCCCTTGGGCATGATGGGTTCCGATGGCTTGGCCCTGACACCTGGAACCCAGGTTGGCGCCGGTCGTCCGCATCCCCGATCCTACGGGGCTCATGCCAGGGTATTGGGACGGTATGTGCGCGAAAAATCAATCCTCACGCTGGAGGAGGCTGTTTACAAAATGAGCGGGCAGGTGGCCGATCGTCTGCTTCTCCGGGATCGGGGACGGCTTCAGCCCGGATACAAGGCGGACATTGCGGTTTTCGATCCGGAGACGGTCGCCGATCGCGCCACTTTCGAGGACCCGCACCAGTTTGCCGCGGGGGTTTCCCATGTGTTTGTGAATGGCGCCTTGGCTGTGAACAACGGCGCGTATGTTGGTTCACGCACCGGCCAGGTGCTGGCAGCAAGCCAATCCTGATTGACTCGAAAGGAGGCAGTCCCTCCTGGGGCCGGAAGCTCTTGAGACTAGCGGCGGCCTCGATCCGGGTCCCGTCCACGTCGAGTGCTCGTCCGACAGCACCTCCTGGTCGGCTGTCCACACGACCTGGTCGAACAGGACCCGGTCCGCGTCGTGTGCCAGCAGCCGCGGGCGGTTCTTGGTGAAGACCGTCGCGTCGAAGCTGCGTTCCTGCAGGTCCATGTTCAGGAATCAGCGGCAGGGCAGGTTGTGCTCGAGTTCCTTGCAGAAGGCGCTCTCGCTGCGCACCGGGTACAAGGCGATCAGCAGGGAGGCCTTCCACTGCCGCGTCGGCCACGGCTTTGGTTCCAGGGCATCCGCTCATCGGGTCCACGATGGCCGGCATGCTGCGTTGGGGGTTGGGACGACCGGGTATCAGGGATTCCCCCGTTGCCAAGGGGACCCAACCTAGTCGACTCTGTTTTTCAGCAGCCTGCCAAGGTTCGAGGACCTTCCGGGTGCAGTCTCATACCAATCCAGTGTAATACTGTCACTTAACACTTTCGTCTTCCCAGAGACGGGCCTCCGATGGTCCGCGGGACGACGATTGATCTCCAGAGCAAGCCGACTCTGGGGCCATGGCTTGATGCTCAACCAATAGTGATCCAGTCATACTGGATTGGTATGAGCAGCCCATGCTGAGGAATGCAGAGGCCCCAGGGAAAATCTGTAGGTGCCCTGGGAGGCAG
>DAOUIC010000273.1:0-1850 GCA_034428255.1 Anaerolineales bacterium
GTCTTGATCAGTTGCCGCAGCTTCCGATGCATGAACTGTGAGATGCCGCCGTCGCGGCCCGGATCCTCATACCAGAAGAAGTTGTACTCGTCGCAGGCGCGGCCCACCTTCAACACATCCGCAAACGTGTGGAACTCGCAGGCGGGATCCAGCATCAGGTCCATTCGGTCGCCCACGCGCTTCCCCACTTCCCGCACGTTGGCGACTTCCTGGGAAATGGGGGCATTGCCCCAGCCGTGGATCTTGAATGCCGGATAGCCCATCTCCAGACATTGTTCTGCGAAGTCGGCGTAGGCTTCCGGCGAGGAGAGGCCATCCGGCTGTTCGTCGCCGTGGTAGGTACTGGCGTAGCAGGGAATTTTCTTGTGGTGCCCTCCCAGTAGTCGGTAGAGGGGTTGTTCATACAACTTGCCAGCCAGATCCCACAGGGCAATGTCCAGCGGAGCCAGGCCGATCCTGGCCACCTGGCGCTGGGCCCTGGAAATGTCCGAATAGAAGCGTTCCCGCTCCAGTGCGTGCCGGCCCATCAGATAAGAGGCCAGTTTGGGAAGCTGGGAATAGTCTGCGGGACTCCCGCCCACACACTCCCCGGACACGCCTGCCGCCGTGTTGATGACCAGGACATGCCCTTCGGTCTTGAGCCGCGCTCCAGGTTCGTACACCAGGTTGAACCCGTTGTAGTCGGTGCCCAGGTCGTGCTTCTCGGTGGTGAAGGTATGCAATTCGATGGATGTGATGGACAGATCGCCGGCGTGGTTTGACATGGTTTTGGCTGTGAACTGGTGGGATAGGCGGCGAGTGTAGCACAGCGTCGGACAGCCAAATCTGTCGGTTTCGGACAGGACCCGGTCGTCATGTCAAGGGGACTTCTTTCACGGCATCGTCGGTAACCCAGCGAACCACTGTTTTACATAACGTTCATGTGCTCGGATGTGTCAAGTCGAACCGCCAATCGCGGCAGTCTGGATGTCGACCCGTGCCTTGTGAATGCCAAGTTCCCTGAGTGCACGTTCCGCCTGGTCAACCATGAGTTCCAGAGTTGGGCATTGGTTTCGGGCATCGGGGAATCAGTAGCGAGTTTGCAGGTCCAGGATGCGTTTTGGATCGTTGAAGGCTCAAACCTTGTTGTGCTCGAGGTATCCCAAGAGGAACCTTGAAAGACATGGATGCCACCCGGAAGCTCGGAATCCGTACGGTAAGATGCACTGTCCCCTTACTTGAGGGGATCGGGGCAGCGGAGGATTGACGGAGCTCCCATTCCCACATGACTGGAACAACACCGAACAATCAGGGTGAAAAACCATCAGCTCGCCGCGCGCGCAAGTTGATTGAGAAGATGTCCGAGCAGGGCGAGGAATCCAGGGACGCGCCTGAACTGCAGCCTGCGAAGGACTTCCTCAACAGCGTGTGGCAGGGCAACGCCATTTCACGGAGCCCGTCCGGGTCCCGCCGGTTCAAGCAACCTGATCGCGCTCCCGGGACCCGCCAACCAGGCACGGGAGGCGACCCGGACGAATCCGATGCCAATTCATAACGCCAGGACGAAAACGATGACCGACACAGCCAAGTTTCTTGTCTCAACTTGCATCGTCCCCTGCAACGACCTGCCCAAGTCCCGGGACTTCTATGTGGACCTGGGGTTTGAAATCAGCTACGAACAGGCAGACTACGCGATCCTGCGTAAGGACGACGTGTCGCTCCACGTGACGTTCAGCGAGGGCTGGTACATCGATCCCAAGCTCAACAACACGCAAATCCGGATCGAGACAGACAACGTCGATGCCTTGTATGCCAAGTGCCGGGAGCTTGACATCGTCCATCCCAACGGCCCGTTGGAGTTGAAGCCGTGG
>DAOUIC010000274.1:0-8522 GCA_034428255.1 Anaerolineales bacterium
TCCTGGCCGGAGACGGTCTCGAGGCGGATGTCGAGTCGATCGGCCGGCAGCAACGATCCCAACCGTTCCGACCACTCGACCACCAGCACGCTGTCCCCATCCGCCAACCACTCCGACCAGCCCAGGTCTTCGGCCTCCGCGCCGGCCAGGTTCGGGTGCATGCGGTAGCAGTCCATGTGGCGCAACAGGCCGCCGCCGGGCAGGGAGTACTCGGCCACCAGAATGAAGGTGGGACTCGTGACCGGTTCCCGGATGCCCAGGCCCGCGGCCACGCCTTGTGTCAGGGCGGTCTTGCCCGCGCCCAAGTCGCCCTGCAGCGCAACCAGGTCGCCTCGGTGCAGGACCTCGCCCAATGCGCGTCCCAGGTTCTGCGTGTCCCGGAGGCTGTCCGAGAAAAATTGGAACCCGGTGGCCGTGCGGACGGGTTCCGCAACAGAACCAGAGGTGGAGCCCATATCGTTTTGGGGCTTATATTCGATGGTTGACACCACGCATATCCGGTTCACGGGTCGCGGAAGTCCCTGAAGATTCCGGGTTCGCCTTGGGAACGGGCCCTACACCGGTTCCTCTTCCGGGATCAGCGTCTGAATCTGCTGCTTCATGCGGTCCAGGAGGAATCCGGTGCGATCCGCCGACAGGGTGTCCACCGTGACTTCGATGGCGGCGTTTACCGGGCTGGGCTTCATTTGCACCCACTCGTCCTCGCCCAGCTTCACCTTCAGCCCTTCCAGGGTTTCGACACGCTGTTGCTTGAACCGGCTGTTCAGCTCGCTCATGACCCGGCTTCGGGACATCCAGTTCATCTCCACCTGTCCCTGTTGGTAGTGCATGTCCGGCAAACCACTCAGGACCCGGCTGATCGGCTCCCCGCGCGCCGCCAGGTATTCCACGAGCTTCAGGAGTGCCATCATGGGATCCGGAGCCGGATGGAAGAAGGGAAAGATGAAGTTGCCTCTGCCGTTCAGGGCCACCAGCACGTTGCCCTGGCCGGCGCTGGCCATCAGGTTGTGCATGTCGCTCTTGGTGCGCAGCACGGTGGAGTGGTAGCGGGACACAATCCGGTCGTAGGCCTGCGGCATGTGGTCCGGATAGACCACTTGGCTGTATGGGTGGTGGTGCAGGGCCAGGTCCAGGAACAGGGCGTCGCAGGTGTTTGGACTCAGCCTGGTGCCCTGCTCGTCGACCAGGTGCATGACCTCGCCGGACACATCGAAGATCACACCCAGATCGGCGTTGACGGCCTTGACGATGGATCCCATTTCGGTCTGTTGCCGGTCCAGCCGCAATCGGTCCTGCTCCTCCTGCTCCAGGGTGTTGAGGGGCACGTTTTCGATGTGCAGGCGGTTCAGAATGCGCGACATGACTTCTGCGGCGCGGCCGTTGGAATAGTCCACCACCAGCTTGAAGGGCTGCCGTTCCAGCAGTTCGGCGTTGACCTTGGACAGGAAGTCGTCCACATAGGCGGATACGAACCCGCGGGCGTACTCGATGCCGCCCAGACCGCCCATGCCGGCCCGCCGGAAGGCCTCCTGGGCATAGGAAGTCTGCACCTTGCGCTCCATGGCCTTGCCCAGGTTGCTGCCATCGCCTTCCAGCAGCTGCACCATCAGCATCTGGGGATGGGGATCGTCCGGATGGACGCGGACGTTGCCGCCCGCCTGCACATCGGCATTGTGGCGCACGAAGTGGCGCAGGACCGGCACGGCCACGTTGCCCATGTCCAGCACGTTGACCCCGGAACTGAGCAGGCCGCTGACCAGGCCGCGCTTGATCATGCGCGACGCCCGGTGGGTGTCGCGGTTGACGGCCACGGCGGCCCCGGGGTCCAGGGTTGTGCCCAGGGCGACCCCGATGCGTGCCGCGTCCTCCGGCGTCAGGTCCAGATTGGCCTGACCGCTGATGGTGTAGCCACGGAACAGTTCCTGCCGCTCCTGCCGGCCCCAAATCACGTTGTTGCGGACGGTGGTGCCCCGCAGCACCCGTTTGTGGGGCCACAGCTTGACCCGGGGCATGAGGATCACCCCCTCCTCCAGGACCGAGCTGTCGCCCACGACGCAATCCTCCGCCACATGGGCGTGTGCCTTGATGCTGGCCTGGCGGCAGATGATGGCTCCGCGCACATGGCATGACGGCCCGATGTAGGAGTTGCGCCAAATCACGGACTGCTCGACCCGGGCGTGGCTGTCCACAATCGTGGAGGGCCGGATCACGGACGGACCAATCACCGTGCTGTGGGCGTTGATGTGCACCCCGTCGCCCAGGAACACGGGACCGGTCAGCTGCGCCGTGTTGTGGATGGTGACATTGCGCCCGGTCCAGATGCCCGGGCGGATTTCCTCGCCGATGTTCTCCAGCAATCCCACGCGCCCGCCCAGGATTTCCTGGGTGGCCGCCACGTACTGTTCGGTGTTGCCGATGTCGCACCAGTAGCCGTCCAGGGTCACGCCGCGGATGATGCGCCCCTGCCGGAGCATGCTCGGGAACAGGTCGCTGGAGAAGTCGAACTCGCGATCGCGGGGCACGAAGTCCAGGATCGACGGGTTCAGGACATAGATGCCGGTGTTGACCGCGTCGGACTGCTGTTCCGCCGGCCGCGGCTTCTCCACGAAGTCGTAGATCCGCTGCGTCTCGTCCTGCAGCACGACGCCGTATTCGTGGGCGCCTTCCACGCGGTGCAGGGCAATGGTCACTTCCGCATCGGAGCTGCAGTGCTGCTCGTACAGGCGGCGGAAGTCGAAGTCGGTGACGCAGTCGCCCGTCACCACCATGAACGGCTCGTCCCAGTCCGCCACCGCGGTCTTGAGCGAGCCGGCCGTGCCCAGGGGCTTTTCCTCGACGATGCAGGTGGTGTCGAGGTCGTCGAACAGCTCTCCCTCGAAGACATCCTCGATCAGGGAGGCCATGTACCGCAGGGTTACGCGCAGTTCGGAGAGCCCGTACTGGCGCAGCTGCTGCACCATGTGCACCAGCACGGGCCGGTTGACCATGGGGACCAGCGGCTTGGGGCGCTGCAGCGTCAGGGGCTGCAGGCGCGTGCCCTCGCCTCCGGCCACCGCCACGACTTTCATGTGTCCAATCCTGCTGTTGGTGGCGAAACCGCGTCCCAGTTTGCCAGCCGTCGTCAGAACCCTAATATTACCAATGCGCTGTTCCCAGCCGGCCGCACATGGCCGGGAACCCCTGTCAGCCTTGGTGAAGGCGGTTTTAATTCCAAGGGACAAAAAGTTGGAACGGCCTAGATCGGCGGCCAGGGAAAGTTGCGCCGATCCCGCCGGTGGCAGGGATACCGGGGATTGACCAGCAGGCGTTCCATGCGCAGGACCAGGGCTTCCCGCTCGCCCGCGGACAACAGTGCCTCCAAGGCCCGGCCGGTGTGGGAGTCCGGATCCGCCACGCGGTCGCGGCAGGCCTCCAGGTCCGCCAGGTGTTCCGGATCGATGGCCTGGCCGGCAAACTCCCAGGTCACGGTGCGCAACTTGTACAGGCTGTGGAAGCAGATGCCGTGATCAATGGCCCAGACGCGCGGCCCTTCGCCAATCAGACAGTGGCCGCTCTTCCGATCCGCGTTGTTGACAACCCAGTCGAAGACGGTCAGGCGCCGCAGCGCCGCCGCATGGCAGGCCTGGTACCGGAAAGTGAAGTAGTGTTCATCCGGATCGTGGGGAATAAAGAGCTGCACGCTGCCCGGGCCGTGTTCGCCCTCGCGCAGGCAGGTGGGAGGGACCAGGCCCCAGCCCAGGGCCTCGGAGATCACGAACGCCGCCGTTTCCCGCTGGCAGAGGGTGCCGTAGGGAAAGTCGCCCAGGGGATTCTCGCCGTCGCGCGGCTTGTACACGCAGCGCAGGGCCTCCCCTTTCAGGGTGATGGTGGCCAGGAAGCTGTAGTTGGAACTGTAGGGCAGGACCCCCTCGAGTTCCATGTCGCCCTGCTCCAGAATGGGCAGGACCAGGTCCGGCGCGGTTGGAACGGCCGCCGTGTCGGCCATGGGCGAACCACCCGTGTCCGGTGTCAGAGCACGATGGGATCGGCATGCCCGTTGGCGCGCGGGCAGAGGTGGCCGTCGGGATCGATCGGCTCATGGCACAACGGGCATACGGGCCGGCCGGCCTCGACCACCAGCAGGGCACGATCGCTGAAGGCCTGCAACTGTGAACTGTCGGCCCAGAAGCGGACCAGCATCAGGCGCGCCTCGTCATCCTCTTCCTCGTCGTCAACGAACTCTTCCTCTGTATCCGGGGGACGCACGCCCTGCATGAAGAGGGCAAACAGCTCTTCGGACTTCTCGTAGCCGAGACCCATCTGCGTGACGGAGAAGAGCGGCTCCAGCGGATGTTCCAGTTCCGCCATGGGAACCGAGGCGGGATCCGGTTCCGGCAGGTCCTCGATGTCCTGCAGAAGATTGGCGATGCTGGTGGCCAGGAGCGCCACCTGCTCCTTCTCCAACCGCAGCGTTACCAGCAGGTCGTCCTTGCGGCCCTGCATGTAGAAGACGCGCCGGCCCGGCGGCCCCTCGGTACCGGCCACGAGCGCATCCACCGGCTTCAGATCGTGATAGGGACGCTGCATCATGTGCAACCACCTTCCGGTTGTGCCTGTGCCTCATCGCGTTTGTCGACGGGCGGCTTCAAATCCGGCAGCGGACCGGTGTCGTTGATGCGCAGGATGGCGCACCCCGCTTCGCGCAGGGAGACGATGGACACGGACGTGGGATCGATCATGATCCGCTGGAACAGATCGATGGGCGTGCCCAGGTAGAACGCCAGCACGGACTTGATCGGATCGCTGTGGCCGAACACCGCCACCACTTCGCCGGCGTGGTCGGCACGAATGGTCTCCACCGTGTCCACGAGGCGGTTCTGCATCTCGCGCAGGGTTTCGCCGCCCGGAAACCGGAACCGGCTGGGATGGTGCTGGACTCGCTGCCATTCGGGGGTTTTGCTCAACTCCTTGAGCTTGCCGCCCTGCCATTCGCCGTAGTCCACCTCCAACAGACCCGGATGGGTCCGCACCGGCAGGCTGCGGGCCTGTGCCAGCGGCGCCGCGGTTTCGCGGCACCGCTCGAGCGGACTGGAATAGATGGCGGCCAAAGGCATGTTTGCCAGCCGCTCGACCACAGCCTGCGCCTGGCCGCGGCCCTTTGCGTTCAGGTGCACGCCGGGAGACCGCCCGGCCAGCCGACCTTCGACCACATAGTCGTTCTCGCCATGCCGCACCAGCAGCAGATGGGTTGTCGATTCAGTCATCGATGCCCGCCCTTGTGCGTGCCAGGGCGGCGGCGCCCACCGGTCCGGCATCGTCGCCCAGGGCTGCCGCCACGATGTTGAAGCCCGGTTTGGCCATCAGGTTGCCGTAGGCGCTTTCGCGCACCAGGTTCAGCAGGCTGTCCTCCATCTTCTCGACCACGCCTCCGCCGAACACCACCATCTGAGGGTCGATGACATTAACCAAGGAGGCAGTCAGGAGACCCAGGTGGCGGGCCATTTCCCGAACCTCCTCGACCACGAGCGGGTCGCCCCGCTTCCAGGCGCGGCGAATGATGCCGCTGGTGAGGCGCTTGCGCTTTTTCTTGGCCACCAGCTTGGTTATCGCACTTTTCTCGCCCGCGGCCAGTCGTTCCTCAATGCGCCGTTCCAAGGCGCTGCGACTGGCCAGCACCTCGGCACAGCCGTGGCTTCCGCAGGAACACAGCGGTCCATCCACCTGCAGAATGGTGTGGCCCACTTCGCCCGCAATGAACCGCGGCCCCCGGCGCAGCTCGCCCGACAGCACAATCCCGCCGCCGATGCCGGTGCCGACGAAGACCCCGATGACATCCTGCATCCCGCGGGCGGCGCCGGCCACAAATTCACCGTAGGTGCCGGCGTTGACGTCGTTTTCCAGCGTGACCGGAATGCCCTTGAGTTCCCGACTCAGTTGGTCGGCAAGGGGGATCGGATGGTCCCAGGCAAGGTTGACGGCCCGATGCACCACACCGGTGACCGGATCCGCCGGCCCCGGCACGCAGGCGCCGACGGCGGCTATCCGTTTCAGCCCGACCCCGGCCTTGTCGGCAGCCTTGCGGATGGTGGCCGCCATCTGCGGGACGATGGCCTCGGCTCCCCCCCTCACGTCCGTGGCGGTCTTGACGCGGCCCGTCACCCGGTGGCCCGGTCCAACGATGGCGGCCATGATCTTGGTTCCGCCCAAGTCCACGGCTGCAGCCAGAGGGGATGTTTCGGACATGGCGGAATCCATGGCGCGCGGAACCCTGCGCGATGGCCGGGCAACGACAGATCAATCGATAGAGCGGCAAGTGTAGCACAGGGCGGCGGGGCCGAATTTGGCCTTCCGGCGCGCCTGCCCCTATCATGCCCGCCCCCATCAAGGAGAATGGGGGAGGAGCAAGTTTTGTCCATACGGGTCAACCGCCTGACCAAGTCCTTCCGTACGCGGAGCAAGCAGGAAGGACTGGCCGGATCCTGGCGTGCGCTGTGGAGACCCGAATGGCGGCAGGTGCCGGCCATTCGCGACATCTCCTTCCGGATGGAACGCGGGGAGGCGTTGGGCTTCATAGGTCCCAACGGAGCCGGCAAGTCGACCACCATCAAGATCCTGTGCGGGATCCTGCATCCCGATTCCGGCACGGCCGAAGTGCTCGGGCACGTGCCCTGGCAGGAACGTCAGCAACTCTGCCATGAGATTGGGTCGGTGTTCGGGCAGCGCCCCCAGCTCTGGTATCACCTGCCGCCCGTCGACTCCTTTCACGTGTACGGGGCCATTTACGGCCTGGACAGGGACGCCACGCGCCGGCGGGTGGACTTCCTGGTCGACGTCTTCGAACTGCAGCATCTTCTGCACACCCCGGTGCGCAAGCTGTCCCTGGGCCAGCGCATGCGGTGTGAAGTGGCCGTCTCCCTGCTGCATGCGCCAAAGCTCCTGCTGCTGGACGAACCCTCCATCGGTCTCGACATCGTGGCCAAGCAGCGCATCCGGGACACCATTCGCTACATGCGCGATGAGGAAGGCGTTGGCGTCCTGCTGACATCCCACGATGCCGGCGACATCGAGGCCCTGTGCAACCGGGTCATCGTGATCAGTGACGGGCAGCTGATCTTCGACGACACAATGGACGAACTCAAGCGGCGCCATCTGACCGCCAAGCAGGTGAATGTGCGTTATCTGGAGGAGGGAGAGCGCAGTCTGCCGATGGCGGGGGTGGAGACGGTCGCGGCCGGACGCTACGGGATGCAGATCCGGTTTGATCCCCGCACCGTTGGCGTCGATGCCGTCATCTCGGGCCTGAACGGACTGGGATCGATGGTTGACATCACCATTTCCGATCCGGACCTTGAGGACATCATCGGGACCATCTATGCAGAGAACGCTCTCGACCCGGATGCTGCTTAACCGGTACGGGGCCCTGTTCCGCATGCCGCTGTCGGAGAACCTGGCGGAGGCGGGGAATGTTGTCTCGGCCGTTCTGGTGATGGCCATGTTCATGTGGGTGTTCGGCATGCTCTGGCAGGCCGTCTTTGCAGCCCAGGGGACGGAACGGATTGCCGGCCTGACCCTGAACCACACCCTCTGGTACCTGCTGATGGCGGAAATGGTTGTTCTTTCCAAGCCCCTGCTGGCGGAGGAGATTTCCGACTCGATCAAGACCGGCAACATCGCCTATGACCTGATACGGCCCCTGAACTTCGGCCTGTTCCACCTGAGTCGCTATGCCGGCCACGTGGCGTTCCGTGCCGGCGTGAACCTGCTGGCAGGAGGAGCGGTGGTCTGGCTGCTGGCCGGACCGCCTCCCGTCTGGTACGGCCTTTTCCCAGCGGTTCTGGCCCTGATGCTGTCCTGGGGCCTTGAATTCTGCTTCGAGGCCCTGATTGGCCTGGCGGCCTTCTGGACCGAGGACATCAGCGCCTTCCGATGGATCCACCAAAAGGTCACGTTCATTCTGGGTGGCCTTTTGCTGCCGTTGGACTTCTATCCGGCGTGGCTGGCCGGTGTGGCCCGCGTGTTGCCGTTCGCCTCCATCATCTATGCGCCGGGACGCCTCTTTGTGGACCCGAGCGCTGACCGCCTGCTGCCGACCCTGGCGCTGCAACTGGGTTGGCTGGTCGTGTTGGGTCTCGCTTTCCGGCTGTTGTCCGGGCGGGCCCTGCGCCGTCTCACCATCAATGGAGGGTAGCTGTGGAACAGGGTCGCGGTCTGGGCTTTGTCGGCGCCATTTGGCGCGTCAACCTGTTGTCCGCCATGGAATACCGGATGCCGTTCATCATGCAGCTCGGCGGCATGATGTTGAACAACGTCATCTACTTCGCCTTCTGGGTGCTGTTCTTCGATCGGTTCGAGGAAGTGCAGGGCTGGACGCTGCGGGACATGATGCTTCTGTTTGCGGTCGTGGCCTCGGGCCTGGGTTTGGCCATGATGCTGTTCGGCAACTGCCGCGCCATCGCCAGGATCGTGGCCGCCGGCGACCTGGACCGCTACCTGGCCTTGCCGCGTCCGGTCCTGTTGCATGTGCTGGCCTCGCGCAGCTCGGT
>DAOUIC010000275.1:0-2847 GCA_034428255.1 Anaerolineales bacterium
GACCATGATTCCGTGTGGTCACGCCTGGACCCGGCCGAAGCCTGTCTTGATTGATGTCGGTCAACAGTGGGCGAGCCCATCCGCTACAATGCGACGCCCTGCCCTTTCCCGGTGGATATTGCCACCGGCTTTTGAGAACCGCGAAGCTCCATGATCCTCGAACAGTTCGATCTCAGCGGCATGGCAGCCGTGGTGTCGGGTGCCGCCAGCGGTTTGGGCAAGGCCATCTCCATTGCCGTGGCCGAGGCCGGTGCCGATGTGACATTGGCGGATCGCAACGGGGCCGGCATGGACGAAACTGCCCACGTCATTTCGGCGTTGGGGCGTACCGTGGTGCCTCAGGTCTGCGACGTATCGGAACCGGAACAGATCGAAGCCCTGTTTCAACTGCATGATCGTGAGTTGGGTCATGTGGATTTTCTGGGCAATGTGGCGGGCGACGGTCTATTGGCCCAGCCGGAAGACATTGCAATCGATGATGTGAAACAGGTTCTGCAGAACCTGGTGGTGGGTCGATTCGCCATGTGCCAGCAGGCTGGACGGCGCATGCTGGTCCGGCAGTCGGGCAGCATTGTCAACATCGGATCCCTGGCCAGCATCACGGCCTTGGGCAGGGGACACATCGCCTACAGCATGGCCATGGGCGCGGTGGTGCAGATGACCCGTGAACTCAGTACGGCCTGGAGCGGTCGGGGCGTGCGGGTGAACGCCATCCTGCCCGCCCAGGTGCTCAATCCCGGCTTGCAGGAGCGCATCGCTTCCGATCCCGGTCTGGAGTCGCAATACCTCTCCGGGATACCCAGGGGGCGACTGGGCCATCCGCGGGACATCAAGGGATTGGCCGTGTTGCTGGCATCTCCCGCCAGTTCATGGATCACCGGGACCCTGATTCCCATGGACGGTGGCAATCTCGCAATGAATGCCGGAGGCACATCGGGAACCGGGGTATTTTGAGGCAGAAGACGATGTCCGCCACACAGGCCATCCCCGCTGCGGCACATCCGGATCGGGAGATTCATCTCTACAAGGAGATGCTCAAAATCCGGGAAACGGAACTACAGCTTGCCCGCGCGTACCGGGACGGCCACGTTATGGGGGCCTGTCACACCTATGTCGGTCAGGAGGCCGTTGCCGTGGGAGTCTGCGCCCATCTCCAGGTCGAGGACGCCGTCTTTTCCACACACCGCGGGCATGGCCACGCCCTTGCCAAGGGCGTGGCGGCTACGGAGGTCGCAGCGGAACTGTTCGGACGGGCTACTGGTTGTTCGGGAGGCAGGGGGGGCAGCATGCATCTCTTCTCCCCGGAAGTGGGCATGATGGGTACCACCGGCATCGTGGGCCCCAACATCCTCCAGGCCGTGGGTGCGGGCTATGCCTTTCAGCTGAATGGCGAGGATCGGGTCGCGGTGGCCTTCTTCGGGGACGGTGCGGTCAACAACGGCGCCTTTCACGAAGGCCTCAACCTGGCTTCCATCTGGGACCTGCCGGTTGTCTTCGTTTGCGAGAACAACCTGTATGCCACTGAAGTGCCGTTTGCCTACGCTGCCGGCAACCCAGAGGTTGCCATGCGGGCCGAGGGGTACGGTTGTCCGGGCCGGGCGGTGGACGGCAACGATGTGATGGAAGTGGACACCGTGGCCGAGGAGGCGGTGGGACGGGCCCGCAGAGGGGAGGGTCCCACCCTGCTGGAATGCAAGACCTATCGCACGCGGGCACATGCCGAGGGCATGCCGGAGGTCGGCTACCGCACGCAGGAGGAAGTGGACTCCTGGAAGGCACGGGATCCGATCGCCTTGCTGCGAAGCCATCTCATGGGTACGGAGCGCGTTGCGGCGGACGAAATTTCGGCATGGGAAGACGAGGCCCGCTCGGAGGCATTGGCAGCCATCGAGTTTGCCAAGGCAAGCCCCTGGCCCGATCCCCGCACCGTCTTTGACTTCGTGGATTCCTCCAACTCCGCCGAGGCGGTGCCGCGTTCATGAATGCCTCCCCGCGGAACTTGACGTTTACCGAAGCTGCCCGCGAGGGTCTGGCGGAGGAAATGGAGCGCGACGCCTCCATTTTCGTGGTGGGAGAAGGCATCGGCGAAAGGGGCGGCAACTTCAATACCACCTTGGGCCTGTTCGACCGCTTCGGTCCCAGTCGGATTCGCGACACCCCCATCACCGAAAGAGGCTTTGTGGGCATGTGCACCGGTGCCGCCATGGCGGGTGCGCGGCCGGTGGTGGATTTCATGTTCCTGGATTTCATCCTGGATGCCTTTGGGGAATTGGTCAACCAGGTGGCCAAAATCCAGTACATGAGCAGCGGACGACTGCGCATGCCCATGGTGCTGAGAGGGTGCATTGGGGTCGGTGGCTCCGCGGCCACCCACCATTCGGGCAACTACTACCCTTTTTTCCTGCACCAGCCCGGGTTCAAGGTCGTCGTGCCTTCGACCCCGCGTGACGCCAAGGGCCTGCTCAAGACGGCCATTCGCAGCGACGATCCCGTGTTGTTCCTGGAACACAAGCTGCTGCTGGCAACCCGGGGCGAAGTACCGTCCGAATCGTATCTGGAACCCTTGGGAAGGGCCCGGGTCAGGCGTGCTGGCCGGCACGCCACCGTTGTGGCCGTCGGTGTGATGACCCCCAAGGCCATCGCGGCAGCCGACAGTCTGGCCGAGTCCGGCCATGACATCGAAGTGATTGACCTGGTGAGCATCGCGCCGTTGGACATGGCCACCATTCTGGAATCGGTGGCCAAGACCGGTCGGCTGCTGATCGCCGATGAGGACTACCAGCCATGCGGTGTGGGCGCGGAGATCAGCGCCAGGGTTTGTGCGGACGGCTTCGACCTGTTGGATGC
>DAOUIC010000276.1:0-3343 GCA_034428255.1 Anaerolineales bacterium
GCGAGCAGCCAGAACCCAAGCCGGCATCGCCGTCGATCCCCATCAGACCGGTGCTCAAACACTCCCCAGATCAACAGGGCAGCCATGGCCACGGCTCCGCTCCAGTGTCCCGTCAACTCGCGCGTCAACGGCAGCCATTCCACCAACCTCGGCCACCAGCCGGGAGGCGAAACAAGCCGCAACGGTGCGTAGTGATCAAAACCCAACGTCCAGAAGGAGGGTGCGACGTGCCAACGGGCGAGATCCCAAAGCTGGACGGGAACGGCAACCGCCGCGAACCCAAACAGCAAGGACTTCCAGTCAACAGGCGTATCCGGTTGGGCCCGCGCATGTACAACAACAGGCAGTATGGCCAAATAGGCGAGTCCTGCCTGACGCGTAAACAGGGCGAGGGCCAACAGCAACCCGGCCCCGAACCACCTGCCCTCCCAGGCGAGCCACAGGGCAGTCATGCCCCAAAGCACCATGAGGGGATCCGTCAGCCCGGAGGGTGCCCAGGCCAACACCAGTGGATTGAGACTCCAGAACCCGACAGCCAAGACGGCACTCGGCCAACCCCTCAGGCGCACGCACCAAAGCACCAACACCACTCCGGTTAGGGCAGTGGCCACCAGATTGATGCTCTTGGCAGCCCATAGCGTGTTGCGGCCCAGATGCAGCGCCAGCGACTGCAACCAGATGTAAACGGGCGGCTTGTCCAGCCAGTGGGCCAGAAACAGCGGATCCGGCTCGCCCCACCAGTGGAGTGCCTGGAAGGCGTAGAGGGAAGAGTCGCCCGAAAGGGGCCAACGGCCGGCCGTCTTCCAGACCCACGCCTGCTGCAGAAGCAGCAGGCCACATGCTGCCAGGCAGGCCGCCAGATCCAGCCTGCCGGAAGGCCGCAGGCCGGCCGGTTCGGACAAGGGAGACAGGGATCCGGGAACCCGGAACACTACTCCTGCACGATGTGAACCTTGACCGCCCCGGTGTTCTTGTCCGACGAAACCCGGAAGGCCTCGGGAGTCTCGTCCAGACTGTAGTCGTGGGTCACGATGCGCTCGGCATCCACTGCGCCGGTGTCAATCAACTCAATCGCGGCATCGAAGTCCGTGACCATGCCGCTGTAGCTGTAGCACAGGGACCCGGTGACAATCGGCTCCAGGTTCATGATCTTGCTCAGATCCACTTCCAGCGGCTTGTGGTAGCCGCCCACCAGCACCACCGTGCCCTGGGGCCGAATCATGCCCAGAGCGTCGTCAAAGCCCTGGGCGCTGCCCACTGTCTCGACGACCACATCCAGCCCGTGGCCGTCGGTGAAGTCCCGCACGTACTCCCGGACATCGGTGTCGTTGATGTCGACCACATAGTCCGCCCCGAAGTGCCGGGCAATCTCGGCCTGCTGGTCGTACTTGACGGTAATCAGCGTCTCGCGAACCCCCGCGGCCTTGGCCGCGGCCAGCGTGAGCAGGCCAATCGTGCCGCCGCCGATGACGGCCAGGCGGTCCTGGTGGCTCGGTTCGGCGCGCATGACCGCCCGGTAGCAGACCGCCAGGGGTTCGACCAGCGCCCCCTGGCGATAGGTGATGCCGTCGGGCAACTGAAAGACGGTGGAGGCGTGCACGTTGGTGTATTCGGCAAACCCGCCGTGGCCGCCCTTCCAGCTCACGTGCTTCTTGACACAGTGGTTGTACTGCCCCTTGCGGCAGTACAGGCAGCGGCCGCAGTTCGAGGTGACTTCCATCACCACGCGATCGCCTTCCTGCACGTGCTCCACCCCTTCACCCACCTCGACCACCACGCCGCAGGTCTCGTGGCCGGCGGCTTCGCCGGGCGACTGGGGCCACTCTCCATAGTAGGCATGCAGATCACTGCCGCAGATGCCGGTGACCTTGGTATCGATGACCACAAAGCCCGGCGCGGCCGCGACCGGATCGATCTCCTGCACCTCGATTTCCCGGATGCCGGTGTAGACAGCAGCTTTCATGGTGTTGGTTCCTTGTTGGATCGGCGCGGTTGTGCCCGTGGTCAGTCCAGGCCCAGAGAGCTCATGGCGCCGTGAATCGCCGCCACCTCGTCGTCGGTCAGCGGTTCGCCGGGCGGCCGCGGGTCACCGCACGCCACGCCCAGCCGTCGGGACAGGATGGCCTTGCAGACGGCGTGGAAACGGGAACCACAGCTGCGGACCAGCATCGTGACCTTGGTGGCAGCTTCCTGGGCCGCACGCGCGGCCGACAGATCGCCGGCCTGCCACGCGTTCCATATGGCCACCCAGTACTCGGGAGCCACGTTGGGCGGGCCATCCACGCAGCCCGAGGCACCCAGTGTCAGGGCCGGCAGCATCAGGGTGCTGTTGCCGATATAGCAGGACAGGCCCATGTCGGCGAAGTCCTTGACCAGCGACGTGTTGACACCGGAATGCTTGAGCCCGGTCAACTGTGGAACTTCGTCCTGGATCCGACACATCAGGGGCACGTCAATCTCGCGGTGGGTGAAGCCGGGCACGTTGTAGGCAAAGAAGGGCAGGTTGGCCGCCTCCGCCACCACGCGGTAGTGTTCGGCCACGGCCTTGTCCGACTGCGTGTAGAAGTAGGGCGGGACACAGCAGATGGCCTCGCAACCCGCCTTGGCCGCGTGTTCGGCCAGGCGGGCGGCCCGATGGGTGGAGGCGACTCCCACATGCATGATGTTGTACGCGCGCCCGGCGGCCTGATCGGCCGCGATCTCCGCAATGCGCATGTTCTCCGCGTCGTCCAGCAACACGCTCTCGCCCGTGCCTCCGGCCACCCAGAAACCCTGCACGCCGGCCTCGATGTTGAACTCCATGACCTGGCGGAAGGCATCCTCGTTGAGCTGCCCTTCCGGGGTCAGGGGGGTGATGATGGCCGGCACGACGCCGGTGAACCTGGAATCCATAACGGTGTTCACGGGGATGGAGATGGCTGGACAACGGGCTGAATCATGACACAGTACCCAGGTGGACCGTGTTCAGCAGGTCGTAGTCAATCTCGAATCCCAAGCCGGGTCCGGTGGGCGCGTGCACCAGCCCCTGCTCGTCAACCTCAATGTCTTCGACCAGGCCGAACTTGTTCTCTCCGGTGCAGGGGAACACCTCGTAGAACTCGCAGTTGGGCACCGCCATCGTGACATGCAGGTTGGCCACGTTGTTGAGGCTGTTGCCCCCGTGGTGGATCTCACACTGCATGTTGAAGCCCTCGGCCAGGTGGCACAGCCGTACCATGGGCGTGATGCCGCCGGTCACGGCCACGTCGCCGCGCAGGAAGTCGGTGGAGCGGTTCATGATCCAGGGAGCCATGCCGTAGTAGCGGCCCGGCGCGAACTCCGTGGACATGACGGGGATGTCCAG
>DAOUIC010000277.1:0-1705 GCA_034428255.1 Anaerolineales bacterium
AAAAGGAACTGTTCAGGGAACTCGCCGATGCCATTGGCGAGGAGGCCCACGGTGAGAAGAGGGGATTCTTCTCGCGCATCCAGGAACTCCTGAGCTGAGTTGACCCGGACCGGGCCGGGCATCCGCGAAGCGAGCAACGCGCGTCCAGCCATGGCCGGCCTGCTGCAAATCAGTGTTGCGGTGGACTCCGAGGGGGCGGAGGCGGTCTGCTCCCTGTTCAACGAACTGAATCGTCCGGTGGCGGGCCCGGGCGGAACTCCGCATGCCGGAGGTTCGCGCGCGGTCATTGAAGCAACCGGGTTTCCGGACGATGCCGACCTGGAACCGCACGAAGTGACGATGGACATGGCACAGGCCCTGCGTGTCAAGACCTTCGTTGCGCCGGGACCCGAAGCAGAAGCTTTGGTGCAGCGCATCCGGGAAGGCCTGTACTGGCTCTCCCGCCTCCACCCCGTCTCCGAACCGACAGTTGAAGTTGTCGAGGACAAGGACTGGCGGGAAGCTTGGAAGGAGCACTACGCCGCGTTCGCGGTCGGTCGTTCGTTTCTGATTCGGCCGGCATGGGACGAGACTGGTACCGCGCCGGTCGCCCGCCACGTGCTGCGGTTGAATCCGGGCATGGCCTTCGGCACGGGGCTGCATCCCTCCACAAGGCTGTGCCTTGTGTTGCTGGAAGGATTGGATTTGCAAGGAGTTCGGGTGCTGGACGTGGGCACGGGAAGCGGGATTCTGGCCTTGGGCGCGCTCAAGCTGGGCGCAGCTCGGGTGGTGGCCACCGATACGGATCCGACAGCCCTGCCCGTCGTCGCGGAAAACGCCTCCTACAACGATGTTGCCTGCGGCCCGGCCGGTCCCTTGGTACCGTTCGCCGGTTCCTTGCCCCCGCTTGCCGAATTCGATGTGGTCGTAGTGAACATCCTGCCCCACGTGATCGTGTCCCTGCTGGACCGGGACTCGCTTGCTGCCTATGTGGCTCCGACCGGTCACTTGATACTGTCGGGCATCATCGATGAGCGTCGAGCCGAAGTTGTGGATGCCTTGCAGCGACACGGTTTCAAAGTCTCCCTTGCCCGGCACGAAGAAGACTGGGTCGCACTCCTCGCCGCCCGCGGGTAGCCAACGCCGGGGCGGAGTCGGCCAGGCAGTATCGACCGGCGTCGGGCCGACGGCTGTTTATAATTTCGTTCGCATCAGGCCACGTTTCCCAGCCGCTTCAGGAGCCCTCTTTCAATGACCTTCTCCCCCAACGGCGCCAGCGCCGACGAACATGTCCACGACGTTCTAATCATCGGCAGCGGTCCGGCCGGATTCACTGCCGGGCTCTATGCAGCCCGCGCCAACCTGAACCCCATTCTCTTCACGGGCCAGGAGTACGGCGGCCAGGTCTCCCTGACCTACGAAATCGAGAACTATCCGGGGTTCCCGGAGGCTCTCGGCGGCCCTGAGCTGGTTGAACGGATGAAGCTGCAGGCGGAGCGGTTCGGCCTCAAGGTCGAATTCGACTACGTGACCGAGCTTGACGTGGACGAACATCCCTTCACCCTTCGCACGGAGGCCGGCAAGGTGTACCGGACCCGTTCGGTCATCGCCTCCACGGGCGCACGGCCCCGATACCTGCATATTCCGGGCGAAGAGGAACTGACCGGACGCGGGGTGAGCTACTGCGCCACGTGCGACGGGTTCTTCTTCCGGGACAAGGATGTGG
>DAOUIC010000278.1:0-3344 GCA_034428255.1 Anaerolineales bacterium
CGGGGATCGGCTAACCGCGCCGGACAGGGAGCCCTGTGGGACATCCAGTGGGCATTGCCCAGCCAACCGATCGGTTTCGCAAACGCATGGTGGATATCCCGGATCGCAACTGTTCGACAACTGTGCCGGAAGTCAAGCTTGGATGGCGAGAAACTGGCTCCACGTTCCAACCTAATCTGATTGTCTCTCGATGGCGAGGGGTAGCAAATCAGATGCAAAGCCCTCTACCCAGTCATCGATCCGGGGGTAGAATGGTGCCGTGCAAAGCCGATTGGGAACAGGAGGCGGGAGATGGTTGCGGCCGAAGTTCGGAGTCGAACGGCGACGGATGTCAACGTGCGCGCCCCCGACCCCCGCGCAGTGGCGGTCGTCAGCATGTTGCAAAGCAGGGTGCCTGACACACAGGATGTGGTGCTCTTCGGTAGCCGGGCAATGGGGAATTGGCGGCCGGAGTCGGACATTGACATTGCCGTAATCGGAATGTCGGGGGACAGGGACTCCGAATTGGCCCTGCATCAACAGGCAGCGGCGATAGCGAAGGCCCAATACGGTCCCTTCCCGCCATACGTTCAGATTTTCCCATTCCGACGTCCCGAGTTTGAGGAGCTCCGTACATCACACCCCCACATGGCCGGGCAAGTCCAGTATTGGGGCATCGATGCCTCAGGAGAACCCCTTCCACGCATGTCCCAAGACAACCCCTGGCCTGCGGCCCAAGCACATCTTCAGTCGTCCCATAACGATTTGGCTAACGCTCTTTTCAACGTGGGCGGCGGGAGGCCGCAGTTGGCTGTGGCCCTGCGTTCTGCTCACGGAGCCTTGGAGAATTGCCTCAAGGCACTGCTAAGCGCGGCCAGGGTGGATTTTAGGCACAACCACAAGCTGGCAACCTTGGCATCCCAAGTCCCGGATGTGTACAGGGTTCAGACCGGGGGCTTCCCTGACACCGCGTGGTTGGAGGCTCTAACGAAGTTTCGAGAGCAATCTCCTTACGCCGGCAACAACCCACCTTGGCCTGCGGAGTCCACGACGGGCATTGTTGAGAAGGTGCAGAGACTCTGCGGGAGTCTGGCGCAATCCACACTGGTCCTAATGAACAAGCACCCGACGGACGTAGGCTACGAAACCCTGCACGACAGGGAGGGATCCTTGGGTGGCCTTGAATTGCTACCGCTTGACCACTTCTCGCCGCGTGAGAGCATGGAGCAGTTCGGTGCTGTCCAAAGGCAGGAGGGCGAACGGGAAGGCGAACTAAAAGGGGCTGTCGCCAATACATTGGAATATATGGAGAAACTCCCCCTGTCGGCTCGCGTTCGGCTGCGGGATGCTTGGCTGGAAGCCGGTGCAGTTCCGCACGCCCAAAAGGTAATGGCCGTGCTGTTGGAGCAGGCCGAATGGCAGACCTTGTTGCCGGAGGGGCAGCGGGACGAGGGTGACGGTGCTTCCCAGCCACGGCCCGAGTAAAGGCTCCGGCTGGGTTGCAGGGATGGTGATTCATTGCCTCAGCCCATTACAGTTCATGGGCGTGCATCCCGCTTCACCAGCAGTCACGGAAACGGCGCGCCTGTTTTTCACACGGGCCAAGTTTGCCTCCTTCCAAAGTCAGCGATTGCAAGCGATATTGAACAATCATTGATGCCTATTGACATGGATGGCGCGTGCGGCCACCGACTGGAGGTCGGTGGCTCCCGTAACGGCCACGCGCCACAACCTTGTCTTCTACATTTGCCTGTGTCGGCGGAACAGGCCGGGGAAGGTGCAGTTCATCGCGTCCATGCACAAGCTGCTCATCCTGAACACCGCGAGCCGAGATCAAGTTCCTTGGTGGCGGATCCCTGTGTCACCCGGGGAACAGTTATTTTGAATCGCGGGTTGGAGCAGGAACCTCGGTCGGGTTGGAGACAACCGGCAGGGCGGTTCGGCGACGGAATGCCCGTTTACCATCCGGCCGCGTAGGCCGTGGTCCGCGGGTCAGCACCTCCCACAAGAATGCCGGTGTCAGCATCCACGGTGATGGCGCACACGCGACTGACCGACCCGCTCCAATCACCGTCCTCTTCCAATATGTGTCCCCTGCTCTGCAAGCCGGATCGGGCCTCCGCCGCGATCCGCGTCTCCACGGTCACCACTCCGTCAAGCACGATGTGAGGCCAAAACGAATTCGGGAAACTGTGGGTGATGACCCGTGGGGCTTCAATAGCGGACTGCGGATCCATGCCGAATTCAACAATGTTGAGGAAGACTTGGAGCATGCCCTGCACCTGGGCGTCTCCGCCGGGACATCCAAAGGGCATGTAGGGGTGACCGTTGCGCCGGGCCAAGGCCGGATTGGGGGTCAGGCGCGGACGCTTGTCCGGCATGAGGGATGAGGCGTGATCGGGATCCAGCCAACTCTGGGTGCCCCTGTGGGATATCGGGAAGCCTAGGCCCGGTACCACGGCAGCCCCACCAATGCCGTCGGAGGGAGTGGCGGAGAAGGCATTGCCCTGTCCGTCCACGACACAGAGATAGGTGGTGTCGCTTTCCCAGGGCAGCTTTCCATCCGCGCCGGAGTTTCCTGCCGGAGCCTGTACTTTCCGGGCCGACGCGTCATGCCTGTCGGGCTCGAAGGGCCACGGATCGCCGCAGGGCGGCATTGAAGGTGCCGCCTGATCGGGATCAATCCGTTGCCGGCGCCGGTTGCCATACTCGGCATGCAACAGTCCCTGCATGGGTACGTTCACGAAGCCGGGATCGCCGAAATAGGCCTCGCGGTCGGCAAACACCAGCTTGAGCGTTTCCAGCAGCACATGCAGATAGTCCCCTGAATTGTGTCCCATCGCCTTGAGGTCCAGGCCTTCCAGTATGTTCAGGGCCATCAGAAGCGAGGGGCCTTGACACCAGGGTCCGCAACTGTTGACTTCCAGATCCCGATAGCGGATGGTTTCGGGCACTTCCACCAACACCGTGAAGTCCGCCAGGTCCTCATAGGTCAGCAGGCTTCCCTGCCGTTTGTGAAACTCGGCAATTTCCCGAGCGATATCCCCCTTGTAAATCAGATCGCGGGCCGCGCGGATACCCTTTGTGCGATCGCCGGCGCGACCACGCTCCGCATCGATCATGCGCTGGAACGTATTGGCCAAATCAGGTTGCGAGAACAGCTGGCCTACCGGCACGGGCTCCCCTGCGGGAAGGAACGTGGATGCCGTTGTGGCATAGGTGCGGATGGAAGGGCTCCCGAGTGCCTTGTGAAATCGTCCATCCACCGGCCGCCCGTCCCGGGCCAATTCCAGGGCCGGTTGCGCCACCTCCTCGAAGGTCATGGTTCCCCACCGTGCCAAGGCGCTCAGCCAGGCATCCGGAGC
>DAOUIC010000279.1:0-3861 GCA_034428255.1 Anaerolineales bacterium
ACATGGCCTTCATCTCGCCTCCGGTGGGCTTTTCGCTCTTCTACCTTCAGACGGTCGCGCCCAAGGAGGTGAAGGTCATCGACATCCACAAGGGGGCCCTGCCGTTCATGGCCCTGCAGGGACTGGCCCTTGTCATCGTGATTGCCTTCCCGCAGACGGTGACCTGGCTTGTCAGCGCGATGGCGTAGGCCCAACGACGCGCCTGAATTCGGGGGGATTGAAATTAGGTTGCGCCGGGAATCCGGCGGAGCATGGCACGACCTCAGTCCGTTGCCAGTTCCATCCAACCCTCAAAATGTCCTATTCATCCGGCTGTCGGTGGCTCAAGCCAAGAGAGCCAGCCGGCAAAGTGACGGCACTGTTCCCTCAATCCATCCAAGCCAATATGCTCGCAAGTCAACGGCCCATGAAGTGTCTTCCGGTAACGAGGGCCTTGCAACACTTCAAGCCGCTTGGACGGATGTGTGTTGGGACCGTCGTTGATGTATTCCGGTGTTGCAACTGCATCCCGGCACTTTCTAAGCGGACCAATCTGGGATGCCCACGATGGCTCCAACTCTTCAAGTGCATCTACGTTTGAGAATACCAACGCCTCAAACTCAAACGGCTGAATGTGCGGTCGTAGTCGGTGCGTCCTAACATTCATCCCATCCAAGACCTCTTCGCGTAGGCACTGCTCCACCTTCGACGCTTTCTCGGATGGATCAGGAATTCCCATTGACTCTGCTACACCGGGAAAGTCACTGGACAGGCCATACAGGTCGAAGAAGGTTGTAACGAACGTATCGGCTCGTTGCTTCAACATGGAACGCAACTGTGTCACCACTCTTTGATGATCCAGTCCGCCTCCACGTCCCGGTGCGGATGTCCTGACAACACGCGCCTCCAACATGACATCCTGGTGGCTCAACTCGTTGACAAGGAAACCGTTGATGAACTCTTCCTCGGTCTGGCCTTCGCAGAGTACAACGACTGTTGTCATCTGGCGCGCCTGCCGCCAAGATGGTTCATCAGCCACAGATCACCCAGACTGTACTCGTCCAGCCAGTTTCCTAGTTGCGATTCGTCCAAACGATTGAAAGTGGTCATTCCGTTCTCGGTCTCCGTGACGATGATGTCGGAGGGATCGAACTCGCTGACCAGTTGGGCGGACTGAGTGGCGACGATCACCTGCTTGTCGCCTTCGATGGCTCGAATCATCTCGGCCAACAGCGTGATGGCAAACGGATGCAGCCCCAACTCGGGTTCGTCTATCAGGATCAAGGATGGCTGGAGTTTGGGTGGTTGCAGCAGCAACGTTGTCAGACAAATGTGCCTGAGTGTCCCGTCGGACATCTCAAGCGGCCCCATAGTGGTATCGGGATCGTGTCGGGGGCTCCATTCCAACGAGACCTTGTCGTCCCTGTCCGTTTCGGGGAACCGAAACTCCCCGAAGTGGGGCACTGTGAATCGGATGTCCTGAACAATCCGGCGATAGGTGTCCGGGTATTCCCGGGACAGTCTGAACAGATAGGACGCAATGTTGGAACCATCGGGTTTCAACACACGGTCGTCACGGACCGGGACAGGCTTGCGCGGACCTGCCAACCTGCCCATGTCCTGGAAGTGGTACTTCCGCCAAGACTTCAAACTCTCCAAAAAGCCTGGTCGGTACCTTCCAGGCAGCAAGGACTCGAATCCGCCACCCCGAAGCGGAGTGCCTTCACCGATTAACGGAAACTTCGTCGGGGGTATGTCGTCCAAGAAAGCCGGCTCTGTAGGTTTGAACCATTCTTCCCCAAACACCAAGTCCTGACTGGCAGCAACCAGAGAGAACCGATATTGATCCAAACCATCCTTGAAAACCAAGTGGGCACTCATTTGGGAGGTGGACTTCGAACCTCCCGACAACAGTGCATCGGGACCTCCAGATTTCTTGACATGGACGCGAAGAGTTTCGTTTGCCAAGTTACTGAGCAGATGGAAGAACCCAAGGAAATTGCTCTTGCCGGAACCATTGCCTCCGATGAGCACATTGATCCTGCCCAGGCGAAAGCTGCGCAACTCCCTGATGGTCTTGTAGCCACAGATGGTGACTTGGTCGAGGGTTGACATGCCTGATTGCTCCGCTCACACCCTACCTGTGCCAGATGCCGCAACTCTACGATGGCAGGACAAGCCCCCCGTGAAGATGGAATGCCGCCGGCTCATGCCGCGGACATCCGCAACTTCCTGCAGAACTTGATGGATGGAGACAACGATCCTCGAACCCGTCAGCCAATCACCCAACCGCGGCAGTCGGCATGATGGTATCAGCAAGCGACACCGCCCCACGTCAACTGCCGTAGGCTCGGTTGCCGACAGCCCTGGGCTTTGCAAGCAGTCGATAGACGAGGAGGCGCCGATCTCAATCACCGAAACGACTTAAACATCCAAACAGTCGGATTGCCGAGGTGCAACGGCCAAGCAACACGGATGGATCAACCATTCACTGCATATGCCTCTTGTGACAGAATGGCTTTATGACTCCAACGTCTGCCCGAGCGCTCGGGCACGAATCACTGCTCAATCAATTGGACCTCGCGGCAACGACAAGCCGCGTCCTCTTGATCTCCTGCTATGAGTCCGGTCTACAGCCCCTGAACCTAGCCCAACCCAAGGCGGTTCTGGAACACCGCGGGTTTGCGGTCGATGTGCTGGACCTATCCGTCCAAACCCTCACCGAACTCCCAACCGAGCCGCCCAACGCCATTGCCGTCTCGGTGCCGATGCAAACCGCCCTGCGCCTGGCGGTGTCCGCGGTATCCGCGCTGCGGTCGCGTTGGCCGGAGATTCCGATCGCCTTCTACGGCCTGTATGCCGGCTTGAACGCCCGGTACCTGCTGGAAACGGGCACGGCCGACCATGTGCTGGCAGGGGAGTCCGAACTTGCCCTGGCGGAGTGGTGCGAACAGGCAACGGATTCACAGGCGGGTCCTCCCACAGCAGCAGAGATCCCGCTCCAGGAACTGTCCCTGCGGACGAGGCTGGACCTGCCCCAACCGGACCGTCATGGACTGCCCGACCTGGAACGGTACGCGCGCTTCCAGGCCGCCGACGGGTCCCTCCGCACGGCCGGGCAGGTGGCCGCCAGCCGGGGGTGCCTGCACACATGCCGCCACTGCCCCGTGGTGCCGGTCTATCGCGGACGCTTCTTCATCCGGGACCTCGAGTCCGTCACCGGCGACATCCGACAGCAAGTCGAAGCCGGCGCCGGCCACATCTCGTTTGTGGATCCCGACTTCCTGAACGGACCCGGCCATGCCTTGAAGGTGACGGAGTGGCTGCACCGCACCTATCCGGAGGTTACCTTCGACTTCACCGCCAAGGTCGAACACCTGCTCGGACGGGCACGGCACCTACCCGCACTCAAGGCCAACGGGGCCGCGTTCGTGGTCTCGGCTTTCGAGTCCGTCAGCGACGACATCCTGGAGCGACTGGACAAGGGCCATACCGTACGGGACATGGAACGGGTCCTGCCACTGCTGGCGGAACTCGACCTGCCCGTCCATCCGACCTGGCTGCCGTTCACCCCCTGGACCTCGCGCCGAGACTACCTGGACATGCTGGACTGGATCGAGGGACACGGCCTGGTAAACGCCGTGCCGCCCGTACAGCTGGCCCTGCGCCTCCTGATCCCACCGCACAGCTGGCTCCTGGACTCGAACCGGGGAGCACCGTGGCTGGAGCGACTGGAACCGTCGGAGTTCCAGTGGCGTTGGCATCACCCGGATCCCGGGATGGATGCCCTCCAGGTCCAAGTGGAACAATTGGTGGCGGACAGGCCGGACTGGTCCGGCGAACGACTCTTTCGACAGGTCAGGGCACTCGCCGAGGACACGG
>DAOUIC010000280.1:0-2266 GCA_034428255.1 Anaerolineales bacterium
TGCGGGGCCGTGAAGCAGTCGCTCCTGCTTTCGGAACGCCTATACAGGTGCAACCTCTGTGGCTTCGCGTGCGACCGGGACGAGAACGCCGCCCGCAACCTGCAAGCCTACTCGGGTCACACGGAGCCGGCCCGTTCCCTGAACGAGCTCCCCCGTCCGGCGAGGTCCGCCGGAGATCAGACGGACGCAGAGACCTGTAAGACACACCGCCGAAAGGCATGCGCAAGGTCCGTGAAGCGTCCACCAGACAGCAATCCGCCTGCAACTGCCCCAACAGTTGACAGGGTTGCATAGGTTCTGGAGACCGGAAACGGCTCGTCAAGACCCCGAAGGTCTACTTCACCGATGTCGGCACGCTTTGCTACCTGGCCGGCCTCAAGGATCCGGAACATGCCGCCGCGGGCCCCATGGGCGGTGCCATCTTCGAGACGGCGGTGCTGGCCGAAATTGTCCGCTCGCTGACACACCGGGGTATGGATCCTCGGGTCTACTTCTGGAGGACGATGGCCGGAACCGAGGTCGACTTTGTGATCGAGACCAACAATGGGCTTGTTCCCATCGAGGTCAAGTTGTCCGGGACCCCTCGGCCCGTCATGGCTGCCTCCGTCAAATCATTCCAACGTGACTTGGCAAACGCAGCAATGCCGGGATACGTCGTGCATCCGGGAATCATCCAACTGCCTTTGGGTTCGGGTGTAACCGCTCTGCCATTTGCAGACCTGTGATTGACATTCACAGGGGTGGTCCTGACAGTACCGCTGAGACTACAGTTGGAACGGTCACAGTCCGGAGGATCGGCTCGACCGTCCGTGGGCCTTGCCCTCCCATCTGACTGGGCGGGTCGTCTTGGTCAGCATCGGATGCCGCACCGTACCGAACCTGATCGCGTGGAACACACAACCATTGAAGCCCGTGGTAATCGTCAAAATGCTGAAGCAGAGGACCTTTACCGAGCGCGGTCTCGATTTCCTCTTGACCCCACTCCGGCACTCAACCCCTACCGATGCCTTTGAACCATTACAGACTGCGCAAGGCTTCGGCCGGAGCCAGGCGTCGCGCCCGAAGGGCCGGATAGATGCCCGCCAGCAAGCCCACGGTCAAACTGACGCACAAGGCCAGGGCCACGATGTCAATGCTCAGTTTGGCCGGGATGTCCGACAAGGCCCGGATCAGGACCAAGCCGTACGCACAGAGGGAAATCCCGGTCACTCCTCCAATCCCGCAGAGGATGACGCTTTCCCATAGAAACATGGCCGTGATATCCCGGACCGTCGCCCCAACCGCGTACCGAATGCCAATTTCGCGCGTGCGTTCGCCGAGGCTGACAAGCATGATGTTGGTGACCCCTACACCGCCGACAAACAGGCTGATACCCGCGATCGCGGCCAGGAACAATGTCAGGGAATCCGCAATGCTCCGCATGGCCTCCCGCCCTGCCTCCTGCGTCACCACCCGGAAATCGTCGTGGTCCAAGGGGCCCACGCCGCGGTGTTGACGGAGAACCTCTTCGATGGCTCTGCGCGTGTCGTCCACCTGATGGCGATCCAGGACTCGAACCTGGATTTCGTTCACCAGGGGTGATCCACTGACCGTTGCGGCCCGACGCAACCGTTTCTGCATGGTGTGGAACGGAACGATAACCTGATAGTCCACTTCGGTTTTGGTAGGTGCCAAAACGCCTACAACCCGGAACCGTTTGCCATCCACGGATGGTGACGTGCCCAAGGGATAGGCGCCTTGCGTGTACAGGTCACTGGCCAAACGGGAACCCAGAACCGCCACAAGGCGCATGCTCCGGTCGTCCTCGTCGGACAGGAATTCACCCAGTGCCAGCCTCAGGTTGGCCGACTGCTTGTAGGCCGCAGTAACGCCAAGGAGGCGAACCCGCACCTGCCGGTTCTGCCAGCGCACCTCGGTCATGGAACTGGCAAGCGGCGCAGCATCCACCAAATGGGGAATCCGGCCGGGAGCCACCAGTGCCTCGTAATCCTCCCAGTGAAGTTCGCGACTGCGTGTGGATTCAGGAACTCCTGGCGGTGTGCGGGCAATCACGGTCAACAACGTCACGCCAGCACGGGAAAAGGATTGTTCAATCTGATCTTGGACGCCCCGGCCCAAAGCCAGCATCACGACCGTGGAACTGATGCCAATCGTGATGCCCATCACGGTCAGGCCACTCCGCACGCGGTGCTGCAACAGGACTTCGAGCGCCGTGCGCAAGTGGCTGACAAGGTTCACAGGTGCCGTTCACCGGCTACTGGTCCGG
>DAOUIC010000281.1:0-20564 GCA_034428255.1 Anaerolineales bacterium
TGGCTGCACGGCTGGTTCATGGCGGAGACCTTGCGCGGGGCCGCCCCCGCGCAACGGCATCTGGCGTCGGAAATCGGATTCGCCGTCCGGCGCATGGCCGACCACACCCCATGGCGGAGTGCCTGTCTACCCCAGGCCCTGGCCGCGCAGCGCATGTGCCGCCGACGCGGTTTGGGCAGTACCCTCTACCTGGGTGTGGCCCGGAGCGGAGACACCGGGATTGAGGCCCATGCCTGGCTGCGTTGCGGCGATGCCATCCTGACCGGGGAGGAGGAGATGGGCGACTTTGTCCAGGTGGCCAGCTATGCCCTGGATGTCGGTGTCCTGTTCCGCGCACGGCGGGTGCGTCTTGGCCCGTTTATCGGGGATGTGAGTTTATAGTTGGGGACGGTTCGCTTTCCCGGTACAAGCTAAGGAGCACATCATCCATGCAGGCCTTGGTCGATCGCCTTCTTCGGGACGGAGTCAATCTGGGGAACAACATCCTCAAGGTGGACGGGTTCATCAACCATCAGCTGGATCCGCACCTGACCCGGGAGATAGGGAAGGCCCTGGCACAGCAATTCCGGGACGCGGGGGTGGCCAACGTCACCAAGGTGGTGACGGCCGAGGTGAGCGGGATTGCGTTCGCGTTGCAGACCGCCATGGAACTGGAGGTCGAATCCATCTATGCCCGCAAGGTGCGCCCGGTCACGATGCCGCGGGACAGCTATGCCCGCCGGGTGACCAGCCCGACCAAGGGCCATGAGGTGGAGATTGTGCTCAATCCGGAGTACATCGGGCCACAGGACCGGGTGTTGCTCGTGGACGATTTCCTTGCTTCCGGAGCAACGTTGGCCGCCCTTCACGATTTGGTTTCGCAGTCCGGGGCGGAGGTCACCGGCTTTGGCTGCGTCATCGAGAAGTCCTTCCAGGAAGGTCGCCGCGTGCTGGTCCCGTACGGCCTGCCCATCGTCTCGCTGGCCATGATTCAGTCGATGGACAACGGGGTCATCAAGGCGGTGGTTACGCCACCGGAGCTGTGCCGCGCGCCCGGCTCAACGACCATGGCCTGAACCGGCCAGGCGATTTTGCCTGGCAGACCTGACGTAGCCCTCCACCCGGTCCGGATCCCGTTTCGGAAACTGCCGTGACCGCGTCCGATTCCAATCCTCAGCCTTCCCGCCGGCGCGGGCACATCGGCGACTCCGTGGTCAGGCACGACGCGGAGGCCAAGGTGACGGGTCGCGCCCGTTTTGCGGACGATGTCCGCCTGCCCGCCGCCAATTGGATGGAGGTTGTATTTGCCGGCGTGCCGCACGCCCGCCTGCGCCGACTGGATCTGGCGCGGGCTCGGCGCATGCCCGGAGTCGTGGCCATCCTGACCGACGCGGATGTACCGGACAACCGGTACGGCATCGTGTTTCCCGACCAGCCCGTACTGTGCGGCCTGAATTCCACGGAGGCGGCCCGCACGGCGCGCTGGCCGGGCGACCGCCTGTGCCTGGTAGTGGCCCGGACCCGGCATCAGGCCCTGGAGGCGGCTGCGGCGGTGGAGGCGGAGTGGGACTTCCTGCCCGTGGTCTCGGATCCGGCCACTGCCCTGGCCCCGGGCGCGCCCGAACTGCACGACTACGACGCGCGGCCCGTCCCCACCCTGGCGCGCGGGTCGAATCTGCTGTGCCGGCAGAACATCCGCCATGGGGACTGGGAAGAAGCCTTGGCCCGTTCGCCCGTGACGGTCTCCATGCGGGGCAGCACGCATTGGCAGGAACATGCCTACCTTGAAACCGAGGCCGGCTCGGCCTGGCTGGACGACCGGGGTCGGGTCTGCGTGCGAACCGGCGGCCAGTGGCTGCACGACGACCGCCACCAGATTGCGGCGGCCCTGCAGCTGCCCGAGGATCGCGTCCAGGTCTCCTATGTGGCCATTGGCGGCGGCTTCGGCGGCAAGGAGGACGTGCACCTGCAGGTGGTTCTGGCCTTGGCGGCCTGGAAGACGGGCGAACCGGTGCAGGCGGCCTGGAAGCGGTGCGACAGCCTGCAGCACACGCACAAGCGCCATCCGTTTGTCTTTGACGGTGTCCTCGGGGCCGACCGCGACGGCCGCCTGACGGCCCTGGAGCTGGACATCCTGGGCGATGCCGGCCCCTATGCCAGTACCAGTCCCGCGGTCCTGGGCAACACGGCGGTCTGTGCCGCAGGCCCCTACAACATTCCCGCGGTTCGCATCACGGCGCGTCTGGCCGTGACCAACAATCCGGTCACCGGTGCGTTCCGCGGTTTCGGCGGTCCGCAGGGCGCTTTCATGATCGAGTCCCTGATGAACCGGCTGGCCTGCGAACTGGGGATGGATGCCGCGGAGTTGCGGCGGCGCAATGTGTGGTCGGACGGCTCGCCGATGTGCACCGGGTCGCCGGTGCCTCCCGGCTGCCAGGCCGCCGAGGTGTTGGAAGCGGCGGTGGCCGCGGCCAATCGCCTGCCGCCCCCGGATCCCCTGACCCGGGGCTGGGCACCCAGTCCCCAGCGCGGGCGGGGTCTCGCGCTGGCCGTGAAGAACATCGGTTTCGGTCACGGTACGGTGGACGAGTGCCATGCCTGGGTGGAGCTGCACGGGGGAGCCGAGGTGGAGGATGTGCATGTGGGCACGGTCGGCGCGGATGTCGGTCAGGGCGCGCACTCCGCCTTCCGGCAGATGACCGCCGACCTGCTGGACGTCGATCTGGAGCAGGTCCACCTGCATGCGGACAGCACGGACGACGCCGAATCCAGCGGCAGCGCCTCCGCCTCCCGCCTGACGGTATATACGGGCGCGGCCCTGCACGGCGCTGTGCGACAGGCACTGGCGCAGTGGGAGGACGAGGAGCGTCCGGCACGCGGCGAGCATGTGTTCAGGACGGACAGGACCACGGCCATGGATCCGGAGACGGGCCGCGGGAATCCCTTCTATACGTTCGGGTACTGTGCCCAGGTGGTGGATGTGGACGTTGATCCCGAAACCGGCAAGGTACAGGTTCTCCAAGTCGTCTCCGCCAACGACGTGGGCCGGGCCGTGAACCCCCAACAGATCGAGGGTCAGGTGGTCGGCGCCGTGGCCCAGGGACTGGGCTGGGCGCTCTGGGAGGACCTCCGTGTGGAGAACGGGCGGATCCTGAACCGGGGGCTGGAGACCTATCTGCTGCCGACCGCCTTGGACATGCCCCCCCGCATCGTGCCCGTGATCGTCGAGGACGGCGCACCGGAACATCCGCTCGGTGTCAAGGGCATGGCCGAGATGCCGCTGTTGCCCACGGCACCGGCCCTGGCCTCCGCGATCCGGGACGCGGTGGGGGTGAATCTCGATGATTTGCCGTTCACCAGTGAACGCATCCGCCGGGCCGTGGCGGCACTCCGCGGGCCCAAACCGGTTGGGAACGGCAGTTGTCGGGAGCTGTAAGTGTAAGATTAAGTGTTAATCCGCGTCACCAGCCAGCGAGGCTGACGAGTGAAATGACCTTCTCCGCCACGGGCCCCTTTCCGCGTCGTGTTGTGATTACCGGTTTGGGTGCCCTGACCCCCATGGGGTTGTCAGCCGCCGAAACCTGGGACAATGTGCTGGCCGGCCGCTCCGGCATCGGGCCCATGACCCGGTTCGATCCCAGCGAAATCAAATCCAAGATCGCCGCCGAAGTGAAGGGTTTCGATCCCCTCAACTTCATGTCGCGCAAGGAATCGCGCAGTCTCGACACCTATTCCCGCTTTGGCGTGGCAGCCGTCCAGGAAGCCATCAAGGATTCGGGCCTGGAGTTCTCGCGGGAGGACATCCAGCGGGTGGGGGTCACCATCAGCAGTTGCGTGGGTGGCATCGAGGACTACACCAATTCGGTCAAGACCCTGCTCAAGCGCGGCATGCAACGGGTGTCGCCGTTTCTGGTGCCGCGCATGCTGGTGGACAGCCTGGCCTCCCGCATTGCCGTCCGCTACGGACTGCAGGGCCCCACGATGGGGGTCACGACCGCCTGTTCCACGGGCCTGACGGCCCTGTGCCAGGCCTTCGACCAAGTGCGCTTCGGTTCCGTGGACATCGCCATCTGCGGCAGTTCCGAGGCAGCCATCGTGCCGCCGATGGTGGCCGGTTTCGACGCCATGGGCGTGCTCAGTGCCAACAACGACATGCCGGAGGAGGCCGCCAAGCCGTTCGACAACGAACGGGACGGGTTCGTCATCGGCGAGGGTTGCGGGATCATGATCATGGAGACCCTGGAACACGCCCGGGCCCGCGGTGCCCGGATTTACGCCGAGGTGGCCGGCGGGGGCATGAGCAACGACGGCAACGACATGGTAGCCATGGAGAAGAACGGCATCGGCATCCAGAACGCCATGCGCGTGGCGCTCCACCATGCCAAGCAGCTGCTGGGGATTGATGCCAGCGATGTGGACTACATCAACCCGCACGGCTCCGGCACCAAGCTCAACGACAAGGTCGAAACCCACGCCATCAAGGGTGTTTTCGGCGAGCATGCATACGATGTCAACATCAGCAGCACCAAGAGCATGATGGGCCACCTGATGGGGGCCGCCGGTTCCGTGGAGGCCATCATGGCGGTCAAGTCGGTGGACGAGGACACGGTGCCCCCGACCATCAACCTGCACACTCCGGATCCGGACTGCGACCTGAACTACACGCCCAACGTTGCACAGCAACGGCCGGTGCAGGCCGCCATGAACAACAGCATCGGCTTGGGCGGCAACAACACCAGCATGATTTTCAGCAAGCCGGACTGAGGCGCCTGGGCACCCGGTCCGGCAAGGGCTTTCACTATGGCCGTCATCCAAAACGGAACGGGACCCGCGGACGACACCGTGTCGGTGCCGATGGTTAACGGTGCCGACGGCGCGAACGACGCGTCCGCTCCGGTCGCGCAGGTCCGGACGGATCCCCTGGCCACGTTCCCGGCCCACGGCCCGTACGCCCAGATGGTGGGCTGGGGCTATGTGACTCCCAGGAAGGTGGTCACCAACAACGATCTGGCCAACATTGTCGATACGTCCGACGAATGGATTCGGCAGCACACCGGCATTGAGTCGCGCCACATCGTGACCGACGAGTCCGAAACCTCGGCCACGCTGGGAGCCCAGGCGGGCCGGCAGGCCCTGGACGTGGCCGGGGTCCCGCCGCAGAAGGTGGGCCTCGTCATCTGTGCCACCAGCACGCCGACCCATGTGTTTCCGTCCACCGCCAGCCAAATCCAGGACGACCTGGGCTGCATCAACGCCGGTGCCTATGACCTGAGTGCCGCCTGTTCGGGATTTGTCTATGCCCTGGCCATGGCCCGGTCGGCCATTGTGGCGGGGGATGCGGAATATGTCCTGGTTGTCGGGGCGGAGGTGATGAGTCGGTTCGTCGACTGGACCGATCGGTCAACCTGCATCCTGTTCGGCGACGGCGCGGGGGCGCTGCTGATCGCAGCCAGCGATGTCAAGGGGGGCATCGGGGCCTGCGAACTGGGCAGTGACGGTTCCGGGGGGGATCTTCTGACCCTGCCGGCCGGCGGCAGTGCCCGTCCGGCGACCCTGGAGACGGTCAGCAGCGGCGAGCACTTCATTCGCATGGACGGTCCGGCCGTGTTCCGGTTTGCCACGCGGGTGATGGCGGATGCCACGCGGTCGGTTCTGCAGAAGCAGGGCTGGACGCTGGACGACCTGGATCTGGTGATTCCGCACCAGGCCAACAGCCGCATCATTCAAAACAGCGTAATCAAACAGCTCAAGATCCCGCCCGAGAAGGTCTTCATCAACATTGCCGAGTACGGCAACACCAGCACGGCTTCGATACCGATTGCCCTGTGCGAAGCCCTGGCCGAGGACAGGATCAGCCCGGGCAAGAATTTGGTTCTGGTCGGGTTTGGCGGGGGACTCAGCTGGGGAGCCCTGGCCGTGAACTGGTCGGTTTCACAACAGGATGTGTCGCGCCACTGGTGGCAGGGAGCCCGGCAGCAGGCGGCCTACCGCGCCGGCGCCGCGCGCAGCATGTGGCGCCGCGTGGAACGCAGGTTTGCCTCGCGCCGCGATCGCAGCTGAGTCGTCGCCGGCCGCATGGCTGGCCGTACCGCAAGTGCAATCGAGCACGGATACCCGACGGCGCGGGCGCGCCGGGGAGCTTTCCATCTGATCCGCGGCCGGCGTTGAGCCGTCGGGATCAACCTGCCAATGTGGCTGGTCGCGGATCCGGCCGGTTGCCGGACGAACCGACACGCGACCGGGTCAGGTCCATTTGTAGCGTGCCGGCTGCGCAGCCGGCAGATCGGTCAGGTCCGCGACATCGTGCCCGTCCGCCTTGAGGCCGGCTTGCTCAATGATGAGGCGGGCCAGTTCCGCCCGGTAGCGGGTGTCTTCCCGTTGCAGGACGCCGGGGTCCAGTTCGTCTCCGGCATTGTGATAGACCTGCAGGTAGATGTTCTCGTAGGTGGGATCGAATCGGCGAACCCAGATGTCGACGCGTTCGATCTTGTCCCACGTCCAGAACTTGTTCATGGCCCACAACCGGAACGGATTGCGTACCTGCAGGCCCTCGCTGGACACGATGAAGGTCTCGTTCATTTCCAGCAGGTTCGCATAGAGCAGCAGCACGCCCCAGGCGAAAAAGCTCCAGGCAATCGCCTCCGCGAAGAAGGTGTCGGTCAGGTTCATGGTGAACGCAAGGCCGCCGCCCAGGATCAAGCCCACCGATGCCGCGACGTTGCGCTTGAAGCCGGTGAAGCGAATCGGTTCCATCGAGGCTGATTCGGAGGTTGGGGCGGACATGGTCATGGGTTTCGTCTCTCGCAACTGGGCCGGATTATAGCCGACACCCGGTGTCCGGGGGCATGCCGGGGACGCCCGCGACGGGCGGTACAACCCCTACGCGTCACACGTGCCTGCGGGATTGCACACGGTTGGTACGGTCTTTGCACTCGGCTTCAACAGGGTCGTCCCACACTCCATGCCGTTGGGGTCTGGTCAGCAGAGAGGAGCAATACATGAATCACCTGGACCAGTACGTCGCTCGGGAAATGTACGAGGAACGGCTGCAGGAGGCCGCCGCACAGCGTCGGGCCCGCAAGGTCCAGCGTTTGCGGAAGCCACCGGTTGCGTCGCCCTTGCGGCAGTGGACCGCCCGGCTTTTGATTGGCATCGGTACCCGCATCCAGGGACCGCGCCCCATCTCGCCGGCACCTGCCTGATATCGGCGATCAAACCATTCCCGCTTATCGAGCGCCGTCCTGCGCATCCAGCAGCGACCCCGGGCAACCGGGGTCGTTGCGCGTCCGGGCCTCAGCTTGGCGGCGGCATGCCGAACTCCCGTTCGAGCATGGGCCAGCTTCCGCCCGGATCCGACTCGATCAGCGGGGCCAAGGCCGGCAGAAGCCCCCGTTCATCCTGGATGGGAGCCGGTTTCGGAACGCGGTGTCGGGGGGCGGTTCCGCTTTCGATCCATGGTGCGGGCCAACCCAGGGTGGCCGGTGCCGGTCCGGGACCGGGACTCCACACGAGCCGCCAATCCCCCGGATTGGCGGAGGGATGGAGAAGGTCGAACCGCTGGTCAATCCCGTGCCAGACATTGCGGACCGGCCAAGGTTGCCCGGTGGCCGTCATGGTCAGTTGGCACAGTCGGGCGAAGTTGGATGCAAGGGTGTAGGGTGACGCTGCCGGTGTCAGGAGGCGCACCAGGATGTCCTTCAGGCGCAGGGCTCGGGCATCCCGGGCGCGAACCTGCACGAGGGCCTTGTGGACACTCCCGGCCGGGGCGGCGGCATCAAAGCGAATGGGGCTGTCGGCCTCGGTCACGGGAGTCCGCGGCGATGCGTCCTGAACAATCCGCGTGAATGTTGCCCCGGCCCTTCGGTTGCCGGCAAACAGGACCAGGGTGAAGGACGGTCCGAGTTCCGTCAGGGCGACACCCAGAAGTTGGGCCATCCTGATTAGGTTGGGCTGCATCTCCGACGCAATGTCGTAACCGCCGCAGCACAGGACCAGGTCGGGAGCCGCCTGCTCAAGGTCGTGGACAAATTCCAGGGGCCGCACGGTGTCGGACATCAGGGTGGTTCCCAGCAAATGGCCTGCCGCGGACTGGACGATGGTCTCGGCCGGCTTCTGCCAGACGGGCGTCAGGGCCAAGAGCCAAACGCGGAGCGGCGGCAGGGGGTCCAGCGTCAGGTACAGGCGATCCATGTGCCATGCGTCCGGGACGGTCCTCGGCGCCGAATTCGGCGCCGGCCGGCGGATCTCGGCCCCCACCAGGCTGCCGACGTGATCCAGCACCGTATCGACGGCCGCCAGGGCAGGATCTGTGGCCGACGGCATGTTGCGCTCCGGCAGCAGGGGCTTGTCAAGGTCCAGTTCGTGCCAGGTGATCAGTTGCTGCCGGTCCCCATGCTTCTCGCAGATGGCAGCGTGTACGCGATGGGCTTCGAGTCCAAGACAAAGGGTGGTAGTCATGAAAGCGGCCGGCCACGGGTGCGGAGAGGATGCGGCATTGGATCAACCACCCAGCCGAACCAGCCAATCGGCCAGCGACAACAAGTCCAGCGACTCAAGCAGGCCTTCCAGAAAAGCACCCAGCAAGGTCATGCGGGAGGTCATCAGGCGGGCGAACACCATGCCGGCGGTCAGCATCAACAGCGGCTGACCCAGTGCCGCCACACTTTGGACCACCCCTGCCACCTTGTCCGGCAGGTTCTTGATTCTGCTCCCTGCCGTGGCGCCGGCCAGCAGCGTCAGGCCGGTAAGGAGCGAGGTGGCCAGCAACTGCCACCCGGTCCGGTTGGCAACGGTCATCTGTGGAATCAGGGTTCCCACCAGCATCCCGCCGACCAGGGTTGCCGCGGTGAAGGCCAGAATCGCGGTGGCCGCCAGGGAGGCGGCCGCCTTCAGGATCCGGATTGGCGCTGCGAAGGGGTTCAGGAGACTGGTTGGCGCCGGAGGATGGGGCAGACAGGTTGCCAAGGCCAACAGCAGGAACAGCGACATCGGCACGGTCACCGCCGCCGGCCATGCGCCTGTGCGGACAGGGGCCGCGATCCGGGGCTGGATCAGGGTTGTCCAAACCAGAATGAACAGCCAGCCGATGGTTGCGCCCACCAGCACATACTGCAGCAGCCTGGCAATGCGGTGTTCGCGCCATATCATGCTGAACAGGCCCAGGGACACACACAGACCGACCCAAAGCCCGATTTTCTCCATGCCGACCGGTTCCATTGATTGGGTCCGGATTTACGGTTGCGGCACCATGCCACGCGCCAGGAGGGTGCCGACGACGATGAGCGCCAAGGCAATGGACAGCCAGCCTTGGAAACGCGACATGGCAAGCGTATGCCGCTTCAGGTCCTCCGCGGCGCTGCCCGCCAGGGGTTCCGCCAGGTGGTGTGCGTCGCCGATGCCGCTCACAACTCCCGCCAGTTGGCCCGTCTCGAGATAGGGGCCAAGCAGGGGAGCCGCCGCCGCGCTGGTTACTGCCAGGACCGGCACCTGTGTTGCGGGTGAAACGAGTTCCAGCCAGTGAACGACGTCAATGGCCTGATCGGTGACGATGAGGTGCAGGTTGTAGTCCGAAGCCCGCAGCCGTTCCCGTACCGCGGAGCCGGACGCGGGATTGCCATCGTTTGCGTTGTCCACATCCGCACCGCTGCTCGCTGTCATTGCGGGGAGGGCGGCGGGTCCTCCCGGCCAATAGGCCATCGCCAAGACCGTTGTCATGCCGATGGGCATGGCTCCTTCAGGCAAACTCCTGAGCAATGAAGCGCGGACATCGTTGAGCACGGTCTGGGCCCGCGGCAGCGCCAAGGGATGTTGACTGAAAAAGGCCAGGGACGTGGCGGACCGCAACAATACTGTCAGCACGGGTGCCACCGCCGTGTCCAATTCCCCGGCGACTCCCGGGTGGTTTTGCCAAAACACCAGCACGCGTGACACGTCTTTGAGTTCGACGAGGTGGCGAGCCGCGGGCTGGCTGCCCCCGTATTGGTAGGGCACGTCCCCGCCGATGCCGGGGGTGAAGATCGTCGCCAACAAGGCTGTCGCCAGCAGGAACAGCATGGGCCATCGGACCTGTGCAAAACGTGGGAAGACCCTGCGGACTGTGTCTCGGACGGCACCGGCCGGAACCTCCACTCTGGGTAGGCCCTGCAGGCGCTGGACCGTTTCCGGGCCCAAGGTTTTGCCGCCGGCCACGGGTTCCTCCCATGCGAACGGGTGCGGAAGTTCCGGTCGCGGCAGAAGACCTTCCAGATCCGAGATGACCGGACGGCCCGAAGGTTCCTCCTGTCGGGGGAGCTCTTCCACGGGTTGGGTCGGCACTGCAGGCGGTGCCGGTGGATCCGCCGGAGGCTGCCTTTCGTCCGCCTCGGTCGCGTCTTCCCTGCCGACATATTCCAGGCGGGCGCCACATGCGAGGCAGTAGGGTTCGTGGACGGGGTTTTCGTGGCCGCAGTGCCGGCAGCCGACTTGCCGCATGGGCATGGCGGATCAGGTCTCCGAAGTGTCGTATCGGGGTGTCGGAGCATCGTCCGGGTCACGGTGTCCGGCTGCGGGAATCAGGTGCTGTGCCAGGAATGCGCAGGCGGCGATGACGGTACCCAGGAGCACGCCCCTGATGACCGGTGTGCCGAACAGGGCGAAGGAATCATCCAGCCAGCGCTGGGCCGGCTGCGGCATGAGCGGCTGCAGCCAGGGCAGTTGCAACGCCAGGACCGCCAGGAAGCCGATGGTAAACCAGCGATGGCCCGTGCGGCGCCGGCGCAGGGCCAAGATGTATGCCCCGGCCAAACTAAAAAACGTGGCTGCCATCAGGGCTTCTTCGGCCGGGGCGATCACCCAGCGGAACACCCACCCCAGTTGCAGGCTCGCCACACCCTGCTCGCCGAACAGGCCCATGGTTACGACGCCGATGATCGCAGCCAGCAGGATCAGGCTGTAAAGCCACTCTTCCTCGGCCAACCACACGCGACGCACATGGAAAAGGCATACCTGAACGAGCCCGGCCAGCATGGCCAAGGCGGCCAGTGTTACATAACCGGAGTACACGGGCACAAGAACAAGCTGGGTTGATCCCAGTTGCAATGGACCAACCAGCCGGTCCAGCAGAACCCATGCGGCCACGACGGCGAACACGATCCACCGGGACGTGTGCAGCCATCCGGATCGAAAAGAGTGCCGAATAATGGAACGCCCCTATTGGCCGGCCATGAAGCGGACCAGATTGCTTGCCAGCCAGATCAGTGCGACCACAAGCCACATCCACCGTACCCAACCGTTGGTCCTGGGTGCGGGACCGTGCCTCTCCGGGAAGACTTCCGGACTCCATGTCGGTGCCCGAGCCGAGTCCAGCATCACTTGGCGATCAATCGCCGTTGCGGCGACCAGGGAATGTTGCAGATGGGGCGGATTGGGTTTCCTGCCTTGCAGGATCCCGTTGACCATCCCCCGCCGTGACTGTATGTTCAGGGCCGAGGTCGTCATGCCGAGTGTGGGGCCGCACCAGGCGACGCCGGGCGGTGAAGGGGCGCGAGGACGCGGCGGGGCTCCCGGCGACGTGGATTCCAGCGCACACGAGGCCAGCAGCCAGCCAAGTCCGTCGCCTTGGCAGCAGAACGCGGCTTCGGTGTTCCGGGCTGCCTGGCGGTGCCATTCTTCCAAGGCCGCATGCACTTGAAGTTGTCCGGCCCCGATCAGGTCTCCTTCAAGCCAAAGGATTGGCTGCCGGGCGGTCTCCACCGCCTCATGGCCGGCACGGCGCCAAAACGCCACCAAAGATGATCTACGCATCATCGGGATGGGTTTGTTCCGGATTGTGGACTGTGGGGGGCAATCCCATGAGTTGGAGGATCCTGGACTTGGGTACCGGCACTCCCAGCACTGTCATCAGCGGCTGCAACGCCAGGAGCAGGTGTCCGGCGGCGAATGCCAGCGGGGAATGGCCCGCGAGCATGAGTTCGGCCAGTTCCCGCCATGCCGGGACGTCCGATCGGACGGCAGCGGAGGCGGTATTGTCCGTCATCGATTGTGGCACGCCGGGATTCCGGTTGTTGGTTGACATGTCAAGGGTTCGGCTTTTACTCCCTGAATGTTACCGACTCTTGACGGCCGGCCGTCAAGACTGTATGACATCGACAGCGGCAGTGCCCGGAGCGAATACCGGGTGTCGGCTGCTGTGATACGATTTCCCGCGTTTCGCCGCCTTCATCGCCCGGTTTGCATCCCTCTGGTCAAGTCCGCCTCCGCAGCGCGGGGCAGGCATGCATCCACGCAAACCCCAACCACCCTCCGTGCGAATCACTTCTCAGCTAATTCATCCGAGCCAGCGTGTGAAGAGGGTCAGGTACCTGCCCGATCTTTTCGTGCGTCCCCGGCCTGGATGGGTTCGGTTTGCCGTCCAAATCCTGATTGTGGTCTGCCTGTGGCCAGCCACAGGCCAAGCCGCTGTCTCGTTGGCCCAGACCGGAGTCAGTGGCTACACCTACTATGTGCAACCCGGCGACACTTGGTTCGCCATTGCCCAGGCGACCGGCCAAACCATTTCCCTGCTGCAGCAGGTCAATCCGCAGGCAGTTCGCAACTTCGATCTTCTGTACACCGACGAGCAGATTTTGGTGCCATCCGCCGGTCAACCGCGGTATCACGATGTGCAGCCGGGAGAAAGCCTGGCATCGGTTGCCAGTACCTACGACGTATCGGTTCGACTGCTGGTGGCTACCAATCCCCAGTTGGGTGGCAGTGCCGGATCCCTGGCGGTTGGCGTACGGCTTCTCATTCCGTTGCTCCATGCGGAGGCGGACAGCCGGAACTCCTTCGAGTTCGACCCGTCCGTGGCCATGGCAAGCCTGCCGGAAGGCGTGGTGGTTCCGCAGAGTTACCGGGTTCAGCCGGACGCGCCGGGTCTGCAGTCGGAGGATGCCGTCGGCGGCAGCCTGATTCCCGATCCCACCCTGCCGCCACCGGTTTGCACGGAACCTGCCGGATACGCGGATTTCATTCGCAGTGCCCTCGACTACTGGCAGGGCAAGGCACAAGGCATTGCCCGCAGTGCCGGCTTGTGCAATTTGGTTGTGGGTGAACTGTTGGACGGCCAGGATGTCAATGGCGACGGCTTCAACGATCTGCTGGTCACGCTGGAGAGCGACGGTTCGGAACCCGATGCACCCGACCGTACCGATTTGCTGTTGTTGCACTGGCTCGGGGAAAACCTGCAACCGGCGTTGCAGACCAGGGCTTCGGGACGCGTGTCATTGCTTGCGGCCGGGGATGTCAACTCCGATTTGCGCCGGGATCTGGTCTGGACGGATCAGTCCTGCGGGGCGGTTGCCTGTTACACCCGCGTTCATGCCATGAGCTGGGATCAGACGACGGCAACCTGGCGCGACTGGACCGAGAAGCCAATTTCCATGGTCAACGCGGATGTGCGCCTGATGGATGCCGACGTCTTGGGCGACGGCCTGGCGATTCGCCTGCAGGGTGGCGTGCATCAGGCCGAGGGGGCTGGCCCCCAACGGGCGCGTACGGAGATTTGGGCCAGCCGGCAGGGGCAGCCCTTTGCGTTGCAGGCCCTTGAGTTCGGTCCAACCACCCACCTGTACCACGTGGTGCTCGAGGCACACCTGAAAACGGTGCAGTCCCCGTACCAGGACTTGCACAGTGCCCAACAGTTGTATCGGCAGGTCTTGGCGGACGACAGCCTGCAGGTTTGGCACGACGTCACGGAGCAGGATTTCATGCGGGCCTTCAGCCTTCTGCGGTTGGCTTTCATTGCTTCGTATCAGCAGCAGCCCGATGTGGCGGCGGAGATTGTCAATGTGCTGGAGCAGGCCTATCCGGCATCGCCGTTCGCCGGTCTGGGACGAAACTGGCTCGCGGCCTATACCGGTGCGGACGATCCCATCGTGGGCTGTGCCGCCGCGCAGGCCTGGGCCAAGGCGCATCCGGCAACCTGGCAGCCCTTCGGCCTTTTTGGCTGGTCAAACCCCGGAATGACCCCGGATGCCGTGTGTCCGGTGATCGAAGGCGAGTTTGGACAGCGCCTTGACATCGAACCGGCGGTGGATCCCTCAGCATCCACGCCTCCGGCCGAGTTGTCCCTGTTCCCCAATGCCGAGGAACTGCGCAACCTGTCTCCCGAAGCCTTTGCGGCCTCCGACGACCTGCCCGAGTGCCCGGGTACGCTGGACGGCTATCCGCGCATGATTGAGAGCCTGCTCAACGGCCTCCAGGGGGATCTGCTGCTGGTGGAGACATGGTTGCGGCTGTGCGAGGTGGTCTCCGACAGCATCGGGACTCTGTCGCAGCTGGACTTGAACGGCGATGGCCACGAGGACACGGTGGCGATCGTGGGGCGCAAGGAGACCGACGGCCTGGGACCCGATGGCTATAGCGGCCGCCTGGCTGTCTACTACGGGTCGTTTGGCAATGCCTCCAACCTGATTTTCGAACCGGCCGTGGTTGGTCTGCCTTCCCTGTTGGCCCTACAGGACCTGAACAACGACACGAAGCCGGAACTGGCCTGGGTGGACGAGGTGTGCAACGCGGTGTGCCTGTCGACCGTGGAGGTCCTTACCTGGAACGGGGACACGGTCAACAACTTCATCGGCAAGGGGGCCGTCATCACCAACGGCACGGCGAGGCTGGCGCCGGTGCCGGACACCAATCCCGGTGACGGCTATCAGATTGTCCTGGAGGGCGGTGTGTCCGGTTTGCTGGACACCGACGTTCAGGTGAGCCACGTGGAGTTGTGGGAGAGCATCGACGGCTTGCCGTTCCACCGGGTTTGGTTCGAGTATGACCCGTTGGATCCGGACAGCCGCTGCCTGGGCCTGAACCTGGTTGAAGCGGACTACCTGTTGACCGGGGCTCCCTACTACGGCTACGGTCCCGCGATTCAAATGTACGGCGACATTCTCGACAACCCAACCCTCACCACGTGCAGCATTGTGGGCACCCATCCGGATCGGGAGAAGGCATTGCTGCGCGGCCTCGCCTGGTTCCGCCTGGTCCAGGCGCACGGGCTGGCGGGGGACATGCGGTCCAGCATATTGGCCCTGGAGGACATGAAAGGCGATGTGGGCGCCGAGGCGGTCCATGTCCGCATCGCGGAGGCCTGGCGTTCGGCCTACGCGGAACATGCGGATCCGGTGCAGGCCTGCCAGGCCGCGCTTCCCATCATCCGGCAGGAACCCGCTTCGTGGCAGGTGACGGACCTGTTTGGCCTGGATCACCCGGCAGAAACCGAGACATCGCTCTGCTTTGTCCCGGGTGAGGATTAGGGATCAATAGCGGCTGGTAACAACCGGCGTCCCGGCTTGCATGGCTTCGGCGACCGGCAGGCCAAACCCTTCGGCCAGGCCGGGAAACAGGAATGCCAGCGACATGTGGTAAAGATCCCACTTGACCGCTTCGTCCACCCGGTCCGTAAGTAGGACCTGGCCGTTCAAGGCCAAGTCCCGGATCAGGGGGGCAGGATGTTGCAGGACGGCCGTATCCCGGTCCGGAAGCCGGCCGGCCAGCACCAGCTTGATTGCAGGGTCGCCTCCCAGGTTCAGGTAGCGGTGGTAGGCCCGCAGAATGGAGGCCACATTCTTGCGGCGTTCGAAACCACCCAGATAAAGGAAGAACCGCTCGGGCAGTCCATACGTCGAGCGTAGTTCGCGGATGCGTGCCGGATCGGGCGGGGCTGCCGGTCCGGGCGACGCGCCGTTGAGGGCAACGGCCACCTCGCCCCGGAACTCCGGCACGTGTCGATGCAGGGTTTCGGCGCCGGCTTGGCTGACGGTGATGACTGCCCGCGCCTTGCGCAGCCCCAGCAGGTTGAGGGTCAGATAGGCGCGTTGTCGGGGGTGCTGCCGGTATTCCGGGCGGAGCAGCGGTACCACGTCGTGGACGGTTACGGCCACCGGTACCGGGTTCCAGAGGGGTGCGGACCAGTAGGGATTCCAAAGGATCGCGGCCCGGTGCCGCAGGCATTGCAGCGGCAAGGCAGCCTGTTCCCACCAGACCTTGGCCAAGGGTTCGGGACCCGGAGGCAACGGGACGGGCAGGAACTCCATGCCGTTCGGCAAGTCCGGCGGCGGAGTCCAACTACCGGCCAGAGTGGCCGGCAAGGGTACGAGCGTGCGCACCCGGACCTCGGTTTGCAGGGCCGGGAATTCCCTCAGCAGTGCGGTCAGGTACTGACCCGATCCGGTGGTCGGGTGCTGCAGGAACCAGCCGTTGACGAGAACCAGGCGACGACGGGTCAAAGGCATCGTTCGGGTTTACCCGTTAACCGGCAGGTCGATGGCCGTGGGCATGGGCAGGGCATTGCAGTGGAGCCAAAAGGCCAGTTCGTGAAAGCGTTCCTCGCGGAATCGGCGTTGGTTGCAGCCAATGGTAAAGGTACGATAGCCCAGTTCGCGGAAACGGCCGCCCGCAATGTCGGCGACGCTCTTGTACACCATGACCACGCAAGGTCTGCATGCAAGGTCTGCCACGCGTTGAATCAGGGAATCGCCTCCCTGTCGCCATTCGTCGGAGCGCAGTTGGCTGGCGCGCGCGGTCGGCCGCCGCACGAGATCCATAAAGCCGAAGCCCTGGTGGAACAGAACCGAGTCTTCCTGGCCGCGGTCGCTCTCGAGCAGGTTGCCGATGCCGGCGACGCGCATGCAGCGCCACAACTGGCGTCCCAGTCGGCCTTGGTAGTAGTGTCCCACTGCCACTGCGGGCGGCGGTGGATTGATGCCGACGATCAGCGTGTGGATGGAAGGCGACACCAGTTCCTTGAGGGTGAGAACGGGCTTGCCGTTCACCAGCACGGTTTCGGTCAGGGGCACGGAACTGTGTCCGGCCGGCAATACAGGTTCAGAAGTCATTGGGCACGGGCAATCGCTGAAAAATAGAACATTATAATCATTATACAGGAGTGGGTTAGATGGCCAGCCAAATTGTGGAGCAGAGCAGACAGCTGTTTGTCGAGGTGGTACAACCCATTCTCGACGCGCGGTTTCCGGAGGTGGCAGCCGAGACGGCGTTCGGCCTGTTCGGCTATGGCTCGGAGGCGCTGGGCCTTGACGACGAACACTCCCGCGACCACCAGTTCGGCTTGCGCATTGACGCCCTAATGCCGGATGGGTTGTTTCAAGCCCATGCCGAGGAACTGCGGGAGTTGGTCTCGGGTGCGTTGCCCGAGACGTTTCTGGGCATGGCCTTGCGGGAAGGACATGTGGCGGGGACAGGCTTGGCTCCGGACAGCCTGGAAGGATTCATGCAGCGGACCATTGGCCTGCCGGGCGCGCCGGAGACGTTGGCCGAATGGCTATCGATTGCGGAGGAGGAAGTGACCCACGTGACCAACGGGTGGGTCTGGCGGGACGATTCCGGACGCTTCACCGAGATCCGGCGCGCCTTCGCGGACTACTGGCCGGAACCCGTGCGCATGCGGCGGCTGGCTCATTGGTGCCGCTACTTCTCCGGAATGGGAGTGTATGCCTTGCAGCGTGCCCTGCTGCGGAACGATCACTACTATGCCAACATCACCGCCAGCCGCAGCATACGCTGGGCCGTGCAGATGGCCTTCATGCTGGAGCGCAGGTTCTACCCATACGACAAGTGGATCATGCATCGGTTCCGCGACCTGCCAACCATGTGGCCGCAGATGGGACACCTGGTGGAGGAGGCGGTGCGACCGGGGACGATGCCTGCCGAGCAACTGATGCTTCTGGAGGAGATGTCGGACATCCTGGATGCGGAACTGGTGGACCAGGGGCTGATTGCCTCCCACCCGAATTTTGCGCGGTCCCCCACGTCCGGGTATCGGGTGTTGGAGCATGCCTATGCGGAACTCCTGCGGCAGTGTCCCGAGGAGATCCGCACGGTGGTGCCCGAGTGGGATCAGGTTCAACTGGAGACGTTCCACAGCGGCTGGGTGGTCGGATTGCCGATTGCGGAGTGGGACGCGATACTGAATCTGGAACCGACGAGTGCCGAGTCTGGGTGATTTTCTCCGTACGGCAAAACGTACGGCAGTTGGTTCTTGCCCCAAGGGTTGCGGTTCGGTATGTGAGGCCACGGGGTTGTCGAGATGTGAGTGGGAGTGTCTCAAATTTGATGGGCAGCTTGGCAACAGTCCGCGTCGCTCAACAGATTGTTGGGTCAGCGGAGACGGGTGGTGCCCGAACCGCTACGGCACGGACAACCATTGCCAAACAGCTGGTCAAGACACAGCCGCCCTATTCCTCCGGCCAAGCAACGCAGATTCGGCGATGCAGTGCGGTGGCCCACAGTGTTCGCAACAAGATCCGGTTGCCGAGGGGCTGAGAGGGCACGACGAGGCAGCCTCGCAAAATACATACGAATTGCTGCTCAACTTGATCGGATGCCTCGGGGCACATCTGAGTCACTGTCCGACTTCCGATTGGATGAGTTGCAGGTCGGTCGTCCACTCGGCTGTGTGCGGTAACAGCGCGGTTACAGGTGAATCTCTTACCGAGCCTGGGATGCAAGAATAGTCACCAGGTCCAAATGGTTTTGCTGGGCAGCCAGTTGCATTGGAGTCGATCCAACGGAGGTTTTTGCCCCCGGATCGCCCCCTGCAGCAAGCAGCACTTTGGTGACTTCAGCGTGCCCTTCCCAGGCTGCCGTATGCAACGGGGTCCAGCCGTCAATGTCTTGGGCATTGACTTGGGCACCACCAGCGAGCAGAGCTTTGGCGATTGTGGTGTGCCCTTCCTCAGCTGCCATGTGCAGTGGAGTCAAGCGGTCCATGGCTTGCACGTCGACTTGGGCGCCACCCCCGAGCAGCACTTCCACGATTTCAGCGTGTCCTTCAGAAGCTGCCATGTGTAAGGGAACCCAGCCATAGATGTCCCGGGTATTGACCTGAGCACCGCCGGCGAGCAGGACCTTGGCGACTTCCGCATGTCCATACCACGCTGTCATGTGCAAGGGTGTCCAACCGTCGACATCCAGTGCTTCAACATCCGCGCCGGCACCAAGCAACACCTCTGTCACTTCCACGGTCCCATGCATCGCTGTTTCGTGTAACGGCGTCATCCCTTGGGCATTGCCCAAGTTGGCGTCTGCACCAGCGACCAGCAATGAATTCGCGAATTCGGCATGGCCTTCTCCAGCTGCCCCATGCAATGGCGCCCATCCTTCCTCGTCCTGTGCGTCGACCAGGGCACCGGCAGCGATCAGCAAGTCGGCAATGGCCGTGTTGCCCGCCAGAGCCGCCATGTACAACGGAGGTGTGCCATAGGCATCCGTAATGTTGACTTGGGCACCGGCAGCGAGCAGCACTTCTGCGAATACGGTATGGCCATTCCAAGCGGCTGTGTGCAACGGGGTCCAACCGTCCTCGTCCTGTACGTCGACCTGAGCATCGGCACCCAGCAACACTTCTGCCACTTCCACGGTTCCATACATCGCTGATTCGTGCAACGGGGTTGCCCCCGTGTCGTTCCGAGCGACAGTATTCGCTCCGGCAGCAAGCAGCACCTCTGCAACTTCGACATGTCCTTGCCAAGCTGCTATGTGCAACGGAGTCCAGTTTTCCGTGTCCCGTGCGTCGACATGAGCATCGGCAGCGATCAGCACCTCGGCAGCCTCAGCGAGACCTTCCAAGGCTGCCACGTGCAAGGGAACCCAGCCCTCAGCATCCCGCGTACCGGTATCCGCGCCGGCGGCCAGAGTGCACTGAATCAATGCCAAGTCATCACTCCACACCGCTATGTGGAGCCGGGAGTCCCCAAACTCGTCCTTGGAGGCCAGATCGACTTTCGGGTACCGGGCAGCACACAATTCGCTTACGCAAGCGGAGGCACTTGCAAGCACGAAAATGCAACCAAGCAGCAGCCAGTAGTTTCTAGGGTTCATGTCCGGGCTCCACCGTTGTCAGTATTGGGGAACGGAAAGCATTGGGAAACAGTACACGATTCCTGCCGAGGACAGGCCTTCCTACCAATGCCCGGTTTCGGGCGGGTTGGTTGCGATTCGAACGACTACGTGGGCACTGTCTTTGATGTCATGATTTCATCAACGAACCGCGTTGACTTATTTCCAGCGGGAGGCATTGTGCGATGGGTTCGCCATCGACAGGTGCTGTTATCGCGTAACGCCAGCTTGGCTCGCTTCATCGATCATGTCGAACACCGAGTATCGGGCACGCACACCAAGGTCGTGCAGTGCCTTCTCACCGCTCAAATTGGATCTTGCCGGCACGCCTGGCAGTCTGACCTCGACCCATCGCTTGTCCAGGGCCCTGCCCATGTACGGGACCACCTCAGTAAAGGACACCGTACCGTCCGGGGCGAAGTTGTACACATTGTCTTTGGCCTCCGGCCTAAACAACGCGGGCACCAGACCGGCCGCGATGTCGCGGGTGTCCATCATTTCCAAGACCAACGGTTCCCCCGTGTCCGTTAGGCTCAAAAGGAGAGGATTGTCGTCTGCGTCCACTGCCTGCAGACGGCGGACGGACTCCGTGGTAACGGAGTCGGTGCGGCCGCTGTCCAAAAGCCAGGCCAGTCTGCCTTTGACATAAAACTGCCGTTCGGCGAAGAAGCCGTGCGGGTCCAGGATTTCCTGCCAGGTTTGATTGTGGCAGAACC
>DAOUIC010000282.1:0-5771 GCA_034428255.1 Anaerolineales bacterium
CCGAACCGGGCCGGTTCAACAGTCAGATCAATAGGGACCGGCGGCAATGTAGCCGGGCGGCCGCTTCTCGGGACTCTCCAAGTCCTCCTCGGTCAGGTTCAGATAGACGAGCAGGTCGCCGAAGCTGTCTTCCAGCAAAGCCTGGTAGTCGGCCGCGAATTCCTCCGCGGTTCGGGTGCCGGCAAAGAATTCCTGCACCATGATGGACCAGATGCGCTTGGAGTCCTCGTGCTTGAAGAAGCCGCGGGCCACCGCGTCGCCGGGCGCGCCCGGTTTCTCGTAGTTGCCCACGAAGACGCTGTTGGCAAAGATGTCCTCCCACGGCGACGGCATTGATACGCCCTTAATCAGGGGCGGACCGGCGATGCCGCCCTGCAGGTTCTCCGTATCCAGCTTGTTCTCAAGGAAGATCCGCATGCCTTCGGGGCTGGTCCAGAACATCACGAAGTCCGCTTCCAGGTCGTTCTGGGCCCGGTTCTTCTTGGGCAGGGCCAGGTAGCCCTGAGTCAGCTCGTTGGCGCGGGCCGTGCCCTGCACGCACGGTCCCTCGATGTTCGGGAATGCGAAGCGGCCGTATTCGAACTCGACCGCGGCTGCCGCGGATTCCTCATCCACCTCGCCGGAGCCGCCGTACTCGCCCTGGGCCAGCGACCGGATGTCCTTGGGGAAGCTCGTGAAGAAGCCGCCGTGGACCATGCGCATGGCCGCCTGCTGGGTCAGGAACAGCGGATAGGCATCGGTCATGCCGGCCCAGCCTTCCGGTACGAACCCGTTTTCGGTCTTGAAGACACGCCCGATCTGGGTCATCATCTCGACCGTGCATTCGTTGTTGAAGTCGATGTCGCCGTCCTGCAGGGCGCGCATGTGGCGCACGATGTTGACCGAAACACGGTCGGGATCATCGTTGCGCACGTCGCTGGGGTCGTATTCCCAGGCGTCATCGATGCCTTCCCGGAAGCACCAGTCGCCTTCCTGGCACTGGATGATTTGCAGGTCGTCGCGATGGTACTGGTCCATGGCGGAGCGCATCAGCCACGGCATGCGGCCACCGCCCCAAATCTGTTCCGTGGTGCCTTCCATGGCGATCGGAATGTAGCCGGCCGCCTTGACCTTCTCGCTGTACTCGACGAGCTGGTCCCAGGTGGGCTGTACGGGCACGTCCGTAATGCCGGCCTCGGCAAAGATGTCCTTGTTGTAGACCCAGAAGGTCTGCACCGACATGTACGGCAGGCTATACATCTCGCCGGTGGAGGGATCCCGCACCAGGTTCAGGCCCCACTGCTGGAAGCTGTCCTCCCAGGTGGCTCCGGTATAGGGATTGGTCTGGCTCAGGTAGGGGCCCCAGTTGACCAGCCGGCCTTCCTGGGCGAATTCCCGCAGGTGCGGGGTTTCAATCAGCGACACGCGCGGTTCGTCGGAAGTGAACTGGGTGCGAATCCACTGGAGATAGGCGTCGGGACCGGTGCCCGGTGCCTTGAGTTCCACTTCGATGTTGACACCCGGGTTGAGAGCCATGTAGGCATCCGCCAACGCCTGATAGGTCTGGATGTCGTTGGAGGCAATTGAGATGACGATTTCCCCCTCAAGGGCCGCCGCTTCCTCCTCGACGGTTTCCTCGATCTGAACTACTTCCTCTTCGGCGGCCGGCTCCTCCGCGGGAGCGGCTGGCTCCGCGGCTGGTGGTGCACCGCAGGCCGCCAGCATCAAGGCCGCGAGCAGGCACCCGACTAGGGTCCAACGAATGCGTCTGGTCATGTTATGTGTTTCCTCCTGGCAGGCACTGAGTTGGCCCTCTGGACACTGTTTGGCTGGACCTCGGAGTCGATTGCACGGCTCTCCGGCCCCAGACCCAAATCCCGGCGAACCGCGACCTGCACTGATATGCGGTTCCTCAATGGTACAAAAGACGGTAATCCTGACCTAAACGCCGGAATCACATCTACCTTCGCCGGAGGGACCGCGCATGTCGATGTGCCAGGATTCCGGTTCAGCACGGTGGCTGCTGGTTGGGTCCCTGATTGGATCAGGAACCGGCCATGTTCTTTGCAGTCTTCGCACCCCTGCACGCCCGGTCCGCTCGTCACGGATTCTCACCGCGACCGACGACAACAGCATCCAACGAACGGTCGCGTCCCACCGGTCCGGAGTGCCCACCGAGTTCGGTATCCGAACCGTTGATGAGCGCGGGCCGACAGGCTGTGGTCCGCAGGTGCATTCAATTCCCCGGGCCGACGGCCGTCTACGGAACGGGCGGCGTGGCCTGGCCCTCCTCATCAAGGCCCCAACAGACAACGGTACCGTCGAGTCTGGTTCCGCAAGTGTGGTGGTCTCCGGCACCTACTGCGGCGAACGCGCCGCCCGGAGGCGAGGCTTGTCCTTCCTCATTCCGACCCCAACAGGCAATCGTGCCGTCGGACCTGATCCCGCAGGTGTGTGCCCCCCCGGCGCTGACGGCGGAGAACGTGCCGCCCTCAGGTGTGGCCTGGCCCTCTCCGCCAGAACCCCAGCAGGCAACCTCGCCGGACAGCCTGATCCCGCATGTGTGCCGTGCGCCGGCACTGACCGCGAGGAACGTACCGCCTGGTTGGGCGAGCTGTCCGAACGATCCTTCACCCCAGCATTGCACCGTGCCGTCGAGCCTGATCCCGCACGTGTGCCAGTCACCGGCGCTGACGGCGGCAAACGTCCCGCCCGGAGCCGCGGCCTGACCCCTTCCATCATCGCCCCAGCAGATGACCGTGCCGTCGGACCTGATGCCGCAGCTGTGCCAATGAGCCGCGCTGACGGCGGTGAAGGACCCGGCCGGCGGTGTGGCCATGCCTGTTGAATCGTTGCCCCAGCACGTGACCGCGCCATCGGGCCTCAGGCCACAGGTGTGGTAGTCGCCTGTACTGACGGCAGCGAACGTCCCGCCCGGCGGTGTGGACTGACCATACACGTTTTCGCCCCAGCACGTGGCCGTGCCGTCCGGTTTGATCCGGCAGTTGTGATCGCCTCCGGCACTTAGGGTGCTCAACGGCACGGTCGGCAATGTCGGAGGCGCCGGCTGCGTGGTTGGGACTGCATTGCCCTCTGCACGGCAGGCAACCGTGTTGTCGTCCCTGATTCTGCAAGCTTGGGGCTTTCCTGTGCTCATGGGATAGAAGACGGCTGTCCCGGTGTCTATGGGAGCAGTGATGTCTAGCTCGGTCTCTGGTCCAATCCAGTTGGGTCCCCAACACATGGCCGTGCCGTCCTTCCTGATGCCACAGCCTCGAACGCTTCCGGCATCGATGGCCCGGAACTTTACTTGAGGAGGAGTCTGCACAAGCTTGTCCAAAAAAAATTGTGATCCCCCCGCTTCCCAGCAGATGGCCGTTGCAATCGGCGTTATGCCGCACGAGTAGCCATCCCCGGTGGTGATGTCGTTGACGTTCTGTTCCAAAGGTGCGAAACGACTGTCCCCAATGCTGGCCCAACCGGCTCCCCAGCAGAAGGTCAGGCTGTCGGTCCTGTCACCACAGGTGTGGTAGCCCCCGGCGCTGATGGACGCGAATGTACCCCGAGGCGGTGTGGCCTGACCCTGGCGATTGTCTCCCCAACAAGCGATGGACCCATCGGACCTGATCCCGCAGTTGTGCATGCCCCCGGCACTCACAGCAGCAAAGGACCCGGCTGGCGGAGTGACCTGTCCTTGCCAGTTCGAACCCCAGCAGGCAACCGTCTTGTCCGCCCTGAGGCCACAGGTGTGCTGATCACCGGCGCTGACTGCGGAGAACAATCCGGCTGGCGGCGTGGCTTGGCCCGCTTCGTCCAAACCCCAGCAGGCGACCGTGCCGTTGGGCCTGAGGCCGCAGGTGTGCAATCCCCCGGCGCTCACGGCGGCAAAAGGTCCGTCCGGGGGCAAGGTCTGTCCAAACCAGTCCGCTCCCCAGCAGGCGACGGCACCGCCGGGCCTGATTCCGCAGGCGTGGGTTTGCCCGACGCTGATCGCCACGAAAGTGGCGGTGGAGTACGCGGAATAGTCGATTCGGTTGCCTGCGTTCGGGTCGCGCATGTCTTTCCTGGGTGAGGCGGAGGGCGGTGCCGCACCGGGGTCCGGGATGACGAGCACCTGTCCGATCCTGAGCGTTGTTGGGTCGGTGATTTCGTTGACTGCCTGCAGGAGATCCTGGGCAACCCCGTACCTGAGCGCGATGCGATAGAGGTTTTCGCCAGCCGACACGGTATGTGTGGTTGCTTCCGAGGGCACTGGAACCCGCGCCGCGTCCGATGTCCCAGACGGGATGCACAACTGTTGACCTAAGTGGATCTGATCGACATTGGCGATGCTGTTGGCGGATGCAAGGGCATCCCTGGATACCTCGTACAGGCGCGCAATGGCCAACAGGTTTTCGCCGGCTTGGACTATGTGCGTAGCGGAACAGCCGGAGCTGCCGGGGTTGTTGGGGATGTGCAGAACCTGGCCAACGTATATGAAATTACTGCCTGCCAGTTCGTTCGCGGAGATGATCGCGCCGACTGTGGTGCCGTAGCGCGCGGCAATTGACGAAAGCGTATCGCCTGCCCGGACCATGTGCATGGACTGGTCCTGAGCCTGCAAGGCCCGCGATGGAACAAGAGCTACCGTCAACCCGAGAGCCAGTGCTACGAGGCATGCGCGCACCCATTGAGCCGCGGCAACGGTAATCATGCAGCAGGTTCCTTCAACGGATGTCCGAGCGGGAGCGTTGTATGAAACGTGGGGCACCGGGATCGCATTCGACCTTGGATCGGGCTCCGGTGAATGATTGTTCCCGTTCCACGCGTGGAACAGGCGAGCACTTGGAGTGCAACGCGTGTTCGGAACGTCCCTGCGCTTCCCTACATATCATTTTATTATTTGAGCTATTGGGATTGCACGGTCTCGATTGGCGATAGTAGTCGGCGGCGATGGGCTCTGGAGGGCGCGACATCACCGTGGTCATCCAAGCGTCGCCGGGGAGTTGCGACAGGGCTAGTGTGTCGGCAACCGGTGCTTGTACACGATTCCTAGGCGGACCTTGGATTACGTCCATAGGTGGGACGGGTAAGGCGAACGACACCGGGCCTCGCAGTGGGAGGAATGGTTGCCGACTTGGGTCCTTGGCATGGACACGGACACTTGTCTCTGGAACCAACCGCCTGGGGCATGGGCCGAACCACATCTCAGTTACGGTCCCCCACCTATCGTGGTCCAGGCTGCAGTGCTGTACCCATTGGCGAATGTCATGGGCCAACCAACACCGGCAATCGGTTGACTCGCACTTGGGAGTGCCGGTGGTGCATTGGAGCCAAAGCCATCGGATCCGAACCGTAGTGTCCCTGCCGAAGCTCGTTGGCATTGCCTTGGTCTCGGTTGTATATTGGGGCGGCCCAGCAGCTTCCACCCCTATCCCCTTCCCAGGAACTTCGACAACGTGTCCAAGGTACTCTTAATTTCCTCGCTCGCGCCCTCTGTCAACGAGCAGATCACGCAGCATGCCGGCTCCGACCACCAGGTCTGTGTCCAGCCGTTTGACCTGCCGGCGGACGAGCGCAACCGGCTTCTGGCCGAACACGACTGTCTGGTGCTGTTCCCCGGTGTGCTGGACGACGCGGCGGTGCGGGCCGCGGCCAACCTGCAACTAATCCAGCTGGTGTCGGCCGGCTACGACCGGATCAACGTGAGGTTGTGCCGGGAACTCGGAGTGCCCGTGGCCAACAACGGCGGCACCAATTCCCTGGATGTGGCCGAACACGCCCTGATGCTGATGCTGTCGGCCCTGCGCCGG
>DAOUIC010000283.1:0-1537 GCA_034428255.1 Anaerolineales bacterium
GTGCCCTTGGTGCCGCCCGGATCCTCGGACAGGCCCCCCTGGCCCCGACAGTCCAGGGCCGCGACGGTAAAGCCGGCCGCGACCCAGCCCAGCTTCTCCAGCCAGCCTCCCGAATCCCCGGAGTAGCCGTGGTACATGACAATGCCCGGATGGCCGGGGGCGGGATCGGTCGGCTCCAGGAGCTTGGCGTGCACCCGCGCCCCGTTGATGCCCGTAAACCAGAAGTGGGAACAGGCTGCGAAATCCGTCTGGAAGGTCGCCGGGATGCGCTCCGGATTCGGGTCAAGGGCGCGCATCCGGGCCACACCCTCGTCCCAATAGCCGTCGAAGTCGTCTGGCCTTGGGTTGCGGCCTTCGTAGGTGTACAGATCGTCCAGGGACAGGTCGAATGTCAAGGGCATGGCATGCGTTTTTCCAAGGTGGGCAAATCAGTTGCAGGGGTGCTGCGGGGCATCAGGCGTATTCCCAGTCTTCGTCCGGGGCTTCGTCATCCTCCTCCATTTCGGCCAAGGCCTTGGACAGGTCCGCCATGACATCCTCGTGGCGCACTTGGGACCAGTTGCCCCACAGGGACCTGGTCAGCCGTTCCGGGTCGCGGCGCAGGCCGTAACGGGCCCAGTACTGGCAAACCCGCTTGACATCCCGCTCCAGCAGGCTGTAAGCCTGCTTGTTGCCGGTCACGGGCACCACCTGCGGAAAGTCGATGACCACGACCCGGTCGTCCCAGAACAACAGGTTGTGGGCGGACAGGTCGCCGTGGATAAAGCCGTTGGTCAGCATCAATTCAACATTGTGCATGACCTGGTCGAATGATGACTTCACCTCGGACGGGTCCAGACGGACTTCGTTCAAGGTCGGCGCGGCCACCTGTGCATCCCCGATGAACTCCATCAGGATGGCGTTGTCGGCCGCGTCGAACGGTTCCGGCACATCGGCCCCAACTTCCCGGAGAATGGTGAGGGCGTGGCGTTCGTACAGCAGCCAGGACGTCTGCTGCGCCTGCTTGCCGTAGTCCGACCGCTTCAGCATGGCCCGCAGCAGCCGCTTGTCCTGCCGGCTGCTGACATTGGTGCCCAGCGCCAGCGTGTCGCGGCCCTCGCGGTACACCATGTCGTTGCGCATGGTGCGGTGGCTGCGCGGCCGATAGGTCTTGGCCGCAAACAGGTCCAGTGAGCCGTCGGGCGCCGTCAGACTGCAGCGGTAGACGTCGGCGTCCTTGCCGCCCTTGACCTTGCTCAGGATGTCGTCCACCAATCCGTTCTCAAAGAAGGGTCGCAGGGCACCCATCAGCCAGCGCCGTTCGACCTGGCCCGGCCGGTAGGTGGTTTCAAAATCGCCGGTAATGCTGCGGCGTATCTCCTCCTCGATTTTGTAGCGCCAGTTTTCCCGGTAGGGAACCTTGTTCTCGAACTTGGCCTTGGGCGGCCTGCGAATCAGCTTCTGGTCGTGCTGAAAGTCGGGATCGTGTTCCTCGGCGTAATCCTCCCATTCCTCTTCTTCGTAGTCGTTCCAGTCGTCTTGGTAGTGTGCAGACATG
>DAOUIC010000284.1:0-2620 GCA_034428255.1 Anaerolineales bacterium
CCGGACAGAGTGACCGGCGGAAGGCCGCATGCAGCCTGGATGGCGGGATTGGCCAAGACGGCGGACACGTCCCCGATGCCCCAACACCGCCCGTGGCCCCGCACTGTCGCGGCAATGCTTTGCGCGGTGCATCCGTGATGCCGACCATCCCGGAATGTGTTCCGCGCCAGCCGGAGGCGGCCATGCGCGATCGTACAGGCATCCAGGGCGTATTGCTCCCGGCCGGACAGTTCCCAGGCCAGGACAAGGTTGCCGGGGGCCGGACGTTCCTCGATGGGATTGTTATCGCTTTCTCTCAACTGCCAGGCAGGAAGGTCGAAGCGGTAGCCCAGGCTGTCTTGCCAAGGGGAACCCGGCTCGGTCTGGACGGTCATGGAGCATCCGTCCAACGGGTGCCATGCATCCGCATCGGGAAAGGGAGTGTCGTCCAGGCCCAGTGTTTCGGGGGTGGCTTCGGCCCGCAGCATTAGGGACAGGACGTGGCCGGCCGGGTTGGCCACGGGACTGGCAAGGTAGGGAACGCAGGCTCGGGCCAGCTTCAGGGCCGCGTGGCGGCAGTCGTCATCTTCGGTTGCCCGCCAAACGTCGAGCAGTGCCTTGGGTGTGCCGCTGGCCACATGGTTCTCCACCCTGGCATGGCCGTTGATCTGCTGGGGCGCGGCTTTCAGGAAGCTGTGGAGGAGCTTTTCAAGTTCGGCTTCCGTGTGCAGGTCCGGATCAAGGAAGAGCGGGATGTCGGCCGATTCGTGGATGGCCGCGGCCCATGCGCGCGCGTAGGTCAGGGCCAAGTCCAAGTAGCGATCGCCGCCCGTGGCATGCCAGGCCGCCATTGCCAGGTGCACCATGCGCATGTGGTCCACGAAGTTGAATCCCTCACAGCCGACCTGCACTGTGCCCAGGTTGTAGCTCAGAAAGCGGTTTCGTTCCGGGTCGTACCAGTCGGGGGCACCCTCGCCCCAGTTGCCGACGTGATGGGCCCCGTCTTCCAACGCGGCGGCGATATCCTCGCGTTCCGGGGCAATCCGGCATAGCCAGTCGAGGAAAATGATGTAGTGCTCCGTGCCGTGGTGCACCTCCTGGCGGGGGAAGTATCCGTGCACCAGGTTGGATTTCGCCCAGTGTTGCCACTTGGTGAAGAGGTTGAGCGCCAACTGCTTGACACGCTCGTCACCCGTATAGGCATGGTAGCCGGCCCAAGCGGTGACAAACGTGGCTTCGTCGTGGATGCCCTGCCAATCCAAGGCCAGGTGGCGGTCCAGTGCGTCGTCGAGCCACGTCGCGAGTTCGTCCAACAACAGTCGGACGCCGGCATTGATGGAAGTTGCCTGTGTCAGTTCAGTTGTTTCGGGCACAATCCAAGTCCGCCGGGAAGCTTCAAGCGCGGCCAGTATAGCGGAATCAACGGCATCCGGATCCGGACGGGCCCGACGCGGACCGGAATGACGGAGAACGGGCGCCGCGCCCGAATTATCAGGCTCCGCTTGCTATCATGCGCCGCAGAATCTTCACGGTCCTGGTCGGCGTCGGACCGACCGCCCTGTTTCCGGGTTGCAGGGATCGTCCTTGGTTGTGCCACTGTTTCGCCAATCTGTCCGTACATGCATATCCGTCGTGGCTGGCGCGCCGTAGTCGGCAACACAACCACCCGCTCATTGCGCAGCGTGGACAGGGCCACCGTGGGCCGGGTTTGGAGTTTCGCCAAACCCCACGGGGCCGGCATTGCCTTGGTGCTTCTGGTGGTGACGGCCCAGTCACTGGTAGGGCTGTTGCCTCCTCTGTTCTACCGCCACTTCATTGACACGATCCTGCCTGACAAGGATCTGCGATTGCTGGTGACGTTCTCCGCCTACCTGCTCGCCCTGCCGGTGGCCACCGTACTGCTGGGACTGGTCCAGCAGCTCCTTATCGTCCGCATTGGCGAAACACTGGTCTACGACCTGCGCAACGCGATGTTCGACCATGTCCAGCAGCTGTCGATGCGGTTTTTCACCAGTACGCGCGCCGGGGAAATCGTGGCCCGCTTCACGCAGGATGTGGAGGGGGCCCGGCGCATGCTGACAGGTACCCTGCCACAGTTGATGACCGCGTTTGTCACCCTTGTCTCCACCCTGGTTGTCATGATGCAGTTGGAATGGAGGTTGACCCTGCCCGGCCTGTTGTTGTTCCCGGCCCTGTGGCCGTTTGCCTGGTGGATAGCTCGGCTCCTGCGGCCCATTCACCACAAGACCATGGAGCACAACGCCAACCTGAGCAGCATGGTGAACGAGACCCTGAGCGTGAACGGCGCCGCCCTGATGAAGCTGTTCGGGCAGCAGGCGGGTGCCGGTCGGCAGTTTCGCAGTCTGGCGGATCTGGTGCGGGAGTTTCGGATTCGGCTCGGCGTGCTGTCCTACTGGCTAACGTCCAGCATGGGCATTTTGTCCGGCCTGGGCACAGCCCTGTTCTATGGGTTTGGCGGCTGGCTGGTGTTCGAGGGACGCATGACCGAAGGCACGATTGTGGCGTTTGTGGCTTACCTGCCGCGGCTGTACCAGCCCATTTCCATGATCAGCCATGTACCGACGGAGACGATCCAGGGGGTCGTGAGCTTTGAGCGGGTCTTTGCCTACATGGACCAGCC
>DAOUIC010000285.1:0-8900 GCA_034428255.1 Anaerolineales bacterium
ATTCGACATTACTCCGGAGCCTCGGCGTGAACCGACGTACAGTCCGGGGCAACGTGCAACTCTCTTCCCATCCGATCGGTTGAACCAACCGGCAACTCCGGAAGGACCGGTCGGTGACGCAGAGTCACGAAATCAGTGAACTTGTGCCAATCCGGTAAAATGGCGGTTGACGGCCTCGGCCTTTTCCTTGCTGTAAACGCCAATGTGGAGGTGACGCTATGCGTCGATCGATTTTCTTGTTGTTGACCTCATTGCTGGTCGCCATGCTTGGCGCAGCCTGTGATGTTCCCATGGATGATGGCGAGGCGATGTCATGCACCGACGCGCTTGGTTGTGTGGAGGTTGCCGCCGACGAACCTGTGACCATCGCGTCCATGAATGTGTTGTCCGGCCCGGTGAGCTTTTTGGGCACGGACCAAACCGGTGCCATTGAAATCGCCATAGACGACTTTGGCGACCTGCTAGGCCACGAAATTGCCTTGGTGTCCGAGGACTCCCAGTGCAGCGCCGAAGGCGGACAGTCGGCAGCCCAGAAAGTGGCCGCCAATTCGGCCGTGGTCGGGGCATTGGGCACCGCCTGTTCCAGCGCCGGAACTGCTGCCCTGCCCATCATCCACGAAGCCGGCCTCAGCATGATTTCGGCTTCCAACACTTCGCCGACGCTCACCGAACCCGATCCGGGGAACAATGGGGTTTGGCAGCCCGGGTACTACCGGACGGCGCACAACGATCTGTTCCAAGGCCGGTTGGCCGGGGAATTCGCCTACAACCATTTGGGGGCCCGCACAGCCGCAACGATTCATGACGGCAGTCCCTATGCCGACAGCCTGCAACAGGTGATGGCGGATGTGTTCACCGAGCTTGGAGGGCGCATCACCTACCAAGGGGCAGTCAACGTTGGTGACACCGAGATGCTTCCGATCTTGACGGAAATCGCCACGGATCCGCCGGATATCCTGTTCTATCCGATTTTCCAGCCGGAAGTGAACTTCGTCACCGCCCAAATCAAGGATGTTGCCGGTCTGGAGGACACTATCCTGATGTCTGCCGACGCAGCCTTCTCATCGGACATCATGGCAAACACCGGCGAGTCGATTTTGGGCCTGTATCTCACGTCCCCGCTGGTACAGGGCGATGCTTACGACGAGTTGCTGGCGAAGTGGGATGCCAAGTTTGGCGGAATTCCTCCCTCGGCTTTTCACGCCCATTCCTACGACGCCACGATGATGCTGCTACAGGCCATTGAATCGGTTGCCCAGGACGACGGCGCGGGCAATTTGTTGATCGGCAAGCAGGCGATTCGCGATGCGTTGAGCGCGATCGAAGGCTTTCCCGGAATCACCGGGACACTGGCCTGCGGTGAAACCGGAGACTGTGCCACGGGAGAAGCCCTGGCCGTCTATCAAATCAATGACATGGAGGCCTGGCCGCCCGAACTCGTGAATCTGGAGTGACCTTGAGGCACACATTCACACCTGAATGACCCTTTCCCGGGGTCGTTCCTGGGAAGGAGAACGCCTGGCGGCCGCATGGCCGCCAGGCGTTGTTTTGGCCGGGGGTGCAAAATCACTCGCCTGCATCGCGGGAGGAGTAGACCGGTTGGATACGCCGGAGCCTCGGTACATGTAGGACCGCAAGCCGCAGGGGATCGGCCCGGTGCAGCAGTCGGTATGCGTACGATGCCATCTGCTGATTCACAGCCGATTGCCCGAGTTTCGGTTATGCTAACGAGTCGGTTTGCTTGCCGGCAGGCATGGGACGGGATGCGGTAATTGAAGCCGCAGAACGGCTGCATCGCTACCCGGACACCGTGGTCAGCGTCATGAGCATTGACAACTTCGGCATCATCGAGTCCACATTGAGGGAAGGAGAGCAATTCTCCAACACCTTCTTCACTCAGCCCCAGAAGGGCGAAATCGCACGGTTGCTCGACGAATTCGGAGTGGAGTACATTGAACTGACCTCTCCCGCTGCCAGTCCCCAGAGCCGTGCCGACATCGAGTACATCTGCGGATTGGGTCTCAAGTCCAAAATTCTGACCCACACCCGTTGCCACATGGACGATGCCCGCATGGCAATCGACACCGGTGTGGACGGTATCGATATCCTCTTTGGCACCAGCAGCATCCTGCGCGAATTCTCACACGGCAAGGACATCCCGTACATCATTGAGAGAGCGCGGGAAGTCATCCAGTTCATTCAGGAAGCGGGACTCGAGGTGCGCTTCAGCAGCGAGGACAGTTTCCGGAGCGACATCGAAGATTTGCTGATGGTGTACCGGGCCGTAAGTGGCATGCAGGTGAACCGCGTAGGCATCGCCGATACGGTGGGCGTAGCCGATCCCAGGCAGGTGTTTGATCTCGTGCGCACAGTCCGCCGGGTGGTTGACTGCGACATCGAGTTCCACGGACACAACGACTCGGGGTGCGCCATCGCAAACTCCTATTGCGCGCTGGAAGCGGGGGCAACCCATGTGGACACTTCGGTGCTGGGTATCGGTGAACGGAACGGCATCACCCCGCTAGGTGGGTTGATCGCCCGCCTCTACACGCGCAACAGGGATCTGGTCAAGTCCAAGTACAATCTGCCCCTGTTGCGGGAGATCGAGAACTTCGTGGCGGATCTGGTCGATGTCAATGTCCCGTTCAACAACTACATTACGGGCTACGCCGCGTTCATGCACAAGGCCGGGATTCACGCCAAAGCCATGATCAACGACCCCAGTACGTACGAGGCCCTGGACCCGACCGATTTCGGCCTGACACGTTACATTCATGTCGCCCACCGCTTGGTGGGCTGGAATGCCATCCGTGAACGGGCCTCCCAGTTGCAGTTGACCTTAACAGACGAGGAAGTCAAGGAAATCACGGCTCGCGTCAAGGTGATGGCCGACCAGCGCAGGATCCGCGAGGACGAGGTTGATGCGCTGTTACGCGACTATCATTCCAACTCCATCGCAGCCTGACGGCCATCCGGCCATATCCCAACCGGCAACTTTCTGAGACCCCCTCCGCCATGCCCGGACAGACATTCGCACAGAAGGCCTTGGCCAGAGCCGCCGGCAGGGACACCTGCGCCGTAGGTGAGATTCTGGACGTCGAACCCGACGTTGTGCTCAGCCACGACAACACGGCGGCCATCCGGCGCATCTGGGAGGAGTTCGGCCAGGACCGGGTCAAGCACCCGGAGCGCATGGCCATTACCCTGGATCACGCCGTGCCAGCTCCGAGCGCGGTGCATGCCCAAAACCACAGGGAAATCCGCGAGTTTGTCGGCGAGCAGGGGATCGCGCACTTCTTCGAGGCGGGCCGCGGCATCTGTCATCAGGTCCTGTCGGAAGAAGTGGTGGTTAGACCCGGGCAGGTCATCCTTGGTGCCGACTCGCACACCCCTCACTTTGGATGGTTGGGGGCGTTCGGCGCCGGCATCGGGCGCAGCGAGGTGGCGGCCTTGTGGGCTCAGGGCCAATTGTGGTTAAAGGTGCCCTCGACCATGCGCATCCACCTCAACGGCGCGATGCCGGAAGGGGTCACCGCCAAGGACTTCGCCTTGCGCATCATCGGAGACATGGGTGCTGACGGCGGTTTGTACCGGTCCATCGAGTTTGCCGGAGACGCCATCCATGCCATGACCCTCGAGTCGCGGATGGTGCTGCCCAACATGATGGCCGAGTTCGGGGCCAAAAACGCCGTCATCTGTCCTGACGAGCCGGTACTTACATGGTGCCTGGAGCGACTGGCGATGCGCCAAGGCATCGAAGCAGGCAGTTCGGCATGGGCCGATTTGGCAGATGTGCTTCGAAAGGGTTGCCTGTATCCGGATGCAGACTGTGAACTCGAGTCGGAACGCCACTACGCCGCCGAAGACCTTGAACCGTACATTGCCCGGCCCCACAGCGTGGACGACGTGGTTCCGCTTTCCGAACTGGGCCCGGTGAATGTGGATGCAGCCTTCATCGGCACCTGTACGAACGGACGGCTCGAGGACATGTCCGCCGCCGCGAACATCCTGTCCGACAGACGGCTGGCTCCAGGCTTGAGCCTGGTGATCATCCCGGCTTCCAGCCAGGTGCTTGAGGCTTGCATCGAACTCGGGTATGCGGAGACGTTTGCCCGCGCCGGCGCCATGGTGGGGGTTCCGGGCTGCGGCCCTTGCATGGGCAATCACTTCGGCGTTCCGGCACCAGGCGAAACAGTCATTTCCAGCGCCAATCGGAACTTCCGCGGCCGCATGGGGACCCCATCGGCCGGGATTTACTTGAGCAGTCCGGCGGTCGTAGCAGCGAGCGCGGTAGCCGGGCGCATCGTGGATCCGCGGGAACTGGATTAGCCACGACCATGCCCCACACAGATCGACGGTTCACCGGCCGCATTTGGAAGTACGGGGACAATGTCAACACCGACGTAATCTTTCCCGGCAAGTACACCTACACGCTCAAGACCCCCGAGGAGATTGCGGCACACGCCCTTGAAGATCTGGATCCAGGTTTCGCCGCCAACGTCCAACCGGGCGATCTTGTGGTGGCCGGCCGCAACTGGGGATGCGGTTCCAGTCGCGAACAGGCCGTATCCTGTCTGGTCCTGGCAGGAGTGCGCGCCGTAATTGCCCGAAGTTTCAGCCGCATCTGGTATCGCAATGCCCTGAACAACGGACTGCTTGCCCTTGAATGCCCGGCGTTTGTCGACCTTGCTGTGGCAGGTGACACCGGCACTGTGGTGTTGGACGAGGGGTGCATTGCCACGGCGGACGGACGGACGGCGACGTTCCAACCGCTGAGTGACGATGTCCTGCGCATCCTGGATGCCGGGGGCCTGATTCCATACATCAAACAGCAGATGGCTCGGTGAGTGACGCAGCGGCATCGTACCGGTACACTTGGAAGGATTACATCTGTTGAGAGGCAGAAACCACCATGTCCGACATTGAGACAGCCAGCGGCACCGTCGAGTGTCCGGTTTGCGCAGACGACATCGTCCTAACTGATGTCATGCAGAACGAAATCGTAGAGTGCGAGGGGTGTGCCGGCGAGTTCGAGGTGCTGGAGTTGGATCCCTTCGCCCTTGAGGAACTGGAAGACGACGACGAGGACTACGGGGAGTAGGCCATGCCGCCGCGTACACCCGCCCTGTTCGGAGGCCAACGCGACACATGTTGATGGGAGTCATCTTCGGCCGTCTCCGGGTCGAGGAAAAGATGTTGCTTGCCGCTCTGGACGGGCGCGGCGTCCAGTACGAGTTGCTTGACGACCGTCGGCTTTCCTTTCACATCGTGGGGCCTGAAGACCGTGAACGGGGTGGTTGGGACCGGTTTGATGTCGTGTTGGAAAGGTGCTTGTCCCAAAGTCGGGCCCTCACCAGTCTGCGCATCCTGGAGTCCTGGGGCCTGAAGACTGTCAACCATTCCCGGGTGGTGGATGTATGTGGAGACAAAATTCTCACTACCGCCGCCCTCGCCCAAGCCGGGGTTCCGTCGCCGCACACGGCAGTTGCGTTTACACCCGATAGCGCGCTCGAAGCCATTGAGGACATCGGCTATCCCGTCGTATTGAAGCCTGCCGTTGGTTCCTGGGGCCGCCTCTTGTCGAAGGTCAATGATCGAGAGGCAGCCGAAGCGGTAATCGAACACAAGGAGGTGCTTGGCACCTACCAGCACAAGATCTACTACGTCCAGGAGTACATTGACAAGCCAATGCGCGACATCCGCGCCTTCGTGGTTGGCAACGAGACCATATGCGCCATTTACCGGGACTCGCCACACTGGATCACCAACACGGCGCGCGGCGGGGTTTCAAGCAATTGCCCTGTCACTTCCGCCCTGAACAAGGTGTGTGTGGATGCCGCGAACGCTGTTGGCGGAGGTGTGGTGGCTGTCGATGTCCTGGAGGATCCGGAGAGGGGCTTGCTGGTGAACGAGGTGAACCACACGATGGAATTCCGCAACAGCGTCAAGCCGACGGGTGTCGACATCCCGGGCCGAATCGTCGACTTTGCCTTGGAGACGGCGGCCGGGTAGGCAGCAGAAAGAATTCTACCGGAACGCACCGGGGAATCCGTTCCTTTCCATTATTGGCCAATTCCCTGGTTCCAGCTTCAGCGCCGTGAGGCCATGAACCCATGAGCGATCGCATTCAGGTGGCCATTGCCGGGGGCTCCGGTTATGTGGGCGGCGAACTGTTGCGCTTACTCGTGGATCACCCGGCCTTCGAAGTGGTCCAGATCACCAGCGAACGGCACAAGGGTTCGTTTGTACATTTCACCCACCCCAACCTTCGTTCGCGAACGAGGCTCAAGTTCACCGGCCTGGATGAGCTGGAGCCTGCGCAACTCCTGTTTCTCTGTCTGCCGCACGGACAGGCGATGCAACAGATCGACCGGTTCCAGAAACTGGCCGACAGCATTGTGGATTGCAGCGCCGACTTTCGGCTCAACGATCCCGACCTATACGCCACGTGGTACGGCCGGCCACATGCCGCGCCGGAGTGGCTCGAACGATTCGTCTATGGGTTGCCCGAACTCAATCGCGACCAAATCCGGGGAGCCCAATACGTGTCCGGGGTCGGGTGCAACGCCACAGCCATCAACCTGGCCATCCTGCCGGTTGTGCAGACAGGACTGGTTCACACTGAATCGGACCTGTTTGGCGAAGTCAAGGTGGGTAGCAGCGAGGCGGGCAACAAGGCCAATGATGCCTCCCATCATCCCGTACGCGCCGGTGCCGTGCGCAGTTTCTCTCCGGTTGGACATCGGCATACGGCCGAGGTCCTCCAACTCCTGGCCGCAAACGGGATCCGTTCCCGGGTCCACATGAGCGGAACCGCCGTGGACAATGTGCGTGCAGCCCTCGCTACGGTTCACCTCTTCGTACCATCCGGCACCACGGAACGCGACATTTGGAAGGCGTTTCGCACCACTTGGAAAGCTGAGCCGTTTGTGAGGGTGGTTAAGGAGGCGAAAGGCAACTACCGGTACCCGGAACCCAAAATCCTGGCCGGCAGCAACTGGGCCGATGTCGGGTTCGCACTGGACAACTCCACGCACCGGCTCGTCTGCATCTGTGCCATCGACAATCTTATGAAAGGTGCCGCCGGCACGGCAGTCCAGGCGGCAAACCTGATGTTCGGACTGAATGAAACGACCGGTTTGACATTTCCAGGCCTGCATCCCATCTGACATCGGCATGGAGACATGCCCGCGGGTCGGGCATGCAAATGCCAACACCCGGCTACATGGACATCGGCGGTCCGAATCCGCCGGATATCCGGACAGGCTTGGGGATGGTCTGACAACGGCCTCCAGAAGCACGTAGAGGCACTACATCCCGCCAAGATCACCGGTGTTGTTGTGATTCACGACAGCCCGTGCATTCCGTCAGGGGCGAACCGCAGTCGTTTGGCGGCTACGAATGATCCGATTGGGCCGCCCGTGTGATTGGTTGCCCTCTCAATCCAACCACAAGCCACTATCTCCGCCGTTGCGGGCGTGGACGTAAATCGAGGTGGTGGCCAGCGAAGCGTGGCCTAGTGTCTCCTTGACCGACTGGACGGGTGCACCGCCATCGAGGGCATGGCTGGCGTGGGCGTGCCGGAACCAGTGCGGGCTGATGTTTCGATCAATTCCGGCCCGTTGCGCGGCGCGGCGCAGGGATGTCCAGGCGTTGTTGCGGGCCATCGGACGGCCCGTGCGCGTGGCAAACACCAAGCCATCCGGCTCCGCGTCCGGTGGCTGCAGATCGGCCAAGGTCTGCCGCAAGCGCTCTGAAAGGCGGATCACGCGTCCCTTGCCGCCTTTGCCTTGCAGGACTGTCAAAGTGGGAAACAGGCCGTCCAGGTTCAGGTCTTCCCAGCGCAAAGCAAGAGCTTCGGACACGCGGCAGCCTGTGTGGTAGAGCAGCAGGTACAGTGTAAAGTCGCGGCCTGGTCGGGCCGTCTCAAGCAGGCGCGCCACCTCGGTACGGGTCAGAATTTTCCGGCTGAGGGCGGAAGCGGTCCCACTCAGGTTGGGATTGGGCAAATCGTTCATCTCGGCACAGGGGTTGGACCGTATGTATCCCCTGCGATGAGCCATGGCAAAAGCGGAACGCAGGGCGCTGATCATGGTGTTCACGCTGCCCGGTTTGCGGCTCCGGGCCAACGCCGCCTGGAAATGCTGCAGATCGGCCAAGGTGGTGCGGGCCATTGGGCGGCCCTGGCTGTGCGCCTGCCATGTTTGCCAAGCGAACTCATAGGAGGAACGGGTGTGGTTGGACACCTGGTTCCGCAGCCAAACTGCGATCATCTCCGGATCGGAGTCGATCCGATCCACGTTCCGCGCGGCCTGCTGGATCCTGTCCAGCTCGATTGCCACCAAGGCGGCGGCCCGTTGAGCTTCGGGCGGAACGGTCGATGCCGTCAATTCGTCGGTTTCGGTCCGATCCACAGGTTCCGGGATCGAAACCAAGGCGGTGTCGGTCATGTGGCACTCCAATCGGGGCAATGGGCCAAAGTATACCATTACTCCACTAATGTTATATATTCCCCGGCCTGCGCGCAAACCCGCCACACCGCTCTTTCCACACGCCGCGACGACTTGGCAAACAAGGATCGGCCTTCCTGGTGTGGCACGACTGCAGGGCGCCCGTTCCTTGCCAACCCAGCTGCAAAGGGCACACGCACCTGAATGTCGGCTTCGCCCCTGCGCCCCGCGGCACGGCCACCAAATCCGGCGCTCGGCTGGCTGTCGCCTCGGCCGCCTTGCTGTCGCATCTTGCCAGCGAGCCGGCATTGTCCGGATCGACCCGCGACATTCCGGTGAACTCCATGAAGAAATTAAATTCGTTTTATATAACTTATAGCGTTTATTTTTTCGTTTGAGGGGTATGGAACATTCCGGTGCAACTCCAGGGTAGGCCATGCATGGGCCGGA
>DAOUIC010000286.1:0-20561 GCA_034428255.1 Anaerolineales bacterium
CCGGGCTGGCCGGCGGTGTGATGATCGATATCTCGGGCACGCCGGCCACCTGCGCCGGTATTGCACTCATCAACAACGCGCTCGGCAGCGGCGCGGTGCCCCCGGGCACATAAATCCCCACCTTCTCAATGGGCCGCACAAGCTGTCCCAGCGTACCGTCTGCCGATTCATGCGCCCAGTCGGACACAGGCTGCCGTTCGTGGAAGGCGTGCACGCGATCGGCCGCCAACTGCATGGCAGCGGCCGTCTCATTGTCCAAGGCCAGCCAAGCCGCTTCCAAACGATCCTGTTCCAGACACAGGCTCGCAGGGGCGACACCGTCAAGGCGGCTTCCAAATTCATACAGCGCGGCATCCCCTCGGGTGCGCACCGCATCGATGATGGCGGCCACGGCTTCCTCGACGCCCAAGGCCTGACCGAACATATCCTTCCAGGTTGCCAGCCAGCTGTCGGGCACCTGGGCATCCGCCAGTGGGGCGCGTTCAAGAATGGAAGCGGCAGCCTCGGCTGCATTGAAGATGCGGATCATGTCAAGCAAGTGAATTGGGCAGCGACGTGCAACCGGCACGCTGGCTGCCGACCGCCGGTCGGCTTCCTAGCCATACCCGCTAGGGTAAAACACGACGTCGTGATTCTTCAGAACCCCGTTGGCATAGACGAACGTGCCGGAGAAAAACCGATCCTGGTCCAGCCAGGGCAGAAAGATCCGGTCGCCCTCCCACAGATTGAGATCCAGCAGCCTTGCATCCTCGATCCAATGGAGTTCCCCTTCCGGGGAGTCAATGAGGCTGCCGGAGAAGCGTTCGGCCGTGAACACGAACACGTACCAGTCGTTCTCGCCGTCGAAACCCGGAAACGTGAGCATGCCGTGCAGGCGGGGCGCCTCCACCTCCAGACCGCTTTCCTCCCTGACCTCCCGGATGGCGCAGGCCTCCGGGGATTCGCCGGGCTCGAACTTCCCGCCCAGGCCATTCCACTTGCCTTCATGGAAGTCGTTGGCCTTGCGGTTCCGGTACAGCATCAGCGTCTTGCCATCCCGCTTCAGATAGCAGAGGGTGCCAAGAATGGTTGCCATTCGTGTTGCCGGTTGTCCCTACCAGGCGTCCAAGTCCCGCGCGGCCGCCGCGATCCGGTCGGCATCGGGCCGATAGGCCTGCTCCAGGGGCGGACTGAAGGGCACGGGCGTGTCCAAACCGCCCAGACGCCTGACGGGTGCGTCCAGATATTCGAAACACTCCTCCGCAATGAGAGCCGCCACTTCGGCGCCGCAACCCATCATGCGGTTGGCGGCATGCACAATGAGCGCCTTGCCGGTGGCCTTGACGGCCTCCAGGATTTGGTCCGTATCCAGCGGCTTCACCGTGCGCAGATCCAGAACCGCGGCCTCAATGTCTTCCCCGGCCAACTCCTCGGCTGCCGCCAGCGCCGATTGCAGCATTGCCCCGTAGGTGATGATGGTCAGGTCGGCACCCGGTCGCGCCTGTCGCGCCTTGCCGATGGGCACCAGATGCTCGCCGGGGGGTACCGGACCACGCAGGGAGCGGTACAAGGTCTTGCTTTCAAAGAAGATGACCGGATTGTTGTCGCGGATCGCGGAGGTCAGCAGGCCCTTTACGTCGGCCGGCGTCCCGGGACAGATGACTTTCAACCCGGGGACGTGGGCAAACCACGCCTCCGGGTTCTGGCTGTGGAACGGCCCGGAACTGGTGCCTCCGTCCGCCGGGGCCCGTATGGTCCAGGGCACCGCCCCCTGCCAGATGTAGTGGGTGGAGGCTGCGTACTGGACAATGGCATCGAAGGCCGTCGAGATGAAATCGGCAAACTGCATCTCGATCACCGGGCGCAGACCCGCCAGGGCCATACCCGTCGCCATGCCGGTGAAGCCCAGTTCCGCCATGGGGGTGTTGATCACCCGGTGTTCCCCGTACTTCTGCCACAACCCCTTGGTGGCCTTGAAGGCTCCCCCGAATTCGCCGCCGATGTCCTCGCCCAGGACCAGCACGTTCGGATCCCGTGCCATTTCCTGATCCAGCGCCTCGGCCAGTGCCTCCAGGTAAGTGATCCGGCGGTTGTGGCCGGCATGGCTGTCAGTCGGCATACACGCCATCCTCCACCGTCGCCGGATCCGGGAAGGGGCTTGCTTCGGCCGCGGCAAAAGCCTGATCGATCAGGTCCGATTCCTCGCGCTCCAACTCGTCCAATACGTCCGACCGCACCCCGTCGTTGTCCTGTAGCCACCGTCGGAAGCGGACCACCGGATCCCTGGCTTCCCAGTAGGCCAGGAGTTCATCCGGTACATACTCGGCACCGTCGTGGATGGCATGGCCCAGCATGCGCATCGTACGTGCTTCGACCAAGAACGGACCTTCGCCGGCCCGTGCCCGCGCCAAGGCCGCAGACACGGCCTCGAATACCTCCAGAACGTCGTTGCCGTCCACCGCCTGGCTCGGAATATCGTAGGCGCGCGCCTTGAGGTGCAGTTCGGAGACGGCCGTGTGTTCCGCCACCGGGGTCGAGTAGGCGTACTGGTTGTTCTCCAGCACCACCACCAGGGGTGCCCGGTACAGGGCCGCCATGTTCAGGGTCTCGTGGAAGACCCCCGCCGTGGAACCGCCATCGCCACAGACAGTAAGGGCGGCCTGCGGCTGCCGGCGATAGCGGAAGCTCATGGCCGTGCCCAGCGCCACCGGCAGGGATTGGGGAATATGGCTGATGAATCCAATCAAATTGTGCGAAAGGTCCCCGTTGCCGTGCAGGTTGGCGTCGCGGCCCCGGGTGGTGCCGTTGGCGCGGCCAAGGTAGTTGGAGAACAGCTGGGCAGGCGGCAGGCCCCGCAACATGAACATGCCGACATTACGGTGCATGGGGGCCGCGAAATCCTCGGGCTGGAGACCCCAACCGGCACCGATGCTGACGGCTTCGTGGCCACGGGCACTGAAACAGGTGCCGAGGCCGCGTCCCTGCTTGAACATGGAGACCATCACCTCGTCAAAGCGACGGGTGCGGTACATCCAGCGATAGATGTCGAGCCGCTCGGCGGCGGAAAGGGAGGTCATGGATTTCGGATGTCGTGGCCCAGTATTTGACGACAGTCGTCCTGCAGTTGTGCAACCACCTCGACCACACTGGCCCGGGTAGTATCGACCAGAACGGCATCGGCTGCCCGGGCCGCCGGCGAGTTGGCCCGAGTGCTGTCCCGGAGGTCCCGTTCCACCAGATCCCTGTAGACATGGTCAAGCGGCACGTCAAGCCCTCGCGTCTGTAAATCCTGCCATCGGCGCTGGGCTCTGACATTGGGATCGGCATCGAGGTAGAACTTCAGGCCTGCCTCCGGGAATACGGTTGTGCCGATGTCCCGGCCCACCACGACCGCACCGGACTGCTCGGCCAGGCGGCGGCCCATGCTGCGCATGGCGCGGGTCAGGGACCGTCTCACCTGATCCAGACCCGACAGGACGGGCAGCAACCGATCCACCGCCTCCCGGCGGAGTGCGGCAGTGACATCGCATCCCGCCAGCAACACCTGTGTTTCCACGCCGTCATCACCGTTCGGGCGGGAGGTGTTCCTGATGTCAAGATCCCGCTCCGTTTGCTCCAGCAGATCCTCCAGCAGTTCGGAATCATAGGGCGGCTGTCCGTGGGACAGGGCCAAATGGCACGCCACCCGGAACAGGATACCGGTATCGAAAAACGTCCAACCCAGCCGCAGGGCCAGCAATGCGCCTACTGTCGACTTGCCGGCACCGGCCACACCGTCGATGGCTATCAATCGGGTCCTGGTCGCGTGCACGGCAAACTGTCGGGAACTTGGATTGGCCCGCCGACGGGTCGGGCCGCGCCCGGCCGCCAAGGTGCAGGCAATGCCAACATTATGAGCGACGCCGCACGACTCACTTCCAATTCCACGGCCATCTGCGGCTGGACACGGTCAATACCATGGGGCTCATGCCAAGTGTCAACCATACGGCATGAGTGGCCCTGTTCATTCCGTCGGGACAGTTCGGTGATGCCGGACTCGCAGGAAGAATGCAGCGAGCCACCGGTGACAACGGGGCCGCCACCCCGCTTCCAGTGGCGGGACGCCCGGCAGGGCCGCTGGCGAGACCGCCAAACCGACACGGAGGTCGAGCGCGAAGCCGAACGGGACCGGATCGTGCGGGAACGGGACCAGGCTGCTCAGGAACGAGACCAAGCCGTGCAGGAATGAACGGACATCGCCATCGCCATGATGCGCAGTCTCCTGTCACGCGAATTGGCGGCGGCTGACCTGGACCGGGTTGAGGAAGCCTGGTACCGGAACGCCCCGCCCACGGATGCAGTCAACCGCATCCTGAAAGTACAGCAGGCACCGAGCGCGTGGCAGTCCCTTTTGCTGCCGGACAAGAACACCGACAAGCGGCCCAACCACAAGCCACCGACCCGCGACACCAATCCCCAATAGTTGTGCGGCTTCATCTGATGGCTGGATGCCGAACCCACCGGACACGGTGGGCGAAGCGCCGGCTCGCTCTCAGTGAACTTGGTTGTTCACCGTGGGGAAGCCGGTTTTCAGCCTCTCCGGGACGCAGACCAAGCTTGAGACACCGGTCCCTTGGGAACTCGGTTGGTGCCAACTTACAACAAGGGGGTCTGTGCAAACTCGCACAATGTGCGAGTTTGCACAGATGCGTTTAGGCAGTCGGTGCCGGCACTGGTCTGGACATGTCCGGCTTCACCAAGAACCGGCGTTCCTCCCAAGCAACCAGAATGGGAGTTGCATTGCAAAGGGAACTGTAGGTTCCGGACACCAGGCCGACGATCAACGTGGCCATGAACTGTTGCAGCGTGGCTCCGCCCAGGATCAGGATGGCCACCAACACCAACAGGGCGGTCACCTGTGTGGCGAGCGAACGCTGTAATGTCTCCACCAGGCTGCGGTTGGCGATGCGGGCAAAGGGTTCCCCCTGATAGCGACGCTGGTTCTCGCGGATCCGGTCGAACACCACAATGGTGTCGTTGACACTGAAGCCGATCACGGTGAGTACGGCCGTCAGGAAGAGGGCATCCACCTCCCAGGCCGACACCAGGCTCATGATGGAAATGAAGGACAGTGTCACCAGGACGTCGTGTGCGAGCGCAAACACGGCACAGGCACCGTAACGGGTGGCGTGATTGAGGTGGCGGAACGCGGCCGTGATGTAAATCAGAATGCCAATGACCGCCACCAGGATGGCCAGACCGGCCGCCCGGCTCACCTCGGAGCCGATCGCCGGCCCGATGTTGCGGAAGAACTGTTCGTCGAAGGGACCGATCTCGGTTTCGATTTCGCCCTCCAGCCGCTCCTTGACCTGATTGTCAATCGCCTTCAGCTTCAGCTGCACGGTTCGGTCGTCCTGCACCTGGAAAGCGGTCGTATCCGCCAAACCGGCACGCAGCAGAATGGCCCGTACCGCTTCCGGGCTGGCCGGTTCGTCGAACCGGATTTCCCACTGAACGCCGCCCGTGTAGTCGATGCTCAGGGGCAGCAACGAATTGCCCGTGACGCCGCGCCAGGCCATGAGCAGGATGCCGGGCAGAATCAGCACGAGCGACAGGAGGAACCACAGGTTGCGCCGCTCCACGATGGCGGCATTCCCCATGCGACTGGTCAGCAGGCCCATGAGCCGATCTCCCGGAATGCGGACGCTGGGGCTAGTGGCCGACGAGCAGCCGGCGCGAATCGTCTTCAACGCCGGTGGTCAGCCCCAGGAAGGTCTGGAGGAAGGTACGCGTCACCAGGACCGCCGTAAACATCGACAACACCACGCCAATGGCCAGTGTCAGGGCAAAGCCCTTGACCACGCTGGCGCCGAAATTGCTGCCGAACCAAAACAGGACGGCACACGAGATCAAGGTCGAGAGGTTGCCGTCGCGGATGGCGGGCCAGGCCCGGTTGAAGCCGGTGCGGATCGCCAGGCGCAGGGAACGGCCGGCGCGCAGTTCCTCGCGCAGACGCTCGAAAATGAGGATGTTGGCATCCACCGCCATCCCAATGGACAGGAGGAATCCCGCGATGCCCGGCAGTGTCAGGGTTACCGGCACCAGCTTGAACACGGCCACGTTCAGGGCAACGTAGATGACCAGGGCCAGGCAGGCCAGCAGGCCCGGCAGGCGGTAGATGACCAGCATGAACAGCAGGACCATCAGCAGGCCGACCTGCCCGGCAATCAGGCTGCGGGAGACCGATTCCTGGCCCAGTGTCGCGCCAATGGTGCGGACATCGACCACCTGGAGCGGCACCGGCAGGGCACCGTAGCGCATCTGGATGGCCAGACTGCGGGCCTCCTCCTCGGTGAAGTCGCCCGAGATCACGCCGATGTCCCGGATGGCGGCGTTGATGATCGGCGTTGACAGGACCACCCCGTCCAGGACAATCGGCATGGGCCGGCCCACATTGGCCTGGGTGTAGTTGAAGAACTGGTCCGATCCGTCCCCCGCGAGCTCGAAGTTGATTTGCCAGAGGCCGGTGGTGTCGTCCAGGCCCGGGACGGCGTCGTTCAGCACATCGCCGGTCATGGCCGTTTCGAACACCCTGTCCGGGAACGGCACCGGGGTCGGATCCATGACACCGGCCGCCATGGCTGCCATGGCGTCCGCCGAGGCCGTGGGACGGTTGGTCGTATTGATGATGTACCCGGACAGGAGTTGTGCGTCGCCGGGATCAATGAACTCGAGCTGCCCGGTGGACCGCAGCGTCTCGATGGCTTGTTCCGGATTGTCGATGCCGGGCAGCTCCACAATAATCCGGCGCGTGCCCTGGCCCTGGACTGCGGGTTCCGTTACGCCGAGGCTGTTGACCCGGTTCTCGACGATGATGCGGGCCGTGGCCATCGAGCCTTCGGGGATCTCCGTGTCGGCGGGCAAATCCGCCTCCAACAGGATTTGGGTGCCGCCCTGCAGATCCAGGCCCCTGACCAAATCGCGCAGGTCCCTGGGTTCCTCCGGGGTACCCAGAGCCGACTCCAAGCCCGGCAGGTGATCGAGCGGCAGGGCCACGTACAGAGCCGCCGCCGCCAGCAGAACGGTCAACAGCAGGGACAAGGGATTGGAACGCATGGAATACTGCCGGATACCGGCCTGGGCCGGTTTCCGCAACCGGCAACGAACTGGGGGCTAATCCCGACCGCAGCGCGCAGTATAGAGTAGGGATCGGAACTCGACCAAAAAGGCGGCTGCACACCATTTGGCGGTGGCCGTCCCAAGCCTCGCGGCACCCCACAGGCAACTCTCCAACAATGCCGGACACTACACACGGCCACATCTCCAGTACCCGCAATCCTCGGATCCGCCATGCCCTGCGCCTGCGCCAGAGCACCTATCGCCGCGCCCATCGGCAAACGTTGGCCGAAGGCTACCGGGAAATCGAAGCGGTTCTGCGCAACGACGTTCCCATTCAGACCGTGTTCGCGTGCGAGGAACTCCTGCTCGGCCCGGAGGGAACGGAACTCGCGGCGCGCCTGCGGTCCCGGGCGCAGACCGACGGCAGCCGCTTCCATACCGTGTCGCGCCATGTTTACGGACGCCTGGCCATGCGCGCTACCGTGGGCGGCCTGCTGGTCGAAATCAAGCCTCGGGTCCACTCCCTGCGCGGCCTGGTTCCCCACCCGAACGAGCGGCTGGTTGTATTGGAGGATGTGAACAAGCCCGGCAACGTCGGCGCCGTCCTCCGAACCATGCGGGCCGCCGGGAGCGGCACCCTGATCCTGGCCACGCACGGCGGGGGTGGTACCGACCTGATGAACCCGAATGTGATTCGCGCCAGCGTCGGCCTGTGCTTCGACCTAAGGTGCGTGGAGGCTCCGGTGGAGGACGTTGTCGGCTGGCTCAACCGCCAGCAGTGCACCGTCCTGGCCGTGTCCCCCGAGGGGCGCAGCCTGTACCGGACAGGCGGTTTGCCGGGACCGGTCGCCTGCGTCTTCGGCAGCGAGGCAACCGGCCTGTCCCCGATCTGGCGCGACATCGCCCACGCGGTGGCCGCCATCCCCATGGCCCCGGGCATCGACAGCCTGAATCTGTCCGTGAGCGTCGCGGTCGTGCTGTACGAACTGCTTCGCCGCGGCCTGTCCGAACCGGATTGACCGTCCGTCAAGCCTGCGGATGTCCGTGTTGCTTCAGGCCGGAGGCTGAAAAGCCGCCCGCCTTTTTGGGGTAGAATGCATCCATAAGTAACGCCTCAAGGCGAGCCCATCCCCCCGTGAAGAAAATCATCGTCCTGACGCCGCGCACATTGGCATTGGCGGCCGCCGGTCTTGTTGTTGCCAGCATCCTGATCTACGTGGTTGTGCGTCAGTTCCGTCCCGGTCCGGAATTCGTGTCCCTGGACACGATTGCCGCCGCGCTGCAGGCCGGCGACGTGACCGGCATGCTGGTGGGTGCGGATCGGGTCGCAGTGCAGCTCAAGGACGGAACATCCACCACCGCGCTCAAGGAGACCCGTGTCAGTTTCCTGGAGACGCTGGCCGATCTGGGCCTGGCGGCCGAGACGCTGGCCGGCGTGGACATCCGCATTGCACAGCCCGGCTTCTGGTCGCGGACCGGACCGGTCCTGCTCGGTCTGTTGCCGCTGTTTTTGATCGGCGCCTTCTTCTTCTTCATGTTGCGCCAGGCTCAGGCGTTCGGCAGCCAAACATTTAATTTCGGGCGCAACAAGGCCCGCATGCTGGAAGGCGAAAACGTGTCCGTCGCCTTCTCCGACGTGGCCGGCAACGAGGAAGCCAAGTTCGAACTGGAGGAAGTGGTCGAGTTTCTCCAGACGCCGGAACGTTTCCTGGCACTCGGCGCCCGCATTCCCAAGGGCGTGCTGCTGGTCGGCCCTCCGGGCACGGGCAAGACCCTGATGGCCAAGGCGGTCGCCGGCGAGGCCGAGGTCCCGTTCTTCAACATCTCCGGATCGGAGTTCGTGGAGATGTTCGTGGGGGTGGGTGCCCGGCGGGTGCGCGACCTGTTTGCGCAGGCTGTGAAGAACGCGCCGTGCATCATCTTCGTGGACGAAATCGATGCCGTCGGCCGGCGCCGCGGCGCCGGCATGGGCGGCTCCCACGACGAACGGGAACAGACCCTGAATCAAATCCTGGTGGAAATGGACGGGTTCGACACGAGCACGGAAGTGATCGTGATGGCGGCCACCAACCGGCCCGACATCCTGGATCCCGCCCTGCTCCGGCCGGGCCGCTTCGATCGCCGGGTGACCATGGACACGCCCGACATGAAGGGTCGGCGCGCCATCCTGGACGTGCATGTAAAGGGCAAGCCCCTGGACGAGGACGTGGAGTTGGACACGGTGGCCCGGCACAGTGCCGGCTTCGTGGGCGCCGACATCGAAAACCTGGTCAACGAAGCCGCGATTTACGCGGCCCGCAACAACCGGCGCACGATTGTGATGGAGGACTTCGAGGAGGCGATTGAACGGGTTCGGGTGGGACCGGAGCGCAAGTCCCGACAGGTCAGCGACCGGGAACGGGAAATCCTGGCCTACCACCATGCCGGCCACGCCCTGGTCATGCACTACCTGCCCGAACACGATCCGGTGCACCGCATCACCATTGTGCCGCGCGGGCGCAAGGGCGGCTATTCACACAGCCTGCCGGAGAACGAGATGCACCTCCACAACACGGAGCGCATCAACGCCATGCTGTCCGCCACGCTCGCCGGCCGGCTGGCCGAACAGCAGCACTTCGGCGAAGTGACCACCGAAGCCACCGACGACCTGGATCGGGTCACGCGCCTCGCCCGCACGATGATCACCCAATGGGGCATGAGTCCGGAACTGGGTCCAATCCAGTACGGCCAAAGGGAAGAGATGGTCTTCCTCGGTTCGGAAATCACCGAGTACCGCAACTACGGCGAAAAGACGGCCGAGGAAATCGACAACGCCGTCCGGAAAGTGGTCACCGAAGCATCGGACAGGGCACAGGCCCTGCTGGCCGAACACGCCGAGGAACTCGATCGGCTGGCGGTGTTCCTGCTTGAACGAGAAACCGTCGAGGCGGCCGACCTGGAAGCCATCCTGAGCGGCGAACTCACGGCCGACATGGTCAGGGACGAACCGGCCGCCGTGGGGCAGACGGAACCCGAAACGCCGCCGGACCAGGCACACGCGGCGGAAAGCGGCGACACCAAGGACAAGGGCGCCAACATCGGCGGGACGGTGCCCAATCCGATTTAGGGGCGGTGGCCGGCACCGCCGCGTTCCGCCAGTCCGGGTCCGCAACGTCAGACCTGCCCACCAGGTTCATGCGCTCGCCCGCCATCATGCGCGTCATGCACGGGTTGGCCCACCACCATGTGGGATCCCCCAGCCTGCTGCAGTGGCTCTGCATGCTGTTGTTGGCCTTGGCCGTCCTGCTGGCTCTCAACGCCACCGCCCTGCCGAACTGGTCGGCGGCTCTTCCGGTGGCCGGCTTGGCACTCCTGGCCTATGCCTGGTGGACCGCGCACACCCATGACTATGTGACGTTCCGGCCCGAGCCCGGCTCCCCTCCGGCTCCCGTTCCGTTGCCGCCGGGACAGGCGATTCAGGTAGCGGTCACCGGATTGTTCGCGGTCGAGGAGCGCTGCCGCCACCATGTCTGGCTGGCGGGCGAGTACCGGACCTTTCCCAACCGGGAACACGCGGTCATCACAAGGCTTGAACCAACCCGGTACTGCGGCATCGGACGCAGCCGCGAGCAGCTGGAAGGCATGTGGTATATCTTCTGCCAGCCCGGAGACATCGCAGACATAGCCGTCGGCGAGCTGTGCTTTGGTTCGTTCAGGAAGCCCTGTGTGCGTCTGACGCACCGTCAGGAACGGCCCGGCCGGTTGCGCAGGCGGCGAGTCAGGCGGATAATGGGCACCACCTATCTGGCCTGTGACAGCGAACAGGACCGGCGGCGGCTGGCCGCCGACCTGGACACGCAACCTGCCGCCATCGAGCCGAACCATCCTTGAACCAGACCCCTCCCGGCAAGGCCGACCCGGACCACCGCCCAACCTGGGATCAATACTTCATGCAGCTCGCGCGTGTGGCGGCCACCCGCAGCACCTGCGACCGGGCGGCGGTCGGATGCGTGATCGTGCGGCATCACCGGGTACTGGTGACCGGTTACAACGGTGCCCCCAGCGGCCTGCCCCATTGCGACGAGGTTGGCCACCTCTTTGCGGACCCCAACCGTCCCGACCACTGCCTCCGGACCCTGCATGCCGAGCAGAACGCGCTGATCCAGGCTGCACTGCACGGCGTCTCGACCAATGGCGGCACGATCTACGTCACGCACGCGCCCTGCCTGATCTGCGCGAAAATGATCATCAACGCAGGGATCCGACGCGTGGTCTACAACCGCGTGCACGGCGATGTCGCCCTTTCCCTCGAGATGATGAGCCAGGCCGGAATCGAAATCAGCCACATGGTATTGGCCGACCGACCATGACCGACATCCGCCGGCACCGGGATAGCACGTCCGGGCGCACGCCCTTGAAGCAGCCGGTCGGGTTGCCAGGATGCCGGAGCGGGTCCGTTTCCCGGTCGAGGGCAAGCCGGATCCCGTGACCGCCGCGAAACCCTCCCCGGTCGCCACGCTGGTGCACCGCCTGGCCCTCGACAGGATGTCGTGGGTTGACGTTGTCCTGTTGCTGATTCGCATCGGCTTCATCAGCGCGGTGGTGATCGGGTCGACGCGGACCTTCATGGAAGGCCGATTCTCGGCGGCGCAGTGGGGCACGCTGATTTCCGCCGGCGTGGCCCAAGGCAGCATCTACTCCCTGATTGCACTGGGCTACACGTTGGTCTACGGCATCCTGCGCCTGATCAATTTCGCGCACGGCGACGTCTTCATGTTCGGGGCGTTCTGCACGGTGTTCCTGGCCATATGGACGTCTCAGCAGGGCATTCTGGAACGCGCCCCCGCGATCACGGTCCTGAGCTGGATTCTGTTCGCGGCCCTGATTTCGATGTCGATCGCCGTGCTGGTTGAACGGCTGGCCTACAAACCCCTGCGCAACAAACCTCGGCTGGTGATGCTGATTTCCGCGATTGGCGCGTCGTTTTTTCTCCAGTACACGGCCCGCGGCTTCTTCAGCACCGCGTTCCGCTCCTATCCGGAGGTTCCGGGCCTCGACGGGCGCCTGGAGCTGGGACAAATCACCGTACCGCATGTGCAAATCACCGTTTTCGCGGTGGCCCTGGCACTGATGGCGGGCCTGTACATCCTGGTGGAAAAGACCCGGATCGGACGGGCCATGCGGGCCGTATCCGAGAACATGGAAACCGCCCGCCTGATGGGGGTGAACATCGAACGGGTCATCATGTTCACATTCGGCATCGGCGGTGCGCTGGCCGGTGCCGCGGGTGTCATCAACGGGCTTTACAAGCCGCAGGGCGTCAGCTTCATCATGGGCTTCTTTCCCGGCGTCAAGGCCTTCACGGCCGCGGTGCTGGGGGGCATCGGCAGTGTGCCGGGCGCCTTGATCGGCGGCCTCCTGCTCGGCATCTTCGAGGCGCTGGGTCCCAACCTGGTGCTGACCGGCCTGGGCATTCCCGGCTCCAATCAACTCAAGGACGTCATCGCCTTCCTGATGCTGGTCCTGATCCTGATTTTCCGGCCGCAGGGCATCATGGGCGAGGCCATCGAGGAGGAGAAGGCCTGATGCAACGCCTGCGCAAACCCTTGTCGCAGGGAGCCTTGGCCGGTGTCCTGTGCATCTACATTGCGCTGACGGGCATGATGGAGGCCTTCGGCGAGCGCGAGATTGTCACGGGCGTCCTGGACCTGGGCAAGGTGGTGCTGCTCGGCCCCTTTGTCGGCCTGGGCCTGCTGCTGCAGCAACAGGCGCCGAACAGGAGGGTCGGCTGGATTCGGGTGCTCGCGGCCTGTCTTGCGGGCATTGTCGCGACGGGCCTCTTCATCCTGTTCATCGATGCCGTGTCCATCCGACACATGTTCACGCATGCCTCGCCGGCCCTGGTGGCGTACATGACCATGGGACAGGATGCACTGGCGGACGGCCTGGGGTTGTTTGCGGTGGCCGCCCTGACCGCCGGTGCCGTCGGTTCCGGTCTGGCCTTGATGCCGGCCTACTGGCGCAACACAATCTTCATGGCCGCCCTGCTGGTGATCGGCATGGCCCTACTGAGCGAGTTGATCAGCCAGGTCCTGCGGCAAATCCTGAACGGCCGGCCCGACCGACTGCTGTTCAGCCAAGGAGCGCTCCGACCCGCGGTGGCAGCCATCGCGGCCGCGGCCGTGTTCGCCTGGCGCGGCCTGGCGCCGCGCATCCGGCTGCGGGTGCGGGACCGCCTGCCGCAACTCGAACCCGAACGTCAGCGGCAGGTGTCGCTGGCAGTTCGTGGTGCCGGCGTTCTGGTGCTGCTGGTACTGCCCTGGCTGGTGGGCAGCTATCTCAGCGAAGTGCTGGCCAACGTCGGCCTCTACCTGCTGATGGCCCTGGGCCTGAACATTGCCGTGGGCCTGGCCGGCCTGTTCGACCTCGGCTACGTGACCAACTTTGCGGTGGGCGCGTACCTGATGGGCGTGCTCACCAATTCGGGTCCGCAGGCCACCGGGGAATTCAACTTCTGGCTCATCCTGCCCGTAAGCGTCCTGGCAGCCATGTTCACCGGCCTCCTGCTCGCACTGCCGGTGATCCGCATGCGCGGGGACTATCTGGCCATTGCCACCATGGGATTCGGCGAAATCATCCGCCTGTTGGCCCTGTCCGACTGGCTGGCGCCGCTGATCGGCGGTTCGCAAGGCATCCTGTTCATTCCCAAGCCGAACATCGGTGCGTTCACCTTCCAAACGCCCCAGCATCTCTTCTACATCATCCTGGCCGCCAGCCTCGTGATGCTGGTGGTGATCAACCGGCTGGACCTTTCGCTGACCGGTCGTCGCTGGATGGCCATCCGCGACGACGAGACCGTGGCCAATGCCATTGGCATCGACACCACCTGGATCAAGACCCTGGCCTTCACGCTCAGCGCTGCCAGCGGCGGGCTGGCCGGCGCCATCTTCGCCTCGAAGCTGGGCACCATCTTCCCCCACTCCTTCTCGCTCCTGATCTCGATGAATGTCCTGTGCATCATCATCGTGGGCGGCATGGGCAGCATACGCGGCATGGTGCTTGGCACCCTGATGCTGATCGGCGTGCCGGAACTCCTGCGCGAATTCTCCGAGTTTCGCTTCCTCCTGTACGGGATCCTCCTCATTGCGGTGGCCATCCACCGGCCCGGCGGCCTGATGCCGGCCCGGGCGCGCCACTACCGCACCGAACCGGTCCCGCAACCGGCCGGCGGGACACCGGCAACCAGTTCCTCCGCGGCCTCCGGCTGACACGGCCATGTCCGAATCCCTGCTGTCCGTTTCCGGATTGACCATGCAGTTTGGTGGCCTGCGCGCGGTCGACAACGTGGACTTCCGCCAGGAAACCGGCACCATTGTGTCCATCATCGGCCCCAACGGTGCCGGCAAGACCACCCTGTTCAACTGCATCAGCGGCTTCTACGAACCCACCGAGGGCGAAATCCGCCTGGGGGAACGGCGCATCACCGGACTGCCGCCCAACGAGATCGCGCGGGCCGGCATCGCGCGCACCTACCAGAACATCCGGCTCTTCCGGAACATGACCGTCCTGGAGAACGTGATGCTGGGCCAGGAACGCCTGCTGCGCACGACCTGGCTCGGTTCCATCTTCGGCACACGCGCCGCGCGGCGGGAAACCGACGAGGTTGTGGAACGGTCCCATGCCATCCTGACCTTCGTGGACCTCGACGCGAGCGCCGACCGCCAGGCCGACGAACTGCCCTACGGGGACCAGCGGCGCCTGGAAATCGCCCGGGCCCTGGCCAGCGAACCGCGGCTGATGATGCTGGACGAACCGACCGCGGGCATGAATCCCAGCGAGACCGCGGCTACGGAACGGCTGCTGCAGCGTCTGCGGGATGAACGCAACGTTTCCCTGTTGCTGATTGAGCACGACATGCGTTTCGTGATGGGCATTTCGGAGCACATCATGGTCCTCAACTACGGGCGCACGATTGCCTCCGGCACGCCGCAGGAAATCCGGACCAATCCCGAGGTCATCGAAGCCTATCTGGGCAGTTCGGCCCAGGACTAGCCCTCCGGTTGCAATGCCATGCATCTGCTTGAATTGCGGGACGTCCGCGCCGCCTACGGCAACCTGGAGGCCCTGCACGGCATCTCCCTGTTCGTGGACGAAGGCGAGATCGTCTCGCTGATCGGGGCCAACGGCGCCGGCAAGACCACCACCCTGCGCACCATCTGCAACCTGATGTCCCCCACCACCGGCGCGGTGCTGTTCGACGGGCGGGACACCCGCGGAGCCGAAGTGCACGAACTGGTCGGGCGCGGCATGGTCATGGTGCCGGAAAACCGGGGCGTCTTCGCCCGGATGTCGGTGTACGAAAACTTGCTGATGGGCGCCTACCAACACAACGACAAGGACGGCGTGCGCGCTGACATGGACATGGTGACGGGGCTGTTCCCGCGCCTGGGCGAGCGGATGAAACAGCCTGCGGGGCTGCTCAGCGGCGGTGAACAGCAGATGCTGGCCATGGGGCGCGCCCTGATGACCCGGCCGCGCCTGCTGTTGATGGACGAGCCGTCCATGGGACTGGCTCCGGTCCTGGTGGATCAGATCTTCGAGAAGGTGGCCAACATCAGCCGCCAGGGCACCACCATCCTGCTGGTGGAACAGAACGCACGGCGGGCGCTGGCACTGGCCAACCGCGCCTACGTGATGGAGACGGGCCGCTTGACGCTTGAGGGCTCCGCCGCCGACTTGGCCAATGACCCCGCGGTCATCGAGGCGTACCTGGGAGGGTGACGGCGGAACGCTCCGGACAACCTTGCCGGGGGCCGACATTCCAACAGCACCATGCCGCAAATGACTACAATGACCTTGCCAACGGGCCGCACCTGCCGCGCGGCACCTCCGGGCACACGACAGCGATGACAGCAATGACCAGCGAACCCCAAACCACCGGCATCCAGCGCATAGTGCGCGCGATGGGCGGTTGGATCAACGGAACGGGCGCACCTCGGGAACAACCCGGAACGGAATTGATCCTGAGACCCGACACTTGGTTCAGCGGCCACCTGCGCTGCCGGAACACCGTGATCATCGAAGGCATGGTCGAAAATGCGCTCATCGAAACATCCGCCAATATAATCATTGCCGAGGATGCCCGCGTGGGTTCCGACCTGACTGCCCAGATTGTCTCGATCCGTGGCACGTACAGCGGTACCCTGACTGCCGATCGGGCCGAGATCCTGGAGGGTGCCGAAGTCCACGGCCACGTTCATGTCAACACCATCTACATCGACGAGAATGCGGTCATGAAGGCGGAGATGTTCCTGTTGGGTTCGGCCGACCAACGGCCCCAGGCATCGCCCACCGAGATCACGTCGGACGTCATCACCCGGACCACGGATGTCCAAACGCGGCCGCCGCCCGAAATCGGTGCCTGACAGCCAGTCCGGCGTGCGCAACCCCTTACTCTTTCCCCGATTTGTCATCACGAGGACGTTCAATCATGAGCTGGAGAACCGTAACCTTCCTGAGAGACAACGAGCTGCACCTGGAGGGCAGGCAGGTATCCGTGGGCGACGAGGCTCCCGATGTGGAGCTCGCTGCCAGCCTGGCCGAAACCTACAGTCTGCTCGGCGACAGTGTGGGCAAGATTCGCCTCGTCAGCGTCGTGCCCAGCATCGACACGCCCGTCTGCCAGACGCAAACCAGGAACTTCAACGAAGAGGCCGCGGCCCTGGACGATGCCCAGGTGGTCGTACTGACCATCAGCGCCGACCTGCCGGTGGCCCAGGATCGCTGGTGTGCGGCCGACGGCATCGAGAACCTGAAGATGCTGTCCGATCACAAGGCCATGGCATTCGGCCAGGCCTACGGCACCGAGGTCAAGGAATTGCGCCTTAACCACCGTTCCGTGTTCGTGATTGACAAGAAGGACAAGGTCACCTACGTCGAGTACCTCGACGAACTGACCGACGAGCCGAACTACGCGGCAGCCTTGGAAGCGGTCAGGGCCCTGCTGTAGGCGGCCAGCGGCCCCCACGGCTCCGGCGATGGACAGCCCGTACCTGTATGTCCCGGCCGCACTTCTAATCGGCTACCTGCTGGGGGCCGTTCCGGTCGGTTTCGTTGCCTGCCGAGTCTGGGGCGTGGACATCCGGACCGTCGGGTCCGGACGAACCGGTGCCACCAACGCCTGGCGCGCAGCCGGACTCAAGGCAGCCCTGCCGACGGCCCTGGGCGATGCCCTGAAAGGCGCCGCGGCCGTGGCCCTGGTCCGGTGGCTGCTGGCACAGTTGGCGCCGGCGGCGCCGACAGACCTGAACATCCTGGCCGCCGCGGCGGCCGGGGGTGCCGCCGTACTGGGCCACAACTGGTCGGTCTTCCTGGGCTTCAAGGGCGGGGCCGGTGGCATCACCTGCGCGCTGACCTGCCTGACCCTCAACCCAATCGTCGGCCTGATTGTGGTCGTGGTCGGTGCCGCCATGATGTGGTGGGCGCGCATTGCCGCGATTGCAACCCTGTCCACGGGCGTGGTCTCGCTGGCCGGGTTTCTGGCACTGGCCAGCAACCAAATCGTGTCCTGGTCCTACCTGGCCTTCGCGGTCCCCGCCTGCCTGGCCATCATCATCTCGCTCCGATCCAACCGGGAAAAGCTGCGACAGCAGGATGAACGGATCATCACCCTTTGGTAGGGCCCCGTTCCATCGGGCGGGCCGGTACGGGTTGAAGTCAACTTGCCGCCACCCCATTGCAAAGGAATGCATATAGACCCAGCTTGACAGGCATACACCGTGCCTGAAATGATTTTCGCCTGTGCTGCAACAGTGGCAACGCGGGTCGCGGGGGCCCCGCTGCTGTCTCACAGGCCAGAAATGATGAGTTTCCGGACCGTTGACGTCAGATTGCCGAATCCGAACGGCGACACCATGCGCAAAGAATCTGCTCGCCGTTTGCTCGCCGAATTCATTGGCACGTTTTTGCTCATCTTTGCCGGTACCGGGGCCGTCGTGTTGGCGGATCTGGGGATCGGTTCCCTCGTCTCGATCATGTTCGCCCATGCCTTGGTCATCATGGTCATGGCCTATACCCACGGTCACATCAGCGGCAGCATCATCAATCCCGCAACCACCCTCGGCCTGTTCGTGGCCGGGGCCATCGAGCGAGTCCGGGTCCTGCCGTTCATCGTGGTCCAGTTGGCCGGCGGCGTTGCGGGAGGCCTGTTCGTGCAATTTGCCTTCAGCGACATGGTGGACTTGTCCAACGCGACTTCCGCCTACGGCGCCACCGTCGTTGCCGACGGCGTTTCCGTTCCGGCCGCGTTCGCGCTTGAGGTGCTCGGCACGTTCCTAGTGGTCAACGCCACCCTGCACTGCGCCGTCAAGGGCAAGGCCGGCGACTTGGCCCCCATCGCCACCGCCTTCACCGTGGGTGCCCTCATCTTGGCATTCGGTCCCCTGACCGGAGCCTCTTTCAACCCCGCTCGCACCCTGGGGCCCGCCGTGGCCACGGGCAACTACACGGATTTCTGGCTCTACATGGCGGCCACGTGTAGTGGCGCGATCTTGGCTGGCCTCTACAACAGATGGTTCATGCTGGCCGGCGACGGAGACGACAGCGAGCACCGGACTTCGGACCGTGGGCGCACAGGCCATCGTGCCCACCGGTATGGCAGGCGGCAGAAGGCGGGCTGTCGCCCTAGCCGCTCCCGAGCATTCCTTTCTTCCCCCTGAAGCCCCATGGAGACACGTTACATCGGCGCCTTGGACGCCGGCACCACCAGTGTGCGCTTCATGGTGTTCGACCACGAAGCCAAGGTGGTGGCACAGGCCCAAAAGGAACACCGCCAAATCTTCCCGCAGCAGGGTTGGGTTGAGCACGACCCCCTGGAAATCTGGGCCAATTGCGCCGACGTGATGCGCACGGCCCTGTCCTCGGCCGGGCTGACCGGCGGCGACATCGAAGCGATCGGCATCACCAACCAGCGGGAGACCACCGTCATCTGGGAACGCGCGACGGGGCGTCCGGTCCACAATGCCCTGGTCTGGCAGGACACACGCACCGACCGGCAGTGCAACCAATGGCTGGCGGACGGATTGGAACCGGAAATAGCCCATCGCAGCGGCCTGCCGATCTCCCCCTACTTCGCCTCGTCCAAAATCCGCTGGATCCTGGACCACATCGACAACGGCATGGCCAGGGCCCGACGCGGGGACCTCTGTTTCGGAACAATCGACACTTGGCTGTTGCTCCAGCTCAGCGCCGACCGCCGACACGTCACGGACGTGACCAATGCCAGCCGCACCATGTGCATGAACCTGGAAACGCTGGACTGGGACGAAAGCCTGCTCGCAGCCCTGGACATTCCGGCCGCCATTCTCCCGACGATTGCACCCAGCAGCAGTGCCGATGCCCTGGGCATGACCGCGGCCGATGGACCCCTCGGCGCCCAGGTTCCCATCTGCGGCATTCTGGGCGACCAACAGGCTGCCACCGTCGGTCAGGCCTGCCTGACACCGGGAGAGGCCAAGAACACCTATGGCACCGGCTGCTTCCTCCTGCTCAACACGGGGCAGGAAATCCGGCGCAGCGCCAAGGGGTTGATTTCCACGGTGGCCTACCGGTTCGACAACCGGCCGGCCGTCTATGCGCTGGAAGGGTCGGTGGCCATGGGCGGCGCCACGGTGCAGTGGCTCCGCGATGAGATGCAGATGATTGACGATGCCGCCGACACCGAGGAACTGGCCGCCAGCGTGCCCGACAACGGGGGCTGCTACCTGGTGCCGGCCTTCAGCGGCCTCTTTTCCCCCTGGTGGCGCAGCGATGCCCGCGGTGTGCTGGCCGGCTTGACCCGTTATGTAACCAAGGCGCACGTGGTGCGAGCTGCGTTGGAAGCCATTTGCTTCCAGTCGCGGGACGTGCTCGACGTGATGATCGAGGAAGGCGGCGTTGCCATGCCGCGCCTCAACGTGGACGGTGGCGCCACGGCCAACGACTTCCTGATGCAGTTGCAATCCGACATTCTGGGCATTCCCGTAGTCCGGCCCGTGATCACGGAGACCACCAGCCTAGGCGCGGCCTACGCCGCGGGCCTGGCCATCGGCTACTGGGATTCCGAGGATGAAGTCCGGTCCGGATTCAAGGTGGATCGGGTTTGGGAACCCGCCACGGCCGCAGCGGAGCGCGACGCGCTGCATGCCAACTGGCTCAAGGCGGTGGACAGAACCCTGAACTGGGTGGACTGAGCCGCAACCGCGGTCCTGCCGGGCTCCAGACGTTGCCGGCAGCCACAATTTATGGTAGCGGGTCTCCGAGGCAACCTGTGAGCCCTGCCGTCGTTGGGCCTCAATCATGACCAGGCTGTGCAGGTCGGGCCAAGCCCCGTCGGGGTCCACAAACTGGAGGTACTCCGGTGTGCCGAGTGCCCAGCAGCGGCGCGTCTCGATGCGACCGTGGTTCTTGTTCACGGTCTTGTGGAAGTCGTGGTCGCAGCCTTCGAAGGCCTCGGCCTGTTCGACGGC
>DAOUIC010000287.1:0-14040 GCA_034428255.1 Anaerolineales bacterium
ATCGTGTCCGAACACATGGAGTTCATGGGCATGAACCAAGCGGAGCTCGCGCGCCGATGCGGCCGGTCGGCAAAATTGATCAGCGAGATCGTCAATGGCAAGGCACCCATCGAACCGGAGACGGCGCTGCAGTTCGAAAAGGTGCTCGGCTTGGACGCGAACGTCTGGTTGAACCTCGAAGCATCCTACCGCCTGTTCCTGGCGCGCGAAGCGGAAGCTCGAGTAGCATCCGACGCCGAGGCATGGGCCAGGCAATTCCCTGTATCCAAGCTTGCTGCGCGCGGGATGATCGAAGCGCCAAGGTCAAACGCGGACAAGGTCATACAACTCTTGACCTTTTTTGGCGTAGCAAGCGTAGAAGCCTGGCATCGTCGGTACGCTGAAGCCCATGTCGCGTATCGGCATCCCCCAAGCTTCAAGAGCAAGACACCAGCACTCGCGACTTGGCTGCGCTTAGGGGAACTCCAGTCACTGGAAACGCAGTGCGACGACTTTGATACCCAAGGATTCCGCTCTGCGTTGACCCACATCAGGCAATTGACACGCGCACCAATGGATGATGCGATGCAAGCAGCCACGCGCCTTTGCCGCGGAGCCGGTGTCGCGCTGGTTGTCGTTCCATTGTTGCCCCACACCCATCTGAGCGGCGCGGCGCGCTGGGTGGGACCACACAAGGCAGTCATCCAATTGAGTGGACGGCACAAGACCAACGATCACGTCTGGTTCACCTTCTTCCACGAAGCGGCCCACCTGATTCTCCACCGCGCAAAGAACCGCGGCAGTATTTTTGTCGACGAAGCCGTTTTCAAGGATGGCTGTGAACAGGAACGCCAGGCCAACGAGTGGGCAGGCAATTTCCTGATTCCCAAGGATGTCTGGCATGACTTCATATCGACTGGTGAGTTTGTCGAAGCTTCCGTGTCAAGCTTCGCTGCCGAAATCGGCGTCGCACCGGGAATCGTCGTTGGGCGGCTCCAATACGAGCGATTCATTTCTTGGTCTTCACTCAACCGCTTGAAGACGCATGTAGAGCTACAGGGAAATTAGGAGTCTGCTGTTACACAGGTGCAGGGGCACAGGGAGCGGAACTGGGAATACTTTCGGCAGGGATAGAGAAATTTTGATAGTCCTGCTCAATGGCGGGACCAAAGCGCGTCAGCAGAGAGACATCGAGGATACTCGTGGGTGTTGGCAAGAGTACAAGCGTCGCAAGCAACAGGAGGAGTGAAATATGCCGCTTACCCATGAATTCAAGAAGACTGTGCAGGCCCGCGCCGTGCGTGACCCGGCCTTCAGAGAGGGATTGCTGATGGAAGGTGTCGAATGTCTGCTAGCCGGAGACGTCGACGCCGGCAAGATCGTGCTGCGCGACTACATCAACGCCACCGTCGGGTTCAAGGAGCTTGGCGCTCTCGCGAACAAGCCTCCCAAGAGTCTGATGCGCATGTTTGGACCGGCCGGCAATCCTCATTCCCGTACTCTGTTTGAGGTTATCAGCTGTATTCAGCAGTACGAAGGCATCCGACTCGAAGTGAACACAGTTCGATGATCAGAGAGGTTTCTGGCTGCACTGCTGGATCTTCCGGGAGTGGGTCAGTTTTGAAACGTCGGATGAGGTACGCTTGACAGCGGACGGCCAGATACCGTTGTCAAGGAGGGCATCTGGCAACTATTCAGACACAGGGGCCAATGAGTGGTTGCCTGTCGGCTGTGCTGTTGGGTTAGACAATATTTGCGCAGTCGAAGTCAGGATGACGGAGTGCCGGTAGCACAACTGCCGGGAAAGGCCGGCCCGGTGGGATAGGCGTTCGCTCATGGCCCGGTGCCAATACGGCTGCGATCCGTCGCCGGTACTCCAGGTGCCGTTGCGGCAGCCGCCAGCTTGCCAGTCAGCCATCAAGTCGGTAATGCTTGGTATTCGGTGAGATTCGACTGAGTCCGGTTCGAGTGCTGCAGATGATGCTTCCGGATGGTATCGATCCGGTGGATTGGCTTACGGTCACTGGGCGCTGATCGCCTCCGTCCACAGGTGGTAGGGATGGCATGGGTAGGAGCGCACGCCTCCAGTAATGGTGATTGAACATACATCATCCCGGGAGGTGTTCCGTGTTCCTGCTGCCCCTACCGTCCCGGCCCGGGCCGGAGCTGGTTCCGATTTACTCCGGTGGACAGGGAGCGGATGACAGCGACGCGGCAACAGGCATTGGAAACACAATCCTTCATTCCGCCGGCGTCTGGCTGACAACTTCGACCAGTCGATAGCCATAGGCGGAAGCATCCTGGGGCGGTTCTTCCAGGTCCGGCCAGGCATCGTACCGCTCCATCCTGATACGGTAGACATAACCTTCCTCGTACTCGAATCCCTCGATGGAATCGTAGAAGAACTTCCCATCGACGACGAGGCACTGCATGGGGGCAACACCAACGCATTCCACCCGTTCCGGACCAACCGTAACTTCCAAGACGACACTTTCCACTGGCGAAGAACCGGGTTCCATCGGGATGCAGGCGGCAGCCAGCATCGTGACCAGCGTGGTTGCCACCCAAAGGCCTTGTCTTGGGGCAAGCAGAAAAGCGAGGATGGCAGTCATGGTTGGATGCCGGGAACAGCTACGAAACTGGAAAGTGTTGGCACATGGGTTCTCAGCACCGGTAGCGGTGCTTGGCATGGGACCGGATACACGGCCGTGTTGTGTGGTCGGACGTAGCCGATGATGGTGCAGTTACGCCCTGCCGTCGATCTGCTGTAGGGCTGGGTTGCGTCCACCCGCAAGCAGGTGCGGGGCGCGGTCAGACCGAAATGCTGCTGTCAAGCCCACTCGACCGCACTTTACACGGGTCTACGGACGCTGAGCCCCGATTGCTTCCGTCCACAGGTGGTAGATCGACTGGCTGCCCATCATGAACAACCGGTTGCGGTGGGGACCGCCGAAGCAGACGTTGGCACAGATTTCCGGCAGGTGGATGCGGCCGATCAGGTCTCCGGCCGGGTTGAACACCTGCACTCCGTCCAGGCCCGGGCCGGCCCAACCGGAACTGGTCCAGATGTTGCCGTCCATGTCCGCCCTGAACCCGTCGGACACCGCCGGGCGCATGTCCACAAACTCCCGGCCGCCGCGTACCGAGTCACCGTCAACCTCAAACACCCGGATGTGGGCATTGCCATCCGGATCGTGGCTGGTGGCCGTATCGCTGATGTAGAGGAGTGATTCATCGGGGGAGAAGCAGAGGCCGTTCGGCTTGGCAAAGTCGGTGACGACCGCTTCAAGCCGTCCCGACAGGGGATCCAGGCGATACACGTTGGTCGGAAGCTCGGATTCCGCGACTCCCCCTTCGTAGTTGTGCAGGATGCCGTAGCCGGGATCCGTGAACCACACGCTGCCGTCGGACTTGACCACCACGTCGTTGGGCGCGTTGAGTCGTTTTCCCTGGTAGGAATCGGCCAGCACGGTGACGGAGCCGTCATGTTCCGTGCGCGTGACGCGGCGCGTTCGGTGCTCGCAGGAAACCAAGCGCCCCTCGCGATCCCGGGTGTGTCCGTTGGTGTTGTTGGACGGCTCCCGGTAGACCGTGGTCTGGCCCGACGGCGCATGCCAGCACATGATGCGGTTGTTGGGGATGTCGCTGAACAGCAGGCAGTTCCGATCGCCAAACCAGACCGGCCCCTCGGTCCACCTGGCGCCGGTCCATAGTCGCTCCAGGGCCGCATTGGCGTTGATGTACTTCCGGAAGCTGTCGTCCACAACCTCCACCGCGGGGTCCGGATAGCGTGTTACCCCGTTGACCCAATCGCGCCGCGCTACCGCTTCCCCGAGTTGCCGCTGTCTGTCGTCCATGCCGTTCGGTCCTTTGCTTTGCCTGCAGCGGCCGCCTCTCCGGGGGCGGCCCATTGGCTTATTCTAGGGCAGGCCGTACCTGTATCCCGGCCAGCTTGCTGCCACGACCGGAGGAACCCCCATGACATTTGATTTGCACCGGGACCTGGAGGAGCGCTTCCTCCGCTACGTGCAGGTGGACACGGAGTCGGATGCCGACTCGACATCCGTCCCCTCGACCGAACGGCAGTTGGATCTGCTGCGCATGCTGGAAGTGGAACTTCAACAACTCGGGGCCGAGGATGTGCAGCTGACCGACTACGCCACGCTGCTGGCCACCATTCCCGCCACCGCAGGTGGTGGCGAGGCACCGACGATCGCCTTCATGGCCCATGTGGACACGACGGAAGCGTTTCCCGGCCTGGGGGTCAAACCGCGTGTCCACCGATCCTGGGACGGCTCCCCCATCACGTTCCCCAAAGACGGGTCCCTGGTGCTGTCACCGGAGCGTTCCCCCGATCTGAAGGCCAAGATTGGCCAGGACATCGTGACCGCCAGCGGGGACACACTGCTGGGCGCCGACGACAAGGCCGGCGTCGCAATCGTGATGGGCATGGCGCGCAGCCTGCTGGAGAAGTCCGATACGGAACACGGACGCATCCGCCTCTGCTTTACGCCGGACGAGGAAATCGGCCGGGGCGTGGACCACCTGACGCCGGGGGATCTGGACGCGCGCTGGGCCTACACCCTGGATGGCGGCAACACCGGCGAGATATCCAGCGAAACCTTTTCGGCGAACATGGCCGTCGTGACGTTCCGCGGCGTCTCGGTGCATCCCGGGACGGCCTATCACGATCTGGTCAATGCCTGCACGCTGGCCGCCAAGTTCCACGCCGCACTGCCGGAACATGCGCGGACGCCGGAAACCACCAAGGACAGGGAGGGTTTCATCCACCTGTACGAGATGGCTGGCAATGCGGCCGAAGCCGAACTCCGCTACATCCTGCGCGACTTCGACAACGATCGTCTGGCGGAACACGGAAAGGTGTTGTCCCTGTTGGCTGAGACCATGCAGGCGGCCCATCCGCGCGCCGGTATCCGCTGCGACATCACGGCCCAGTACCGCAACATGGGGCAGTGGCTGCAGGAGGATATGACACCGGTGGAGATCGCCCGCCAGGCCATGTGCGACACCGGCCTCGAACCCGTGGACGAGCCCATCCGGGGCGGCACCGACGGCTCCCGGCTCACCGAAAAAGGGGTGCCCACCCCCAACCTGTTCACCGGCATGCACGATGTGCACGGTCCCCTGGAGTGGGTTACGATCCAGGACATGGCACTGGCGGTTCGCACCTGCCTTCGCATCGCGGAGTTGTGGACCGAGGCCTGAACCGGGCGCGGTGCCTTTTCCGTCAACCAGCAGGACATGGACATGGACGCCCAAGGTTTTCGCGCATCGCTTGAGCAGGCGGCTCCGCCGGAGGGGCTTGAAGTGCCCCTGGAGGCGCTATGGTGGGGTGGCAAGGGAGAGTGGCACCGTTCCCACGACTTGCTGCAGAATCAGGACGATGCCAACGGCTCCGCCTGGGTGCATGCTTGGCTGCATCGCGAGGAAGGGGATCTGCCCAATGCCCGGTACTGGTACGGCCGGGCCGGCAAACCGCCGTCGGAGGCATCCCTGACGGACGAATGGGACGAGATTGCCGCAGGCCTGCTGAACGCCTGACAACGATCTGTCCCCTACCCCCAAACTTGTCGACCACCGGATACTGGAACCATGATTGAAAGCTTGTTTGGCATCATCCCGCCCATGGTCACTCCCTTCGATGACCGGGAAGAGCTGGATGCGGCGGCGCTGGCCGCCGATGTGGAGTACCTGATCGAAGGCGCCGGGGTCCACGGACTGGCCGTGGGTGGCAGCACCGGGGAAGGCCACACCCTGACCGACGAGGAACTGCGCACGGCGGTCGGGACGGCCGTCGAGGCCGCGGCGGGCCGCGTACCCGTCATCGCCGGGGTCATTGTGGACAGCACGCGGCAGGCCCGCAATCGCGTGCGGCTGTTGGCGGATCTGGATGTGGCCGCCCTGCAGGTCACGCCGGTGCACTATCTGTTCAAGCCGACCGACGAGATGCACCTCCGCCACTTCGCCTCGATGGCCGAGGTGGTGGACATCCCGATCCTGATTTACAACGTGGTGCCGCACATCTATCTGTCGCCGCAGCTTCTGACGCGCATCATGCGCGAGGTGCCTGCGGTGCAGGGGGTCAAGCAAAGCGCAGGCGACATGAAGCTGCTGGCGGACCTGCTGATGCTGTCGGATCCGGACGACACCATCCTGTCCGCAGTCGACGCCTTGCTGTATCCGTCCTTCTGCCTGGGAGCCCAGGGTGCCATTGCCGCCATCCTCACCGCCGCTCCGGCCACCTGCGTGGCCCTGTGGGATGCGGTCCGGGCCGGCGACCACGAATTGGCCTTGACATTGCACCACCGGCTGCTGCCGCTGTGGAACGCCATCGAGGGCGACAACCTGCCGGCCGCCGTAAGGGCCGCGATGGCACTGCAGGGCCGCGACGGGGGCCTCCCCCGTTCGCCGATGTCTCCGGCTTCAGGCGCCCAGATTGCCGCCGTTGGGGAGGCGATGGTCGGGCTCATCCATGAAAGGAGCCTGGCTGTGGCCTGATCCGGATCCGGCGGTGCGCGCCAGCCGCGCGTTCGGATGGGCATAGGCACTGTAGGCCAGCCAGGTGGGGTCGCCCAGCTCCCGGATTTTCCTGCGGGCCGCGTGCAGGGCCTCGCTCACCGTGCTGCCGGCCAGCAGCCGTTCATAGAACTGAACGGCAAAGAGTTGGGCGGAGCTGTCCGTAACCGTCCACAAGGGTCCCACAAACAGACCGGCGCCCGAGCCCACCAGTCTGTTGACCCAGCCGCCCAGCTGGGTCAGGGCCCAGCCTTGGCGACCGGCATGGCAGGCGTTGAGCACGAACGACGGCCGCTGCCGGAAGATGTGTCCCTGCACCTGGGGCCCAATCAGCGCGTCGGGTGCCAGGGCTTCTCCGCCCTCCAGCAGGATGGCCGACCCGGTGTCCGGCCGCTCGGCCGAAAATTCCCCGTGGGATGCCAGGTGCAGCCAGTCGTAGTCCCCGCTCTCGAGCAGGGCCTGAATACGGGCGAGTGAACCAAGGTCCAGGCCGGCGTCGCGGATGCCGGCTGTTTGCATGAGGGTCCGCAGCTGACGGCCTTCCGTTTCGATCGCCGCCAGGGACAGGTCGCTCGGGCCTGCGAACGCAAATCGCTCGATCTCCAGTTGGGACGGCGGTCCGTGGAGGCCCGCGCCTTCGCCGTCCTGGTGAAGCCAGCGGGTCATGCGCATGGACATGCACCAGGGCTGTTCGTCCTCCCAGCTTTCGCCCTGGTAGCCGTAGGGCCACATCAGTTCCCAGGGGATGTGGGGCTCGTCGGTCACCACGAGCAGGGAACGGCCGTGCCATTCCGCCCGTTCCAGGGCGTACAACTGCTGCAGGCCCTCGGGAATCAGGTCGTTCCACAGGCTTTGGCCCAGGCTGCGCAACTGGCGGTCCACCACCTCCATGGTGTCGGGACTGTCCCGCTGGATGTCGAACACATCGGTCAGGTCCGACAGCCGCTGGTAGATCTCGGCGTGGTAGCTGCGGGTGTCCGCGTGCAGGACGGCGGGGGGCCAGCTTTCCGACAGTTGGCCGTCCCGGTACAGGTTGAAGAGCAGTCGGGGCTGGGCCTGCATCATGTCGTAGTGCACGAAGAGGGTCAGGTCCGGGGACTCGGACTTGTCCCCGACCGCGAGGTGGTCGGCCCGCACGAAGCGATTTTTGACCGTGGTGGTGACCTGTTCCTCGATTTCGATGCGGGCCATGATCGAGCCGAGCGGAGTCCCTTCCTGCAGGAACTGCACCATCAGGTGGGCCGCGCCGGCCGTTCGGGGTTGCAGTTCGAAGGTGATCTCCTGCCGCGGCGCGTCGGGTTCCAGCCAGAGGGTGTACAGCTGGGATCCCAGCACGTCGAAGCCCGGTGCCGTCAGCCAGATGTGGATGGGCAGGTCCGGCTGCAGTTCCATGGCCAGGCGCGCGGCCGGATCATCGGGATCCGGTGCCAGGAGACGGACCATGATCGGCACCAGGGGGGTGCCAATCCAAACCCGGTCGGGACACTCCAGTTCCGCGTGGCGGGTCAGGGTGTCCTTCAGAGGTTGCTTGGCGGCAGGGGCGGGTTCGGGATCGGGGGACGGTGTGCCGTCGCGCGTGCCGCGCACGCGCGGCGGTGCCGTGTCCAGGGCCAGATGCTCTTCCAGCAGGTTGAGCAGGTGGCGGTCGTGGTAGCGGGGAGTCTGGTCGTCACCGGAGTCGGGTTGGCCCGAGAGCCGCAGGTAGTTCGCCATGTGTTCGGCCAGGATGCGGCCGCGTGCGGGCAGTTCCTGTTCCCTGTGCTCCCGCGTGACAAATGCCACGAGGGAGTCGGTGATCTCCGGGCCAACACCGACCGTCCACAGATTCCGGATCCCGGCCGGCAGGGCATGGAGGAGCGGCATGGCGGAGCCGTTGTCGCGATCCCGGTTGCGGGTGCCCGCGGGCAGGGTCGGAGTTGGAAGCACGGGACTGGGGAGCCGTCCCTGCTTGAGCTGCAACTGGTGCCAAAGCGATGCCATGTCGCGTGCGAAGCCGGGATGGCGGTCCAATTCGGCCTGCAGCCACGTGGCCAACGCAGCCATTTGGCTGCCCGGCCGGGCGATGAACCGATGCCACAGTGAACGGGATGTCGGCTCCCGTCCGCAACGGTCGGCGACCGCAGTGAACAGTGGATGGTCGCCGGTGCGCGCAAGCAGTGCCAGTTCCTGGGCAACAGCACCGGAGTCCGGCAGCGGAAAAGGCATCGAAGGCATGGCTGGTCCAGGTGGTGTAGGCAACGGCGCGGCAAGATTCCGGCCATATCCGACCGGTGTGTGTCGGACAATCCGGCCGGTAGAGGGGGGTACCAAAGCCATGTCGGCCTTGCAAACCGACAGTGCGTCCTACTATGTAAGACGTAAAACCTTCGATTTGGTTACATGAACGAGGTGCCCTGGCCGTGGAATGGGTCGGGACGGCTTCACCATTCCTTCAGGCGCAGGGACGCGAGTATTGGGCGCCTTTCCGCGGAAAGCCGGGAAAGGTCCCACGGAACAAAGGCCTGCCGTGTCCGATGCGCGCATTGGGCTGGCACATCGGTCGTCACCACTTGGGAGGCTGTGTCTGGAGGACACGCGGCGGTCACGGCGCGGTCAAACCGCTGTGCTTCATCACCCTGCAGTGCCGCGGTTATGGTGAAGAACCGGCCGAATCGATGTCCAGCGTGGAGGCTCCCACGGACTCAAACAGGTCCACGATGAAGTGGTGGCATGTGAACACCAGCACCTGGTGGGTTTCGGCGAGTCGGGCGAAGGCTTCGGCTGCATAACGGGCTCTTTCCGGATCGAAGTTGATCAGCGCCTCGTCCACTACCACGGGAAGGCGCTCGGCGTGCTCCCCGAATTCAAGGATCAGGCCGAACCGCAGGGCCAGATACAGTTGCTCCCGGGTGCCCCGACTCAATGCGGCTGGCAGCTTGGCTTGGCCGGAGGCGTCCGTCACCGTGATGGTCCGCTGGTCGACGGGGGCAAACAGTCCGGAGTAGCGGTGGCCCGTGATCCCGGAGAAGAAGGTTTTGGCATGGTTGATGACGTTGGGCTGGCGTTCCCTCTCGAACTTCTTGCGCGTACGGTCCAGCAGCACCTCCGCCAGCGTGAGTTTCGACCACTCCGCGGCACAGTTCTGCAACTGTTCCATCAGGATGTTCCGCTGGATGCGCAGACGGGCCGACTCCTCTTCGCCGGCCAATTGCTCCAATTCGTTGTCGATGCCTCCAAGCTCTTCCCGCCATGCATTGCGGCGTTCTTCCAGGCTAGCCTGCTTCTCCTCCAGGTCCAGGGTCTCCTGTCGAAGTTGGCTGCGATCGGTGGCGGCCAGGGCCGCCCTGAACTCGTCGAGACAACGGTCGGGGCCGCTGAGGCGCCGCAGATTCCGCAGACACTCGTCCTGTCTTCCCTCCCATGCCAATCGTTCTTTCTGCTGCCGCACCCGTCTTCGGAATTCTTCGGCATCCTCCGTGTCCCCCGCCTTCAGGAGAGACCTGTGTTCCCTCTCCAGATGCCTGAGGCGCCGTTCCCGCTGCTGCAGTTGTTCCAGGTCCAGTTCGTTCTGGCGGCGGGCCTGATCCCGTTCGGCAACTTGGGACCGAACCAAGTCGAACCTTTGGATGAGATTGTCCGCCGGAGCTCCCAACCGCCCCCGGTTGTGGCCATCCAGCGGGATGCCGTGGGCCGCGGCCAGCGGTGCCAATTGATCGTGGAATTCGGTGATGTCGTTCTCAATGGCCTTGACGCGGGCCCGCATCCGTTCCACCTCGTTGCGAGAGGCCCGTGCCGTCTCCGCCTGAGCCAGGAATTCCAGTGTGGCCTCGGGTGAAAGTCCTCCGGGCACTTGGTGCGCCAACAGCCAGTCCTGCCATTGGGCCTGTACTTCCACCAGATTTTGGCTGGTCCTTTCACGCTGCTGCCGACTGGCCGCGAGCTTTTGCTCCTGCTGCTCGCGGCGGTGAAAGGCATCGTTTCTGACTTTGACCAACTCACGGCCGTGGTCCAGTTGTTGTACGAACAGATTGGCCACTTCCATGATGCGTGGATGGCTTGAGTCGTCCAGGGCCACCCCGTGTCTGTCGGCCACGGGTCGGATCAGTGCCTGGTACTCTTCGATGTCGTCCTGGATCGCTTGGACCCGATTGCGCCGATCCTGTACCTGATTCAGGATCGCCCGCGCCGTCTCGATGCGACCGGTGAACTCCGTCATCGTCTCCGGGGTGAGGCCGGAGTCCATGTCGTGCTGTTCCAGCCACTCCCGCCATTCCCGATGGCTGTCGTGTGCCGATGCAGTGACGGCCTGATGTTGTTTGACAACCTCGGCATGGCGTCGCTGCTGACTGCTTCGGGCAGCGCGGGCCTGGTCCAGTTGCGCCTTGTGCCCGATCCATGTGGCAAGGGCCTGGGTCGCTGCATCCAGACGGGCCTCGGCCTCGTCCAATGCATCGGCCGAGGGGGTTGCATCCAAACCGAGCGGTTGGGCTTCCGCCACCAATCGTGACCAAGCCTCCCCGGTGGCAGCGGTGGCAGCCTCGAGGGCTTGGAGAAGCGCGGCCGGTTGAGGCGGGGCTTCGGACCTGGCGGTGGTCCCGCGCCCGAACAGCAGGTAGCCGACGGCGAGGAATGTGCACAGCCCGCCCGCCGCCAGGCCCGGCCCCATGGCTCCCTCCGGACCGAAGATGCCATACAACAACAGACCCGCTCCAATCACCAGGAGCGGTGCCGCGAACCAAATCGGGGACGGCCCCTGCGCAACCGGCATCCCGGGTGTTTGTCGGCCGTGCAGGGCATTGACCTGGCCCTTGAGATTCTCCTGATTGTGGTGTGCCCTTTCGAATTCTCCCAGACGGCTTCGGGCCCGGCGCAGGGTGGCCCTGAGTTGGTCCAGGGCAGGGCCATCCAAGTCCGGTTCCGATCCGGCCATGCCGGCCTCCGCGGCACGTACGGCTTCGCTCCGCTCCTCCAGCGCGGTCTTCTCCGATGCGAGCTGCTGTCGGACCTGGCGCGTCCGTTCCCTGTGCTCGTTGAGAACATCCCTCCAATGTTCAACCTTCTGGCGGAACACCATGGAGGTGTCGAAGTCCTCCAGGCGGGATTCATCCCAGCCGGCTCCGAGATCCCGCAACTTGCTCCGCAGGCCGGATTCCAGTGCAATCAACTCGGCTTGGCGTTCCGGCAAGTCCGCCACCGAATTGCCATATGCCTGATGTCCGCGCCGCATTGCCTCAATCGGTTCCCGCTCCTCCAACAATGACTCCAGGTTTCCCGACGGAGGTCGCTGAGCGGCGGATCGGGTGTCCCCATCCACTTGCAGGAGCTGCTGGGCATGCGCTGCCTCCGCGTTGAACGAATCCCACTGCTCCGAGTCCTGCGCCAAGCGTGTGTCGGCTTCGTTGGCCTCGTACTCCGCCTTGCGAATGTGCTTCTGCCAATGCTCCACTTCGCTGCGAACAGCGAGCGAGGTGTCGACGCGGTCGAGATTGGCTTCATTCCAGTCGGGGCCCAGTTGCCGCAATCTCTCCCCCAGGGATTGCTCCATATCCCTCAGTTCCTGCTGCCGTTCCGGAAGATCGCGCACGGCATTGTCGTACCTGCTTCGGTCGCGGCGGATGGCCTCGATGAGGTCCCGATCCGGAAGCAGGGCTTCGCCGGGAATGACGACAGTGGCGGCCGCACGGGTTTTTCTGTTCTGTTCCCCGGCGTCGTCGCGATCTTCCCTGGCTTGATGCATCCTCTGTTCCAGGTTGTCCAAGCGCTCAATCGCGTTCTCCGGCAACTGCTTGTATTGGGGCATGTCCCTCAGACGTATCCCGCACTCTTCCAGGGTTTCCCAGTCCTCCCATCCATCCTGCATCCTAAGCACTTCGGCGTGTCTGCGGCTCAGGTCGCCGCGCTCCAAATCCGACCGGTCCAGTTCCCGTTTGATGTCGTCCCGTCTGCGGAGCAGTTGTCCGTACCGGTCGGCGTTCGTCTGCACCTGCCTGAGCCGCTGGTCGGTGTCCTTGAGCTCGCGCAGCAGTTTGGCGATGCGCTGCGCACTGCCTTTCGGCTTGTAAAGTTCGTCCTTGCGCTTGGCCAGCGACTGGCTGAACAACGGCAGCTTGGCTGCTCCCATGCCCGCGCTGTAGATGCGGTCGGCCACGTCCGGGCTTTCCAGCAGACCCGTGTCCTGCAGTTCATCAATGCCAAACGCGAAAACGTTCTGGAACAGGTCGGCCGGGGCGCGGCCCGTGAGTTGCTCCAACGAGTTGGGGGCGCGAAATTCCTGGCCGGCTTCGTTGCGCAGAACAAAAGAACCCCCTTTGGGACCGTTGTACCGTTCAAGGGTGAAGGATTCGCCCGCGTCGCTGGTCAGCCTGATCCGGCCGCCGTGCTTGCCTCCGGCCAGAGGGGGATAGTGTTCCTTGCTTTTCCTCAGCGGAAAGCCGAAGAGAACGGCCCGAACGAAGGCCAACAACGTGCTCTTGCCCGCTTCGTTGGGGCCGTAAATCACGGTGATGGGTGCGTGCAGGGGGCCGATGGTCTGCTGATGGAACCGCCCAAAACCGTCCAAGTGGAATTCTTCGAGCCTCACGTCCCATCGTCTCCTGTCAGTGCCGCCAGGCATTCCTCCTCGGCGGTGTCCAGGAGGGCCAGCAGTTCCTCCTCTGTGGGGATCAAATTCTTCAGGTACTTGCGGGCTCCGGCGGAGCCGTAGAGGGTCAACAGTTCCTGTTGCAGATCTGCGAGTGCATCGGGGTTGTGCCGCAGCTCATCGGCCAATCTGGCCAAGTCGCCGATGAAATCCTCCCGCCCAAGAACCTGGGTCCTGTCCACGGGTGATGCGGTGCGTACCCGGATGCGTTCGCACCAAAGCCACGGCTCGCGGTCCGCCATCGTTTCGTTCAGGAGATCGAGGATTTCCTGGGCGGTGTCGGTCTGTTGAAGCCATTGATGGGTGGCTCCCCTGCCGGTCAGAACCAACCGCGACACCACGGACCGTCCTTCGTCATGCAGTATGGATTCGGCCCGATCGACGATGCCGTCCAATACCGCCTGCTCGGTGGTCAGGCCGGTGATATCCAATTCCATTTGCTGCCAGCGAATCACGTCCATGGCCCTGAACTCCAGCCGCGGGCTGCCGGCCTCGTCCACCTCCACCAAATACACCCCGCGGCTGCCCGCTTCGTTGGGATGGCGTCCCTGGGGGTTGCCGGGATAGGCGATGACCGGTCCTTCCGCCTTCGGTACATCGCGGGTATGGATGTGTCCCAGAGCCCAGTAGTCAATGCCGGCTTCCTCCAGATCGGCAAGGCTGCAGGCACCATAGGCTTCATGGTTCGGATTGCCCCCTGCGTTGGCATGGAGCAGGCCAATCCGAAAACCCCAGCTGTCCGATCCTGGCCGTGGAAACAGGTGCGCCAGATTCCTCTTCACATCGCGCCGGGGATAGCTGTACCCGTATACGCAGGCCCGTTCCGGATCGTCGGGGAACACGGGCACGGCCTCGACCTTGTCTTCGAAGCGGACACATCCGGAAGGCAGATCCAAGCGGGCCTC
>DAOUIC010000288.1:0-3256 GCA_034428255.1 Anaerolineales bacterium
GAGGTGGGAGGGTCAAAGGGATCGTGCGGTCCGACGAAGGAGACGAACATGTGCCAAGGGGCGTCCGTTGGCGCGTCCTGGAGCCATTGGTTGGCTCGTTCCCCAACATAGGTGTCCGAGTGAAGCTCCTCGGGTAGTACGGAGTCGTGGGAGGCGTCCTTGATCCAGCCGCGGTCACTGCGGCTCTGGTAGTCGTTGACGAATGCGTCGAACTGCCCCTTCTCCCGGAGCATGAAGCCGTACGGTCCCTGCGGTGTGTCGGAACGGCCCGCGTGCATCTTGCCTTCGATTTCGCAGGGGTCCGTGAAGCCCCATTGGTAGTTGCAGGCCCGGGTGCCATGCCGCCCGTTGTATCCGGCAGGTTTGGCCAAGTCCAGCTTGCCGGCCGAAGCCACCTTGTAGCCGTGGTCCCTGAGGCGCTGATAATAGGTGGGGATGCGGAGCGGCAGATAGCTGCTGTTGTCCACTGCACCCATGCGCCAGGGATGGAGGCCGGATGCGAGCGAAATGCGGGACGGGGCGCAGACCGGGGCATTCACGCAGCAATGGGTGAACCGCGTGCCCTGCCGGGCGAGGCGATCGATATGCGGGGTGGAGACCAAAGGAGTGTCCAGGCCCAGGAAGTCATGACGATGCTGGTCGTCCATCACAAACAGGATGTTGGGAGATGTTGGCATGTATGTTGGGTTCCGATGAACGGGGCGACCGGCAGTAGGATCGGTCCACCCGGGATTCTGGCAGGTGTGTCAACGAATGGCGCAAGCGGACTTGTAGGGAGATCTTCGATCCAGGGTTGCCAACAAGCTTCAAGCCGGTGGGGGAACGGGAACCGAGATCTTCGTGGGAGCATCGACCCTGGTGGTTGGCACGCGACTGGCTTCCACCATAGGCACACACAGTGGAGGACAAGGGCCTGCTTTGCTCCAGGGCGGGAGATTGCTACGATGTCGGACGGTACGCGGCATGGGAGTCTGCCCTATGAAAAGAGGTGGAGCGTCTGCTGGTCCACGTTGCGGAAACCGGCATGGGTTTCTCCTATGCGATTCCAACTGGACTGCTCGGGAACCCTCATGGTGCATCATCCTCGTTGTCCTTGGATGTCCGTAGGACCGCATCCTGGAGTTCATGGTTCATGACTGAAGGTTTCCCCATTCCGGCCGCCATCGTCCAAGCCGAACAGGTCATCCTGCGGAGCCGGTTCATCAGTTCCCTGGCGCCTGCACCCGATCCGACATCGGCCCGCGCCTTCATTACAGAGATCAAGGAACTTTACGACGATGCTAGTCACAACTGTTGGGCCTTTGTTGCGGGAGCTCCCGGCTCCACTGCCAGTGTGGGGTGTTCCGACGACGGCGAGCCCGCCGGCACGGCGGGGCAACCGATGCTGAAGGTTCTCTTGCATTCCGGAGTCGGCGAGATTGTGGCTGTTGTCACACGGTACTTCGGTGGCACCAAGTTGGGACGCGGCGGACTGGTCCGCGCCTATTCAGGGGGCGTCCAAGCCGTCCTTGAAACCCTGGACACCGTACACAAGGTTGAGATGGTTCGGCTTGCTCTAACCATGGAGTACCCGATGTTGGACCGATTTCAGCGGTTCTCCACGCGCTTCGAAGCCCAGGTTGAAGATACGGTTTACAGCGATCGGGTGCAGGTTTGGGTAGTGCTTCCGGCGTATCGGCGCGAGGAATTCGTGCGATGGTTCACGGACCTGACCCATGGCAAGGGCGAGGTCCGGGATCCACTCAGGGGTTAGTGCGGAACGCGGCGCGGCAAGCATTCCAAACAATCCCAAGCCGTTGCCCATTCAGCTTGGGCACCATGTCGTGGTTGTGAATTGACTCTGGACCCGCTATCGATGCGTCAGTTGTTTCGGGAGGCGTTCTGCATGCCAGTCCCTCAGCAGTGGCTGCCCCGGAGTCTGATTGAGACGTCATTCTCAAGGGGTGCTCGAGGGCTTAGGGGAGGGATGTTTTGTGCGATCCGTCGCTTCCCAGGCAACGCCCCCGGGGTTGTCTGGAAACATCCATGGGGTTGATGGTTGGGAACGTTCAGGCGGTGCGGTCCCGCCATGGCACGATTTTCTGGCCGTTGGACCGCTGCCTCCGCCGTATCATGGGCATCTGCCTTACCATCCTGTGTTCCCGCCCGATACCGGATGTGCGTAACGAACACTGCCAGTGGAAGCATGACATTCAGCGAACACCAGGTCCCCAAGCTGCGCAAGCAGGATGACGGGGACAAGAGCATGAGAATCGTTCTGTTGAGGCACGGAAAACCCGCCATTGCCGGCCGCAAGAGCATCTCCGCATATGAGTTTGCCGAGTGGCTTGATGAGTGGGAGCAAGCAGGACTGTGCAGTCGCTCTCTACCAGGACAGGAAACAATGGCCGTAGCCGCCAAGTGCAACTCCAAATGGTGCAGCAATCTACAGAGATCCATTGGCTCCATCAAGACGCTCTGCCCCGACGCAGACTTCGTCGCCAGCAAGCTGTTTCGCGAACTGGAACTTCCACATGGTCCCTGGCATTGGCCCAAGTTGAACTCCATGGCCTGGTCCGTCATATTTCGTGTGCTTGGGTTCTGTGGATTCGCCTATCAGGCGGAGTCCTGGCGACAGGCTAAGGCCAGAGCCCGGATAGCTGCACAGCGGCTGTCCACTGAAGCTGAAGCCAACCAGTCTGTGCTGTTGGTCGGGCATTTTTTCATGAACCGACTCATAGCTCGGAGGCTGGTGCGGGATGGGTGGTCGGGTCCCGCCTCTCCCAAAGGAGGTCATTGGGCTGTTAACGTGTATGAGAAATGCCTTCTTTGAATTTGACCATGTGAACATGAAATCCCGCAGGCCAGCAATGCAATGCCTGGAACCGTAATGTCAAGCTGTCGATTGGACTGGCTTCGACGGTTGGAGCCCACACGTACTGTTCCGGGAAAGTGCGCCCAAATCGGCTTTCTTGCGTTTCCGGGAACACAACCGCTCAGGCGACCTGCGTTCCAGTTTGACAGGTCGCCGATCCAAGTGAAGCGCCGTGTTGCCTAACGGCATCTGTCACTGGCAGCATCAACGATGATGGCCGAACCCACATGTCTCCGGTCGGGTGGCAGAAGGCTGTTCAACGCCCACTTCACCCATCCTAGTCCCCAGGAGGCCATGCGGACCAATGCGTTCCCAAGCCACGGGGTGTCTGCCGCATAGTGCTTCCGATGGAACGTCCACATGGCGCGGTGGAACTCCAGAATCATCCGACTGCTGTCCTTG
>DAOUIC010000289.1:0-16936 GCA_034428255.1 Anaerolineales bacterium
TCCAGGATTTCGTTCATGATGCGGTCCTTCTCGGCCGGATCGACCGTGACGGCCAGTTCATCGTAGAGGGCCTGCTGCTGCTGGGCGGCTGCCGGCGGCTCCACGCCCCTGCTGCCGCCGGACCGCCACCAGTCGGCCCAGGCGACGCCGAACAGCGATTCCGTGCTGAAGGCGAAGTAGGAGCGGGGATCCATGACCAGGGCAATGCCGTCGGCACCGGTCCAGACCGCCATGTCGAAGTCGTAGGCCGCCTTGCGCTCATAGAAGAGCGAGCGCTCCAGCTGTACCACGTTGGCCTCGATGCCCACGTCGGCCCAGTAACCGGCCACCAGGTTCATGATCTCGGCCCAGGGCTCGAAGGCGGCAATGACGTTGATGTCAAAGCTGATCTTCTCGCCGTCGGGTCCCAGCCGCACACCGTCCGGCCCCATGGCGTAGCCCAGGTCGTCCAGCAGCGCATTGGCCTGATCCTGATCGAACTCGGTGTACTGGTAGGCCAGCTGCTCGTTGAACCAGGGAGATTCGGCCAGTGGCGCCGGCTGGCGCGGCTCGCCGTCGCCGATGTAGATCACGTCAATGATGGCTTGGCGGTCAAAGGCCACGGACAGGGCGATGCGGAAGTCCTTCTCCAGGAAGATGGAACGCAGGTTCTCGTCGGGATGGGCCAGGTTCAGGCCCATCGAGACGGGGGTCTCCCACGCGTACTCCACGGTAAAGAAGTCGTAGTCCCCGGCCTCCTTGCCGTCGAAGAACTGTGCCTTGTTGCCGGGTGTGGCAATGTGCCGATCCTGCATGTCCACCTCGCCGGCGAGGGCCTTGAGGACCTGCACCTCGACGCTTTCCACGATCGGATAGACCAGCTTGTCGATGTAGGGCAGCTGGTTGCCTTCCGGATCGACCTTCCAGTAGTAGGGGTTGCGCTCGGACACCATCTGCGTCGCGGAGGAGGCGGGCTGGGTCAGGTGCCAGCCGAACACCACCGGCAGATCGACGTTGTTCAGGATGTTGCGTCGGTTGCCCCAAAGGGCCACCCAGTTGGCCAGACTCATCTCGTCCACAATGGCCTGGACGTCCTCGGCATCGGAGTAGCCCGGATGGAATTGCTCCAGGTAGTGGGCGGGTTCGAAGGTGCGGCGGCTGCCCAGCTGCTCCAGGAAGAGGCCGTGGGGCGCCCCGAACGAAAACGTGACCGTGTAGTCATCGACTTTCGTGACTGTACCCAAGGTGCCGCCCGGACGCATCCACAGCGGCTTCACCGGGCTTACCTCGTCGTTCACGATGTGCGCTTCGTACCAGAACAGGACATCGTCGGCCGTGAAGGGCTCGCCGTCAGACCAGCGCATGCCCTCGCGCAGGCCGAAGGTGAACTCCGTGCCCTCGTCATTGACCGTGACGGACTCCGCCACGTTCGGAATGGTGCCGGTCAGGTCCGGCTTCCAGCGCATGGTCGGCTCATAGGCCATGGTGCGGGTCACCCACGGCGCATCCGCCTGGCCCAGCAGGCCGGAACGCCAGGTGCCACCGTACTGGCCGATTGATTCGGTCACCGGAACCACCATCGGGTTCTTGGGCAGCCGTTCATCCAGAGGCGGCAGCTCGCCGGCCGCGACCATGGCCGCCAGCATGGGGGCTTCCTTGCTCTCCTCCATCGCCGCTGCTTCGTCCGCTTCGGCGGGCATGGCTTCCGGTTCCTCCGGCGCACCGCCGCAGGCCGCCAGGACCAACATCATCAACAGCAACACGGCCGCCAACAGCGGCACATGCCGAACACGAATCTTCATGAAGCACCTCCTGGTGCAAAACTGTACACCCCATCCAGCGAAACTGAACCATCCGGGGCGATATGCAGGTAGCAAGCCGGAACGGGCCGGAACCACCGTCGACCGCAACCGACAAGGGGACGCGGACGACAAGGGAAGGGAAACGGACCAACCTCCACCAACTGGGGCTCGGATACTTTGGGGGATCGGGTAGGATCCATTATCACCCAACGGCAAATTTGCCCAAACAGGCAGTCGCGGCCCTCAAGGTGGAGTCCGATCCCCGTCCCTCAACACGGGTCGAACTGCGAACAACCGCCTAGCGGCTCCGGCACGCGGTCCAAGGCGGTATTCCCTTGACCAAGTAGATTCAGCACAGGGGTATTGTGCCGCAGGGATTCCCGCCTTCCCATCAACCAATCGACTGGACCGTGCCCCCTCCCACTGCATACAGAGTGGAACCCAACATGACGCAGGCTCTTTCCCTGGATGGCGACTGGCAGGTCATTTTTGACGACGACAACAAGGGGCGTCCGCTGCACTGGGAGCAGGCGGAGGCCTTTCTCGCCCACCCTGAACCGGAAACCGTGAGCGTGCCCGCCTGCCTGGAGGAGTTCCGGCAGGACTACGAGGGCGTGGCCTGGTACGGCCGCTTCGTGCAGGTTCCGGAGGACTGGTCGGGCAAGACCGTCCGCATCCGGTTCGACGCGGTCAACTATCGAGCCGAGGTCTGGGTCAACGGCGAGGCAGCCGGTGCCCACGAGGGCGGGTATGTCGGTTTCGATTTGGAGATTGGCGACCTGCTCCGATCCGGTGAGGACAACTTCATCGCGGTGCGCGTGATCACGCCCCTGATCACCCGCGACGTCGTGATTGACGGCCTGGGTCGGGACGACATGCCGCACTGGCGCGGCGCCATCGCCGGCGGTATCTGGCAGTCGGTATCCCTGCTGGTCACGGACTGCATCTACCTGGACGACCTGTTCGTGCGCGGTCGGATTGACACCGGCGAGGCGGCCGTCGACCTGGTCCTGCACAACACCTCCGAGGCCACCCAGCAGGTGGACCTGGCCTGGACGATCGGCTCCGCGGACGGACAGGAACCGGAGGCCAAGCTCCGTCAAACCCTCGGCGTGCATCCCGGCACCGTGCCGGCCGCCTGTTCGCTGACTGTGCCGAATCACCGCCTGTGGAGCCCGGAGGAACCCAATTTGTACCGGCTTCAGGTCACGGTGCGTCTGAACGGCACCGTATCGGACACCCAGACCGCGCGGTTCGGGTTCCGCGAGTTCACGGTCAAGGGCAAGCACTTCCACCTCAACGGCCGCAAGCTCGTTCTCAAGTACACGTTCAACGAAGCCTTCTATCCCCACTCGCTGGCCTATCCGCGCGACCCGGACCTGTTGCGGCGGGAGTTCGAACTGATCAAGGAAGGCAACATCAACGTGGTCAGGCCCTGGCGCAAGCCGCAACCCAGTTGCGTCTACGACCTGGCCGATGAGATGGGGATCCTCTTTTTCGGTGCCCTGCCCATCGAGTGCATGGACAACTGGCCGCAGATCACCCCCTACACCCGTACCCGCATCGAAAACGAAGTCACGGAGATGGTTCGCCGCGACCGCAACCATCCCTCCATCGTGATCTGGGAGATGTTCAACGAAATCCTCCGCCACGGCCTCGCGCGCCTCCGCCAATCCACTTCGCTCAAGGCCCGGGAGCTGGACGAGACCCGTCTGATTCTGGCGGAGTCCGGCGGCTTCGCCGGTGTGTGCAGCCTCTACCTGCCCGGCTCCTATGAACCGACCCACATCAACGATGTGCACGACTATCCGGGCATGCCGCTCGATCAGGAGAGTTACGACAACCTGTTGTTTCTGGGCAAGAGTGCCGAGCAGTTGGCGGCCCTGGGGCAGTCGCCGCGTCGGAACCACCGGCGCAGCCACATCGAGCCGGGCCTCCTCACCAACGTGTCGGAACTGGGCTACGGCAGCATTCCCGATCTCGAGGACAACATGGCGCGCTACGTCCGGGAGGGCAATCCCCTGACACCGGACTACCGCATCCACCGGCGTCTGCTGGACAGCTATCGGCAGGTGCTCGCCGATACCGACCTGGCCTCCGTCTTTCCAACCCTGAAGGCCTTCACCGACGCCTGCCAGCACATCCATTATGTCGGCAACAAGTTGATGGCGGAGGCCTGCCGCATCAATCCGGACATCGCCGGCATCGGCATCCATTCCCTCAACGACGGCGACTGGATCGTGGGCGCCGGCCTGATTGACAACTTCCGCCAGCCCAAGGCCGCCTTCCATGCCGTCAAGGAGGTGTTTGCGGACCGCTACATCGCCCTGCGGCCCAACGCCTACGCGCTGTACGCCGGGCAGGCCCTGGAGCTGACGCTGACGGGTGTCAACGAGGAGGCTCCCGTGTCCGGCCGGCTGACCGTGACACTCCAAACACCCGGCGGCGACCGGGAACTGATCTGTGAAACACTCGAACTGGCCCGGGGCATCGCGGACCTGAAGGTCCTGCACATCCCGACTGGGGATCTGGAAGGCCCCTGCCGTGCAACGCTGGAGTTCCAAGCCGGCAACGAGCCGTCCCTATGCAATCGCATCGACTTCCATGTCCTCGCGCGGGAGGCCTCGACCCTGGCCGGCTATGCGCTGTCCGTGGTCGATTGCGACCAAAGCCTCACACCCCGCCTGCAGACGGCCGGGGGCGCCGTGCATGCCTTTCCCGAAGGACCGGACACACAGGCGCCGGTCCTCGTCAACCTGAATGGCTGGGACGGACGGCCGTTGCCCCATCTGGATCGCCTGACCGCCTGGGTTGAGGCCGGAGGCACGGCGGTCGTGCTTGATGCCCCGCCGCTCGACTGCCTGCAGAACATTGGACGCGGTCGCATGTGGCACGGGCTCGAGGCCGGACGGGCACTGCCGTTCGCAACCACCTATTTCGAGGCCAAGGGACTGTGGATGCCCTGCAGCCACGTGGTCCGGGACCACCCGGTCTACCGCGGCCTCCCGGTCAATTGCCTGATGGACCAGGTCTACCGCAATGTCGTTGCGCGCCGGTCCCTGGCCCTGCCCGAAACGGACTGGATTGCCGGCACCGTCACCTACGACTGGTACGCCGGCCTGAAACACAAACAGAACTACCTGGGCGTGAGCGGGGCCTACCACGGCGCCGATCTCGCCCGCCTGCCCCACGGCAGGGGAAGCTATGTGCTCAGCACCCACCGCTTGACGGCCAATCTCGGCCGGGATCCGGTGGCCGACCGCATACTGGCCAATCTCGTGCGCTGGCTGGGCTGAAACGTACGCCAATCGCCACATTCGCCCGTTTGACGCATCCGGGATGGAAGGACATGAGTGCCAACCGGGACGACCGCCTCTTCGACATCTGCGCCTCCTTCGAACGACTGTCGGGAGGCGTGCCCCTGCTGTTCCGCCCCCCGCCCGAGTGGGCCGCGGCCGCCCATGCCATCGTCGTGGACGACATCGTCCACTACCTGTGGGGGCGGCGCAAGGAAGGCAACTACTGGGTTCTCATGCACAGCACGGCACCGGCCCGCAATCCGGCGGCCGTGACCCACGATCCGCGCAATCCGGTGCTTCTGCCGTCATGCACCGGCTTCGACAACTACACCGTGGAATATCCCTTTCCGTTCCGGAACCCGGCGGACGGACGCCACTACGCCTACTATCTGGGCCGGCGGCGGCGGGTGCCCAAACAGACGGGCCTGTTGGTGAGCGACGGTGACTTCGGGCACTGGACCCGGGTGGTCGCGGAACCGGTCATCGCGGCGGACGCGCCCCATGAACGCGACGGCTCCTCCCACCCTTCCGCCGCTGTGCACGACGAGCTAATCCACATTGTGTACACCGGCGAAGCCGACGGACCACCGGTCCTGTGCCATGCCACGGCACCCGTCGGCGATCCGGCGGTCGTGACCAAGAACCCGGCCAATCCGGTCTTTCGCGGCTCCGGCCGGGAGTGGGACAGCCGGGGCGTGCGGGAGGCCGAAGTGTTCCGGGGCGAGGAGTTCTTCCACATCCTGTACGGCGGCTTTGACGGACAGGCCTGGCGGATCGGCCATGTCCGCACGCGGGACTTCCGCACGTTCGAGCCGAACCCGGCCAATCCCGTCTTCGAACCCGCTGCCGACCGGGAGGCCTGGGACTGTGACGGAATCCTGACCCCACAGGTGTTCACCGGCAACGGTTGTCACTACCTGCTCTACGCCGGCCTCAAGGAGGGTGAATGGCAGTCCGGCCTCGCCCGCGCAACGGTGGGTCGGGACTGAAGCAACCGGCTCCGGGGTCTTGACAGGTTTTTGGGGATGTATAACCTTAGGTCCACTTCATCGTTTTGATGCAGCCGCAAGCCATCCCGGGTGCACGCGTTCTCACGTCAGTCGGACCTGTCGGCTGTCGGGCTGCATTCAGATAATCTTGGGAGACACTGTCCAATGCCTACCAACAACCTGTCGCGCAGACAATTCCTGCGCAACTCGGCCCTACTGGGTTCCGGAGCCCTGCTGGCGGCCTGTACGGCCATACCGGCGCCGACGGCGGTGCCGGATGCTGACATGGCCGAGGCCCCAGTGGAAGTCGAATTCACGGTTTGGGGATCTTGGGACGTCAACTACGGCCTGCTGATGGATCACTTTTATGCCGATACCAACATTGAAGTGACCGTGATCTCGGCACCCTTTGGCCAGTACCACGATCGTCTGCTGACCCGGTTCGCCTCCGGCGATCTGCCGGACGTGGCCATGCTGGTCGACTTCGACTTCGCCCGCTTCCAGAACCGCGGCTTCCTCACGGATTTGACCGGCTATGTCGAAGACCATCCCGACTGGGACATCAATGCGCCCGGCTTCAACCATTTCTATCCGGTCATCACGGACTTTTTCAAGTCGGACGGCAAACCGTACGCGATCCCGGCCGAGGTCAACCCGATGGGCATCGGGTTCAACATCGACATGTTCGAGGAAGCCGGCATACCCACGCCGTACGAACAGTGGCAGGCCGGCACCTGGACCTGGGACGCCTTCGTGGAGACGGCCCTGGAGATGAAGCAGGGCGAGGGCGATGAAACCATCTACGGTTGGACGGGCGGCCCCGCGCGCATCTGGAACATTTCCAACCGCATCTGGCAAAACGGGGGCGATGTCTTCAACGAGGACAAGACCCAGGTAGTGGTCAACGAGCCGGCCGCCTACGAGGCGATCCAGTGGATGTTCGACCTGTATCTGGTGCACAAACTCGGTCCGGCCAACCTGCGCTCCCCGGATGCCGGTGCCGGCGGCCTGTTCTCGCAGGGCCGCCTGGCCATGCGCGATGTGGGCACCTGGACCCGCGCGGGCATGGCGGACTCGGACATCAACTGGGGCGTGGCGCCACAACCCAAATCCGTCAAGCATGCCACCTGGACCGGCGGGTTCTCCTATGCCATTCCCACGGGTTCGGAAATCCCCGATGACGCCTGGACCGTCATCCAGGACACCGCGTCCCTGGAGGGCGCCAAGTTCCTCCTGGAGAACGGCGGCGCCGGCAGTTCCGTGATTGCTGCCATGGAGTCCGACTCCTTCGTGTTCGAACCGCCAAAGCATTCCGAGACCTTCCTCGATATGCTGGCCACGGCGCATCCTCAGCCCTTCATCCGCCGCAACCAGGAGTTCCTGGAAATCTGGGATCGCGAGATGGACCTGGTTGCCATCGGCGAAAAGACCGCCCAGGCGGCCACCGAGACCTTGAAAGTCGAGGTCGAACCGCTGCTCGTGGGGTAACCAACCTCCGCGCCCGGTACCGCGCACGGACCCGAAGGTCCGTGCGCGCCGCGCGTAGGGGCCCGCATGCGGTTGCAGTATGACGGGCCCGCGACCGTCCATCTGTGAGCAGGCGCCCCGCCCGCAAGTCTGAACAGGTCATGTCGACCTCCGTGCCAACCAAAGCCGACACGCCCTTTGTGGCCCTGGAAAAACCAAGGCGCCGGCCATTGGGATCGCGCACGTTCGTCGTGGCGTTGATGTTCCTGGCTCCCAGCCTGATTGGATTGTTTGGCTTGCAACTGGTGCCGATCGGCACCGCGCTGGTTCTTGGTGTCTCCGAGTGGAACATCATTGATCCGATGCAATTCGTCGGGTTGAAGAACTTCCGGGACGTGCTCACCGATTCCACTTTCGTCAAGTCGCTGTATAACACGTTCTATCTGACCTTCGGCCTGGAAGTGCTCAACACGGTGCTCGGGCTGCTCGTGGCCCTGCTCCTGCGCCACGCCCTGCGCTTCATCGGCCTGTATCGCACCATCTACATCCTGCCGCTGATCACCACCTGGGCGGCGGTCGCCATTGCCTGGCGGTACATGTACAGCCTGCAAGGCCCCATCAACGATCTGTTGATGGCCGTGGGCTTGGATCCGGTGCCATGGCTGTCACGGCCCGAGTGGGCCATGCCAGCCGTGATCATCACCATCACCTGGAAGACCCTGGCCTGGAAGACGATCATTTTGTTGGCCGGGCTGCAGTCCATCCCCGTCGAATACTATGAAGCCTCCAGCATTGACGGAGCGTCCAAGCGTCGGCAATTCTTCACGATCACCTTGCCGCTCCTGTCCCCCGCCCTTTTCTTTGCGCTCATCATCGGCATCATCAATACGCTGCAGTTGTTCGATCCGATCTACATCATGACGCAGGGCGGTCCGGCCGATGCCACGCGGACCCTCAGCTACTACATTTACTCCCGGGGGTTTGAATCGCTGCGGATGGGGTATGCCGCCGCCCTTTCGTGGGTCCTCTTCGCCATCATCTTCGCCATCACCGGGGTCCAGTGGCTCCTGCAGAAACGATGGGTGTTCTACCAGTGAGTCCTGGATCCGGGCCGATGGATCCCCGGTGCCAATCCCTGCCCGGCGGAGACAGGGCCTGATGCAACCCAACCGCGCTCAGGCCACCCGCCTGCACATCTCCCTGATCGCGGGCTCCCTGTTGATGGTGGCGCCCTTCCTGTGGATGCTTTCCGCGTCGCTGCAGACGCTGGCGGAGGTTGAGGCCTTTCCGCCCGTGTGGCTCCCCGCGGCGCCGCAATGGCAAAACTACATCACTTCCCTTGTGGAATACCAGACCGCGCGCGCGCTGGTCAACAGCACTATCGTGACCTTGGCGTCCGTCGCCGGACAACTCCTGATCTGTTCACTCAGCGCCTATGCGTTCTCCCGTCTGCGTTTTCGCGGTCGGGATCAATTTTTCCTGCTGTATCTGGCCACGATGATGATCCCGCACTACGTGACCATCATTCCCCTGTACACCCTGGTGTGGTCCGCCGGCCTGATCGACACCTATGCGGCGCTGATTGTGCCCGGTTTGTTTTCGCCCTTCGGCACCTTCCTGCTGCGGCAATTCTTCAATCAAATCCCCATTAGTCTGGATGAAGCCACGCTGATCGACGGCGGCAGCCACTGGCAGATCTTCTGGTACGTCATCCTGCCGCTGGCCCGGCCGGGCCTGGGTGCCCTGGGCATCTTCAGCTTCCTGGGCATCTGGAACACCTTGTTCTGGCCGGTGCTGGTCATCAATTCCAAGGAACTGTTCACTCTGCCGTTGGCGCTGGCCATGGCTCAGGGACAGTTCGTCAGTTTGATCAACGTGCAGATGGCCGGCGCCGTCATTGCCTGCGTACCCGTCATCGTGATGTTCCTGCTGCTGCAGCGCCAATTCATCGAGAGTCTGGCACTAAGCGGCATGAAGGGGTAACACGACCGCATCTCTGCCGAGTGGGAGCCGGTCCGGAAGCGAAGGGGCCGGGCGGGTTTGCCGCCACGGTCCAGGCCAAACAGCATCCTGCCTCGGCCCTTTGGGCACACGCCGACACCTCAGGCCCATGATCAAACCTGAGCGTACACGGTGCCGGCCGTCAGCGGCGAACCACCCGTCACGCGGCGGTCACGAAGCCGAATCGTCCTCCGATCCCACCCATCGGCCGTGCAGGATCTCGAAGGAGCCGAAGAGAGTCAGGCCCGAGACGACCACGCGCCGCGCCTTGGGGCCGTCGCCGTGGTTCTGGCCTTCGACCGACCCCAACAAGGTCAGGCCCGACCAGCTGACATCCCAGGTCTCGGGCACCCGCAGCACCGTGGAGCCGAAGACCGTGAAGACCTCGAGCAGGACCTCGTCCTTCTGTATCACCGACTGGGTCAGGTCAATCTCGGCGGAGCCAAAGACGGTAACCGCATTGCCGCCGTCAAACGACCGCGTCCGCTCCTTGTGTTCAGTGGATCCGAAAATCGTAAAGAACTTCATGTCAATCCCGTTGCTGGGAAGCGGGACACCACGGCCCGCTCCGTTTTGCCTGTCCTGAATTAACGCAACGCTTCGTCCTTGAGTTGCAAATCCCGAGGTGCGGTGGCCGGATTTGGGGCACCCCACAGGGTCCCCCGGCCAATCCGCCTGCTAGAATTCGCGGATCGGCCCGGAGACCGTCTTTCTCCGCTTAGCAAACCGGCAGGACACAAGCAATGGCACGCATGGACATTCCCTCCCCGCCCAGGGGCACCCGCAAGGCCGGCACCATTCTACTGGTGCTGGTCGTAGCCGGACTTGTGATCTGGCTTCTGGGTTCGCGCTTCTACTACTTCCTGAATCGGGTGGAGGAACAGGAAGTCGGCGTCAAGTTCCGCGGCGGCCGCATCGTCGAGGTGGTCGGACCCGGCATCTACTCCGATGTTGGTCTCTTTGTGGAACTGAAGCGGGTTTCGTCGTCGGCCGTGCCGTTCCTGGTGGCCGACCCGGAAATCATCACCAGCGACAAGCAGCGCATCGGCCTAGCCGCAGCCGGCGACATCTTCCGCCCGCGCCTGGAGAACGCCGGTCAGCTGCAGGGTCTTTGGGCCCAGTACAACACGCTCTATCTCAACGACGAAGCGGCCCGGGCCCATATTGTGCAGCGTGCGCAACAGGCCATGAAGGTCTGCGTCGGCGATCGCACTTTCGATGACGCGGTCATTGGCACCGCACGCGATGACTTGCGGGCCTGCATTGACTCCGAAATCAACAAACTGGCACAAAACGTCGGCCTGGTCGTCGAGAACGTGGCCGTGCCGGAAGTGACCATTGCACCGGAAGCCCAAGCGCGCCTCGACGAAATTGTCCAGAGCCGCCTGCAGACGGAGAAGGCCGCCCAGGACGAGCTGCGGGCCAAGGCCCAGGCGGCGGCCGAACAGGCTCTGCAGGAAGGCCAGATTCGGGTCGAACAGAGCCGACTTCAGGAAGAGACCCGGCAGAAGGTCCTCCTGGCACAGCTGGACGAGGAACGGCTGGCCGCCCAGCAGAAGGTCATCCAAGCCGAACGGGCCAACGAACTGGCCCGGGTCGAGGCCAACCGCGCCGTGATCGAGGCTCAGAAGTCCAACGAACTGCTGGAGGCCCAACTGGATCTGGACGTTCAGACCGTCCGGGCCCAAGCCGCCACCGAACAGGCGCGGGCGACCACCGCGGTCGAAGCGGCGCTGGGCCTGCTCTACACCGCCAACCCGGGACTGCTTAACTTCCACATCGCCCGCGAGAACGCGAACGCCCTGGCCAACACGGAAAAGCTGCTGATCACACCGGAAGGCACCACGCCGACCCTGGTGATCCCCGGCGAGCAGATCCAGCCCGTGGCGGACGTCACCCCACCGCAGTAGAACCGTCATCCATGGCCCGATTCCCGGATCGGACGATGTAAAGGGGGCGGATCTTGGGAATCCGCCCCCTTTTTTGTTGCCGAAATGCGTTCCGCAGATCTGTGCCACAATGCTGCCGGTGCTGAACGCAGTGCACACCTTCCCGCAACTGAAACAAGAGGGACTTGTCGCCATGGCACGTTTGAGGGCAGCGGTTATCGGCCTTGGCCGCATGGGCAACACGTTCGACGACGAAATCCGCTACGAGGTGGCCCGGGGCGGGGTCTTCTTTCTCCCCTACTGCCACGGTCCCAGCTACGCGGCCTCCCACCAGACCGACCTGGTCGCAGGCGCCGATCCCCACGAGGGGCAGCGTGCGGAGTTCGGATCGCGGTTCGGGTTGGCCGACCGCCAGCTGTATGCCGACCACCGCGACATGCTGGCCGCCGAACGCATCGACATTGTCAGCGTCTGCACCTCTGCCCGCCACCGGGCGCGGATTGTCCAGGATTGCGCCGAGGCCGGCGTCAAGGCCATCTGGGCGGAAAAGCCCATCGCCTTCACGCTGGAGGAGGCGGACGCCATGGTGCAAAGCTGTGCCGACCATGGTGTGGTAATGGCCGTGAACTGTTCCCGGCGCTGGCATCCGCTCTTCCACGAGGCCCACAGGATGATGAAGGCCGGCGACCTGGGCGAGATGCTCCAGGTGACCGGCTACGGGACCTGTCCGCTCTCGTCCAACGGCAGCCACCTGATCGACACCATGTGCTTCCTGGCGGACAGCAAAGTGGGCTGGTTGTTCGGCGAACTCAACGATGCGGATGCCACCACCGCCGACGAAGACCTGCAGGGCAATGCCTATCTGGCCTTTGCCAACGGTCTGCGCGGCTACATGCGCGGCATGAACTGCGGCGCGGCCAGCTGGGATTTCGAGGCCATCGGCACCGAAGGACGGATCCGCTCCTCCACCCACGGGCTGGACTTCGAGCTGTACCGCCTGGTGCCCGGCGGGATCCGCGGAGCGGGACTGCCGGTCAAGTACCCCTACCCCTGGCCTGTCAGCATTGATGGCATGGGGGAAATCATCATTTCCGACCTGATTCACTGCATTGAGACCGGCGACAGCCCGCGCTGTTCGGGCGACGATGCGCGCCACGCCCTGGAGGTTGCGTTCGGCATCCATGCCTCCCACCGCTCCGGCGGCCAGCGGATCAATCTGCCCTTGGATGAACGCAGCCAGCGCATCCTGGCCTCGGAATCGGTGCATGACCACACCCCGGCCCGCGTCCGGCGCCAGGCCATGCTTGCACAAGCCAGCCGCTGACCCGTCCAATCCATCCCTTCCGTGCATCCCGGTGCCGGCGCTCGGAGATGGATTCGAGCGCAGCCATCCGATCCAAGGCCCAATCTCCGCCGATTGGCCCTGCTCCATTTTGATGTCCCGACAGCAAGGAATCCGCCATGCACATCGCGGCTACCCGGGCAGCACCCATTCCGGACTGGGCCCTGCGTCAACGCCACCTGATCTCCGTCATGAACGAAACCGCGCGCATGTACCAGGCGCGCTACACACGCGCCGACGGCACCTTCGTTTGGCGCGATCGATGGCCGGGCATGGACGGTTCGGACGACGGGTACGAGAGCTATCACAACTGGCCCCTGTTCTACGCCTTGGGCGGGGCGGCGGATCTGCATGAGCGGAGCCGCATGTTGTGGGATGCCGTGACCCGGCAGTTCACGGCCTACGGCCAAATCCACCGCGAATTCGACGGCTACTACGACTGGATGCACCATGGGGAATCGTCCATCTACTTCTACTACTTCGGCCTGGCGGATCCGCAGCGGCAGCCGGACCGGGCCCGGGCCCTGCGCTTCGCCCACATGTACACGGGCGAGGACCCGGAGGCCCGCAACTGGGATCCCGAACTCCGGCAGATGCGCTCCCCCATCAACGGCAGCCGCGGCCCGCGGTTCGAAAACTCGGTCGAGGACTGGGAAACCCATCGCTGGGTCCTGTCCGCCTATCCCCTGCCGTACGAGGATTTGGATGTGCCGAGCCGGCGCGAAGCCTGGCATGACGGCGAGATGGTGGACAAGGCGGACTGGTGCGACGACGGTGCCTTCGAGATCATCCTGGATGCCCTGAACCGGCGCATGATGCGGGGCGACGTGCCGCTCAACCTGACCGCCACCAGCCTGGTGACCCATGCCTATGCGCTGACCGGGGACGACAAATACCGAAGTTGGGTCCTGGACTATCTGGAATCCTGGGCGGACCGCATTCGGCGCAACAACGGCATCTGTCCGGACAATGTCGGCCCCTCCGGTGCCGTCGGCGAGTGCATGGACGGCAAGTGGTGGGGTGGCTACTACGGCTGGTCGTGGCCGCACGGGTTCCCCACGATCATCGAACCCCTGACCGTGGCGGCCATGAATGCGGTTCTGCTAACCGGCGACATGGGCTATCTGGACATCCCGCGCGGCCAGTTGGACTTCGTGCAGTCGCAGGGCCGGGAGGACAACGGCAGGTGGCTGGTGCCCCACCGCCGCACCGATTCGGGCTGGCAGTCGTTTCGACCGTTCCGGCCGCAACACCTGTTGCAGCTCTACTTCATGTCCTTTGCCGAGGAGGACCTGGCCCGCCTTGAGCGCGTGCCGGAGATGAGCAGCGAATGGAGCCGACTGGCGCCGGGCCGCGGCAAGGGCGATGATCAGCATGCCGGCCCCTGGTTCCTCTACCTGCAAGGAAAGCTCCCGGACTATCCGTCCTTAATCCTGGAGAACCAATACAGTGAAGTGCTGCGCCGCATGGATCTGATCCGCAGCGACGACGGGGATCCGGAGACCTGGGACGTCCACCACTGGCAGAACCGCAATCCGGTTCACACTGAAAGCCTGCTGCAGCTGACCTGCGGAGGGCCGCAGATCGTGTACCACGGGGGGCTCCTGCACACCCGGCTCAGGTACTACGACGCGCAGGAACGGCGGCCGGGCCTGCCGCAGGACACGGCGGCTCTGGTAACCGCGATGGATTCCGACACGGTCTCGGTCAGCCTGGTGAACGTTCATCCCGGGGAAAGCCGCTCCCTCCTTGTTCAGGGCGGCGCGTTCGGGGAGCACCGCATCAAGGCCGTGGAGGCAGCCGGAACCCGAGAGGACATGCAGGAAGCCGGTTCAGATCGATGGGTGCGCGTAGACCTGCCGGCCGGCCGCTCGGTTGACCTGACTGTACATCTCGACCGGTATGCTTTCCGGCCCTCCTACGCGCAGCCGTTCTGATGCCCGGGTTGCCCTGTAGGCAGACATGCAGCATCATGCACACTGGCTGTAACAACTCGTACTCATGGCACGCACAACCAAAACAATCACGTTCTCCCTGCCGCCTGAAATGGTAGAACGGGTGAACGAGGCGGCAACACAGCTGGGAAGCTCCAGAAGTGAGTTGTTGCGCACTGCAGTAGTCCGCTACATTGAAGAGCACGAGTGGCAGCAGCTCCACCAATATGGAGAGCAGAAGGCGAGGGAAGAGGGTATCGGCCCCGAGGACGTAGCCCACCTAGTGGAAGAATATCGATCCGAGACCAACTTGGTCCGGACATGATGGTTGCCCTGGACACGAACGGCAGCAGCCCTGGATTGAACTTCCCAGGCAACGAACGCATGGTGCTTGATTTGGCTCGCAGAGCGCGGTTCAAACAGTATCTTTCCTCGTTCATATTGGGAGAAGTGGCCGAAGTCCTTGAACGCAAGTTCAACTGGTCCAATGATCGTTCGTCGATGGCTCTCGAAGCACTGCAGTAGACCACCACCGTAATCGAACCCGGCCGGCATCCGGCCGTGATCAAGCCTGCCCATGTCGACAACCGAATCCTGGCGTGTGCGGTGGAAGCTTCCACCGACTACTTGGTCACCGGTGATCGGCGGAAACTGTTGCCTCTTGAGGAGCACCGCGGCACAAGGATCGTCAACGCTTCACAGTTCCTTACCGCGCTGGTGGAATACCCTCCGCGGAACAGAGGTTTTTCCTGAGACAATCAACCGCAAGCAACTTGCCGTCGTGAATGTAAGGAAAGGCACTGCCAGTTGCCTGACGATGCCTGTAGCATCATGCGAGTCAAGGATAGGATCCCACCTTTCCCGATGCAGGGCACGCGTGCAGCGCGCCTCCCGTCAACGGCAGGCCCTGAAGCGGTCGGGAAGGCCTTGACGATGGCCAGGAAGACCACACAGCCAAGGGCTGAACCGGGACAAGTACGACCACCTGGCGCGGATCGCCGTCCTGTGTGGCAAGGTGCGGACAGATGCCTGGCAAAGGTGCAGCGGGGTGTCCACGGCCCTTCAAGTCCCCTATGACATCCCTATGACATCCGTGATACCTGGATGGCCGAGGGCTATGCCTGGCACGAGCTGCCGGCGCGGGAGGCGGCCAAGGTGCCGGTCAAGCGGGCCGTGCGACACCGCACCCGGAGCGACAACGCCGAACGCCAGCGTCTGTACTCCCTGCCCAAGCAACACCGCTGGACCGAGGATCGGTTTCTGCACCGGCAAATGCGGAAGTCATGGCGCGGTGCCCGCGTGGCGAACCAGATCGTGGCCGCCGCCGGCTCCTTCACAACACAGGTCTGGCACGGACGCGGCTGGGTCTACCCACGGAGTTTGGAATACGGCCAACGCACCGCCATCCCGCTCAAGGGCACACCCCTGCCTTCCGGCTCCTTGCGCATTCTCCTGCAGGACAACAGCCAAGTGGAAGTTCACCATGCCGTGGCCGAGGAACAGGTGTGCAGCACACGTCCCTGCGGTCCAGCTACCATGGGTGTGGACAAGGGCTACACCGAAGCCTGCACGGACAGTGACGGGAAACGCCACCGTTGGCTGGGCTGGACCCGGTATGATCCGGAACAGTTGATGTTCGACAGGACATGGCTTTGCCACTGAAACGGGCTTGCTGCATGACCACCGCCTCGCCAACCGGAACCTGTGGCTTCGTGGTCTTGGCCGCTGGTGGCGGAAGCCGCTTCGGCGGGGCCAAGCAGGTCGCGGTTCTTGGCGGGCGCGCCATGGTGGAACATGCCATCGCCATCGCCGATCGGGCCAGACGGCTGCCATCACCCATAGTCGTAGTGACAGGCGCCCATCAGGCCGAGGTGGAACGGATGGTTGTTCCTCTCCTCGGGAACTACAGCGGCCTGAGCATGTGCCACAACCCGGATTGGTCGCTTGGCATGTCCACCAGCCTGCGAACGGGCATCGAGCATCTTGAACGAACCGCATCGGATGTGGAAGCTGCATTGTTCATGTTGAGCGACCAACCCCTGGTTGCGCCCGATCTCCTATACGGTCTGCAACAACGGTGGCATCAAGGTTGGACGATGTCGGCGCCGGTGCACGAAGGAAAACTGTTGGGAGCTCCCGCTCTTTTTGGGCGAGTCTGGTGGCCTGGCATCAGGAGCTTGCAGGGAGATCAGGGAGCGCGGGGCATCCTTGAGACACACAGGAGCAAAGTAGGC
>DAOUIC010000290.1:0-9061 GCA_034428255.1 Anaerolineales bacterium
ACCGCGTCATGCGCGAGCGGGAGTACTACCACATCGAGAACCTGATCAACCTCGACCAGATTCCCGAGCCAACCGGGTTCACGTTCTCGGCCCTGCCCATCAAACTGCGGGGTGCCACGGCGGCCCCGGTACGGGCCGTGGCCATCATCAACGACTGAAGCGAACCACCGACCTTCCCACAGGAGATCCAACCGTGTCCGGGCACAGCAGCCTTTTTGACCTAGACGGCCAGCACGTGATGGTGGTGGGCGGTACCGGTGGTATTGGAGGAGAAATCGCAGCCGCCTGCCACGCCTTCGGCGCGAAGGTGTCCGTTACCGGACGCCAACAGGATCGGTGCGACGAGGCAGCGGCCCGCATCTCCGGTGATCGCAGTCGGGTGGTGGGGGCCGAAATGGATGCCACGAAGGCTGACTCGATTGCCACCGGCTTCGAAGCCGCCGAAGCGGTCCTGGGACCGGTTACCGTGCTAGTCAACAGTGCCGGAACGCAGATTGAGGAACCGGCCACCGATGTCCTTGAGGAGTCCTGGGACACGGTCATGGACATCAACTTCAAGGGTGGCTTTCTGCTTTCCCAGGCTGCGGCGCACAGCATGATTGCCCAAGGACGCGGGGGCAGCATCATCCACATCACCTCGGTGCGGTCCAACCTGGGTATTCGACGGGGCTATGCGGCCTACGTCGGCAGCAAGGGAGGCCTTGGGATACTGATCAAGCAACTGGCCAGCGAGTGGGCGGAGCACGGGATCCGGGTAAACGGTATTGCACCCACCTTCATCCGCACACCCCTGGTGGACCGCTACCTGAACGATCCGGACTTCTACAACGCCTTGGTCAGCCGCATCCCCATGGGGCGGGTGGGCGAAACCGAGGATTTGGCCGGCATCGCGGTGTTCCTGGCCTCACCCAGTTCCTCATTCGTGACCGGGCAAAATATCTTTGTCGACGGTGGTGTGACCGCCTGCCAGTAGGCTTGTCTGTTTCCATGCTGGCTAATGCTGGTTGCGGCGCAATGCAGGCAGTGCCGACTTTGGCCGCAGGTGTTGCGTACAATCGATCCGGGCGGTATGCAGGGACCCGGCTCCATCGTGTACGTGCCTTGCAGTCCGGGGCGAAGGTACCACTGTTGTTCAATCATTTGTGCCAAATTGGATGATGTCAAATCCATCCTTCGTCAGTGGCTATGTCGGCTTGGTCGGTCGCCCCAACGCAGGCAAGTCCACGCTGCTGAACAGCATCGTGGGCCAGTTGATCTCGGTGGCCCATGCCAAGCCGCAGACCACCCGCCATCGCATTCTCGGCATGTACACGTCCGAGGAAGCCCAGATCGTGTTCCAGGACACCCCCGGTCTGCACAAGCCCCGCCATGAGTTGGGCAGGTACATGGTGCAGCAGGTCGAGGAGGTGATGGCCGACTGCGATGTCCTGCTGTGGCTGATTGACATCAGCCGCCGCCCCGGAACGGGTGACGGCCTAATCCTGGACCATCTGGCCGAACTCGACGCGGAAGACAAACTGCCGCCGGTGGTGTTCGGCTTCAACAAGATCGACCAGCTGGGGGGCAGGGAGGACCGGCTCGTGTCGTACATGGACTCGTACATCGGGTTTGCCGGCAACCGGTTCCCGGACGGCGCCGTTGCCGCCTGGCCGGCTACGGTGATCAGTGCCAAGACCGGCTTCGGGGTACCGCAGCTCGTGGGCCTTCTGCAAGGCATGTTGTCCGAGGGTCCCCGGTACTATGAAGAGGATCAGGTCACGGACCAGCACCTGCGCACGATCGCGGCCGAGTTGATCCGGGCCGCGGCCCTTCAGTTCCTGTCCGAGGAAGTGCCACACGGCATTGCGGTCGAAATTGCCGAGTATGTCGAGCGGGATCCGGCTCAAACCTATATCTCCGCCGTGCTGTACGTTGAACGGGACAGCCACAAGCCCATGGTGCTGGGCCGTAACGGCCGGATGATCAAGCAGATTGGCGCGTCTGCCCGGCAGTCGATCGAGAAGGTGGCCGAAACCCGGGTTTACTTGGACCTTTGGGTCAAGGTGCGCCGCAACTGGCGCCGGAATCCGGACTTGGTACGTTCCTTCGGCTACATCTGACCCGCCCGGCTCGGTTTGTTCCCTTGACGCCGCCTGCTGATGAATCTCCTCAAGCTTGTTCACCGCCTGGTCGCATGTGCGGTCATCCTGGCGGCCTGTGTGGATCCGGCCTTGTTGGAGACGGAGATGGTCGATCCGCCCGTATTCGTACTCCAGATTCCGGAACGGGAGGACGCCGTGGCCGCGGCCGAGCCGCGGCCGACCGCAACCCCGTTCGCGACTCCGACGCCCACGCCGGCCGCGCCGACCCCGACGGCCACTCCCAGATCGACCCGGTCCCGCATCCTGTTGGGCCTGCTGCCGGTGGGACGGGTTCGGCCGACGGCCACGCCTGTGCCACAGCCCACCCCGGATGGCGAGCATCGTCGGGCATCCGTGCCCATGCTCATGTACCACTACATTGAGGAACCGCCGCCGAACGCGGACTCCATCCGGTTCGGGCTCTCCGTTCCGCCTGATTTGTTCGCCGCCCACCTGGACCTGATCCAGGATCTGGGTTTTGAGACGATTTCGGTGAGGGACGTGATCAACCACCTGGCACTGGGCACCCCGCTGCCGCCCAAGCCAATCGTGCTTACCTTCGATGACGGCTACGTCAATCACTTCACCAACGCCCTGCCGCTGTTGACCGAGCGCGGCATGATAGGGACTTTCTTCGTCATCTCCGAGTTTCCCCACAGCGGGAATCCCAGCTACATGACCTGGGATCAGATTCGACAGATGGTGAGGGCCGGCATGGAGATCGAATCGCATGCGCGGCTGCACGAAAGTCTTGCCGGTCGGTCCGAGGCCTACCTGAGGAACCAGGCGCGCGGCGGCATCCTGACGTTCGAGCAGGAATTGGGCTATACGCCACGTGTCATCGCCTACCCCATGGGCTTCTACGATCAACGGGTCATCGACGTCTTCCGCGACGAGGGGTACTGGGCCGGTCTCACCACACAGAACGGGCTCTTTCAGGACAATCGGGATCCGTTCCGCATGTGGCGCATTCGCATGCACCCCGACATGGAGGCCAGGGAATTGGAGTGGCTGTTGTCGGAGGAGGGACTGGCCTGGCTGGCGGGACAGCAGTGGGTATCCGGAAACCGATAGCGTCAACCGGGCTCGGTCACATGGACCGAGGGCAGGTTGCGGTCCAGGCTTGACCAGTCCGGTTCCTTCCCGGCATCCGACAACGCCTGGAACACCTGCAGGGACTCGTCAAGAAACCTGCGGATTTGCACTCCCTGCACTACGTCCGGCAACGGCCGCAACCGCGGCACCCCCCGCCCGAACATCTTGATGACCCCCGGCCGGTTGCGGTTTTGCAACTGCAGAAAGGCCAGTCCAATCTGCAGGATGCCCTGGTACATCTCCCTGACCGGTCGCGGTTCGGCGTTCCAGGCATCCTCGAACGCCTCGTGCTGGGCGTGGTAGCGGCGGGCATTGAACAGTCGCACTCCTTCGGCCGCGTCCGCTGGCAAGGGGTCCAAGCCGCCGTCCGGCATGACCAAGGGCGGATTGATGTGACGTTCCAGAAGTTCGGGCAGTTCCTCAACGATACGACTGCGGGCCCACGCGTGATCGGCCCCCGCCCGGCGTGCCCGCGCCAGCAGTGCGGGCTCCGTGTGCCGTCCAAATCCGTAGATGGGAATGGCGCGGGTGTGCGGACGCAGACGCACCGTCCGGATGGCCGCCTCCCAGCCCATGTCGATGTGCAGGTCAAGCAGGGCCAGGACGGGCAGTGACTGGTCCATGGCCCTGAGGAAGGCTTTTTTGCTGCCTGCGGCAACGGGCGTGCCGCCCAGATGCCGAACGGCATCCGCCATGCGCTCCGAGAACAGGAGGTCTTCGACGCAAAGCACTACGGCAGGCGGAAAGGGGGGCATGCGGTCCTCGCTCATGGCGGTGAATCCCGTTTGGGAAGCAGGGGAACTGAACGTACCGGGCATATAGTATTGAACAGGACGGAGTCGATCCGGTGGTTCGCCCGCACCGAACCGTGTTGAGGCACAGCGGTTTGACGGACATGGCCGTCCAGGTTCAGCCAGCAAAGGTCGCCCCCCATGGAGCACAACACGGAATCGCCTACGGAACAGGAGCAGCTTCCGTTTGAAGAGGCCATGCGTCGGCTGGAGCAGGTTGTAAAGGATCTGGAGAGCGGGGACAAAACCCTGGACGAAGCGCTGGCCCTGTACGAAGAGGGCAAGAAGTTGTCCGCACTGTGCGACCGGTACCTGCAGCAAGCGGAACTGAAACTGAAGCAGTGGGACAATGACGCGGCCGAAGTTGTGGATGCCTATGCGGAGGACTCCTCCGTCTGACCGTGCAAGGAAGCTGACCCGGCAATTGGGTTAGCGGGGTGGTTCCGGGTGGAATTCCCGGCCCAGCGTATCGGCGCGGCGTGCCACCCATTCCGACAACGCGGTGGTGCCCAGCGGTTCCTCGTCGGACCCCAGCAGGTCCTGGGACAAGCCCTCCAACTCGGCCCGCGAGAGGATGGTGTCGCGCAGCAGCAGCCCCGCCGCCTGATACAGGCGCAGGCACACGCTTGTCGGCAGCGTCAGGATCCGTGGTTCCCGGCCGGCCACGGTGTGGCCGATGTAGCGCACCAGATCGGCGAAGCGGTACTGATCCGGGCCGCAGGCATCGCGGGTGGCGTTGCCCTCCTGTTCGCCCCAGTCGCAGATCGCCTGTGCCATGTCCGCCACGTGCATGGGCCGGATGCGGTAATCCAGGGGACCCGGCAGCGGGAAGAACGGCATTCGCCGTACCGCCCAGGCCACGTTGTTGATCAGGATGTCCCCGCCTCCGAAGAAGCAGGAAGGACGCAAAATGGCGTGCGACAGGCCCGTGCCGCGCAGATGCGTCTCCACCTGAGCCTTGCCCCGAAAGTAGGTTAGGCGGCTGCCCGCGGACGGCTGGGTAATGCTGACGTGGACGATGCGCTGCACGCCGGCGGCCTTGGCGGCATCGAGAAGCATGCAGGAGTTCCGCACCGCCTCGCCGTGCGAGGTCCACGGTCCCCGGTGGCCGATGGGCGGCCGATCATGGCGTACCCAGTAGGTGTTGTAGAGCGCGTCCGTCCCGGCCAGGGATGCTGTCAGTTCGGATGGGTCCCACCGCAGGGGGCGGGCTTGGATAGAGCCCTGAAACGGGTCGGGATCGGGCGGGGTCCTGGAACTCAGCGAAACCACCTGTGCGCCGCGCTCCAGAAGCTCGCGGGCCACGTGGCGGCCAAGAAAGGACCAGGCTCCGGTCACCGCCACAGTCTGCATGTCAACCCTCTGTCCATTGTGTACGGGGACAGTATCGGGCACTTGGGCGGCGGCCATCGTGTCGGCCAACCCTTTCTCGGGTCGGATTTCCGGTTGTCCGTTGTTGGATTCCGGAAAGTTGGCCGGTGTCACATCGACACGCTCACGGCCGCCGAAGCATGGCCGGGGTCAGGCAGGACGGGCATCATCGGAGCGGTTCAGGCAGCCTCCGCCATCGCTGGTCGGCGAGTACCAGTGCCGGGATGTCCCTGCCGGCTCGGATGCATGGGATCAAACGATGTAGGTATTGTTCAGAATGGTCCGGGCCACTCCAAAGTAGTAAAAGATCCCCGCCAGGCCGAACGTGATGAGCGTGAGCAATATCCACAGCAGAATGTGGACCAGCTGATCGGCAATCTGGATATCGACCTGAAGCGTTCCCAGTCGGTTGCCCGAGCGGTCGCGAACCTCGCATCCGTTGAGGAGCTTGGCTGCCCATGCATATGGGGCGAAGAACGATGCCAGGCCAAACGTGATCAAAATCAACAACAGCCACAACAAGCCGTATCCGAACATGTCGGCCATCGACCAGGTTACTTGAAACTCGTAATTCCCGAGCAGGGGTTGCTGACTGGAACCGGACATAATGTTTCTCCTCCCGTACTGGATGCGACGAGACATGGTAGCCCGAAGTGATTGGAGCGGTGCGGTCCGAAGCCGGTGTCTTGCTTCAGGTCCGCACGATGGTCTGGAGTGGATTGCGGCAACGCAGTTGCCGCGCCACGGTGCGTTGCTTCGCCAGGGTGCCTGTCGGCGTGCGGAAAATTGGCAGGCTGCGGGAGAAAAGGTTTGGGATCGGCCACCAAGATGGTGCGCGGCTTTGGTGTGTAGGGGGATCGGGTGGGCTCTGGAGCCCCCTGCCCAGTCCCTGTGCGCGGGCTTCGTGAGTTCCGCAGGTTTGGTGGAACCCCTTGGGAGGGGGCGCAGAGACCCCGGTAGGTTACTCGGACGGCATGGCCATGGTCTCCGGCGCGGCCGTCAGATTGACCATGCTCTCCGGGTTGTAGGCGGTGGCCACCAGGTAGCCGGGATCGTTGTCCGTGGACGGGTGCGGCGGCTCCTTCCTGGGCCGGAAGCTCCTGGGTTGGCGACCGCTTCGTTCAGCAGGGCCGCGTCCACACTGAAGTGTGCATCCGACAGCAGCCCCTTTTGGTGGGCCGCCCATACCACCTCGTCAAATAGGGCCCGGCCCGCGTCGTGTGCCAGCAGCCGTTGTCGGTTCTTGGTGAAGACGGTGGTGTCGAAGCTGCGCTCCAGCAGATCCATGTCCAGGCACCAGCGGCAGCAGGTTGTACTTGAGGCCCTCACAGGAGACTTGCTCGCTACGCCCCGCATACAGGGCGATCAACAGCGAGGCCTTCAACAGCTGCTCCGGCGGCACCGAGGCCTGGTTCGCTTGGGGGTACATGTGGTCGAAGATCGGCGAGAGCTGCGCCAGGGCCGCATCGGCCACCGTCTTGATCCGCCGCAGCGGATGGTTCCGAGGCACCCGTTCCCCGAGTCGACGATGGCCAGCATGCTGCGTTGGGGATGGGAACGACCGCGTATCGGGAATTCCTCTGTCGCCAAGTGGACAAAGCAGCCTGCTGGTGGCACGCGGAGGCGGTATCGGTGATCATGCGCTGCACTGCAGCGATTCAGTGTTCGCCGCCAGAGTCCGAAGACAGTTCGCCAATCCGTTGCCGGATGTGCCTGGCAACAACCGCAGCCGTCTGGTCCACATCCACTGTTCGGTTACCCAGTTGCTGATAGTCAACGCTGGCATCAAGTTCAGGGATGGGACGCCTGTCGATGGTCGCGGACCGCGATAGCTTCGCGCCGTCAAGTCGCCATTGAATCGAGAATTCCACGTTGAATCCCTCGTGGCCCTTGCCGGTGTATCCATTAAATCCGCAGGTGTACGCAAGCTCCAACGGCCGGTTGCTGCTCAATTTCAACCCATGCACAAGAATGTACCGCGCTTTCGTCTGCGGCCAGTGGTGGGCCCCCAACAGGTCGTTGCCGACCGTGGATGCGCCGTCGATCGTCACGGAGGAGGATGGACGATGCCCGGCAAAGAGCGCGGACAATCGGTTGCGTTCCGTCTCCAGCTCTTCCAATTCAGGACGGATGAACCTGGTGTACATAAGGTCCAATGCCCTGATGTCGGAGTCGTCGGGAGCCAACCCTTTGTTGTCGTCCACGAAGGCGTCTATTTCGCGGTCAACTTCAAGCCTGTCCAAGGTTCCGCCCAGGTTGGCCAGCGGTATCACCTTGCCGTCGCTTCGTGACTGACGTTCCGTACCGCCGTAAACAACGATTTTGGAGGTAACGTTGGGTACCAGGTCGGCTACCCGATGGAGCGAGCCAAAGTAAGCTGAACTGATGGTGGCGCCCGACTTGACCTCGAACGCAGCGACTTCTTGTCCAGTCGGATAGAGCAGGTCGCACTCCAAGCCTTTCGCGTCTCGGAAAAAGGTAAGGTCGTCGGGTCGATTTCCCTGGTTCCAGCGATGCTTAAACGCCTCGACGACCACCGTATTCTCAAAGAGGCCGCCGCGCAATGGATGGGTTGCCATCTGTCCGGCATTTCGGATGCCGTTTAGGTAGGCGGCCAAGCCAACGTCGTAGAAATAGATCTTGGGCGATTTGACCAGGCGCTTGCGCATATTGGCGAAGTACGGAGGTAGCTGGAAGATGATGTAACTCTCCTCCAACAGCGTGAGCCATGTGCGCGCGGTTGTGTGGGACACCCCCGCGTCCGCTCCCAAGGCGTTGAAGTTGACGAGTTGACCAACCCGCCCGGCACACAGGCGCACGAAGCGTCGAAAATGGGATGGGTTTCGGATCTCTGCCAGTTGGCGTACGTCACGTTCCACATAAGTCTCGAAGTAGCCGGCCAACGCCTGGGTCGGATTGAGTTGCTCGGCAATGATCCGAGGATAGAAGCCGGAATAGAGAATGTCGTCGACCGCGTCACTGGCTCCTGCCTGTCGCCGTTCGGGCAAGGACAAGGGCAGCAAGCGGAGCAAGGCTGTTCTGCCAGCCAGAGACTGTGTGATCCTGCGATGAAGCTCGAACTGCGCACTGCCTGTCAGAATGAACAGACTGTTCGACCGTTTCTCGTCCACAGCCACCTGGATGTATGACAGGAGGTCAGGCACCCGCTGCACTTCGTCGATGATCCCACTGTTACCGAGCTGGGCCAGGAATCCCCTGGGATCCGACTCGGCAAATTCCCGGTCATCCGGTAATTCCAGGTTGACGTAGTTCAAGTCGGGGAAGGTTTCCCTGCAGAGCGTCGTCTTACCGGACTGCCGGGGACCGGTCACGGTGACAATCGGGTACTGTTGGAACGATGTCTTCAGGTGTCGGGTGATTTCTCGATGGATCACAGCTTGCAGTGGGTGCAAAATGAAAGTAACATATTCATATTGTACCAAAGAGGGTTTGGGCATCAAGCCCGTTCCTGAATGCCGGAACCCCAACCGGCTGCGTTTTTCGGCAGCCTGTTGGGAACTGGCCGGCTGCCTCGGTCCTACCAGCCCCAGGAACGCAGGGCCTTGTCGCACTCTTCGGGCGAACGCACGATGGCGTGGGGCAGGCCGCGGGCCGTCAGAAGGTTTTGGAGGGAGCGCTGCTCCTTGCGCAGCGCTCCGGATTCCGTCTTGACTTCCATGAAAC
>DAOUIC010000291.1:0-2397 GCA_034428255.1 Anaerolineales bacterium
GGCTGATGTTTTTCCAGTCAAGGTATACGCGCGACTTTGCCCTGATCATGGCTGGCGCCACCATCATCAGCGTACCGGTCATCGTCGTCTACATCATTTTCCAGCGCCAGTTCATACAGGGTCTGACGGCCGGAGCCGTCAAAGGCTGACGTCCCCAATCCGTCCGGGAACACCCTGTCGGCAGGCACAGTCCTGGAGAGGCATCGTCGTCCATCCGCTCCCCAATGCGGTGACGGGATAGGGATTTTGCCCATTACCGTCAGGCGCGCATCAGGGAATGCGACCGGTTTCCGGCTATCCGGATCACACGAGCAAGCGGATGCTCTTTGTTTGTCCCACGACTGCGCCGCCAATTTGTCCATGCGCCTACAGGGCCGGCAGCGTGCACCCGCGCTGTCGGCATCCGGGCCCAGTGGCCCTCAGGGACGGCCTGGAGTCGGTTCCACCATCGATCATTTCCACTCCCGGATCTCCAAGTTGGTGAATCAGGCCATCCCATTGAAATCGGAGCCTGTCAACCATGCCTCCAGACAGCCGGAGTTGTCCTTGAACGTCGCCACCGGTCGTTTGCTGTCCTTGCTTGAGAGACTGGTCTCATCCATCAGCACCCCGGGCTGAGGGTTCCCAGGAGACTGCAGAGATACGTTTCCATTATAGGTGTTATATAATCGATCCCGTATTGGGAACGTAAAAGTCGACCGTGCGCATTATTGCCAGACGAACACTGCGGGAATTCTGGGAGAGCCACCCGAACGCCGAGGACCCGTTGCTCAGCTGGTACCGCACGGTTCGGCATGCGGACTGGGACACGCCGATGCAGGTGACGACCAGCTTCCCCAAGGCCGACATGGTTGGCAACAACCGTGTGGTCTTCAACATCAGAGGAAACCACTACCGCCTAATCGCGAAAATCGACTACCAGTACCGGATCGTGTTTGTCCGCTTCGTGGGCACACACGCCGACTACAACCGTATCGATGCACGGGAGGTGTAGCCATGGTTGATGTTAGGCCGATTCGCACCGAAGCCGACTACGAAGCCGCCCTGGCGCGTGTCGACGAACTGATGGACGCCCGCGATGGGACGTCCGAAGAGGAAGAGCTTGAAGTACTCGTCACCCTTGTCGAGGTCTACGAAGACAAGCACTACCCCTTTGGCTACCCCGACCCGGTTGCCGCCATCAGGTTCTGCATGGACCAGCAGGACCTGACTCCGCGTGACCTGATTCCCTACATCGGAAGTCGCGCCCGGGTTTCCGAGGTGCTCTCGGGCAAGCGTCCGATCACAATGTCCATGGCGCGCGCCCTGCACGAGCACCTTGCCATTCCCGCCGAGGTGTTGTTGCAAAAGCCGGCACCCGACAATGATGGGATGCTTGCCGGTCTTGCTGCCGGACGCTTTCCCTTGAAGGCAATGGCAAAGCGCGGGTGGATCCCCAATCCACCCGACTTGAAGGACCGGGCGGGCGAACTGGTAGCAGGGCTTCTCGACCGCGCCGGCGGCTCCGATGCACTCGCCGCGGTTCCGCTCTACCGCAAGAACGACCACCAGCGCATCAACGCCAAGACGGACCCGTATGCCCTACGGGCCTGGTGCTGGCAGGTGCTCGCCTCCGCAAACGATGAACCTCCCGGTACTCCGTATAAACCAGGGACCGTTACTCCCGATTTTCTGGCAGCCGTCGCGCGCCTGAGTCCATCGGAAGATGGACCCCTGAAGGCACGGGGCTACCTCGCCGACCACGGGATTGTTCTGCGAGTGGAGCATCACCTTCCAAAGACACACCTGGACGGAGCTGTCTTTCACCTACCGGGAAAGTCACCCGTCATTGGTCTTACTCTTCGCTACGATCGCATTGATAATTTCTGGTTCTGTCTTCTGCATGAACTGGCGCATCTGGGATGCCACCTCGACGGCCGTCCCGAAGGCTTTGTCGACGACCTGGAGCTACCAGGCGATGACGCCCGCGAAACCGAGGCCGATGAGTGGGCGCAGGAAGCACTCATCCCACGCGACGAGTGGGACCAGGGCATGCTCCGGGACAAGCCGACCACCTTGGACGTGGTTTACTTCGCCAACAAGGTTGGCATTCATCCGGCCATCGTCGCCGGTCGGGTGCGGTACGAGATCGGCAACTACCGGCTCCTCTCACAACTGGTCGGATCCGGCAAGGTCCGGCGGTTGTTCGAAGAGGTGTAGGCCGTGGGACCGGATGAAAGTCGAGCAACGGTGGGGTTTGGGCTTCCAGCGGTGGCATTGCCTTGGTTGACCTGACGCGCGTCGGAACAGGCCATCCTCTTCGCGAACCCAACCCATTCAGGCTCACTGATCAGGGTGTCCGTGCGGTGGCTGGGCGCTTGTATCGGTTCCGGCCGGCTCTCAGAAAAAATTTCATGT
>DAOUIC010000292.1:0-1711 GCA_034428255.1 Anaerolineales bacterium
GCAACGACCAGGAGTACTTCTACAAGGAATTTCCATTGACCGGTTTGACTCCGGGTGCCTACAGGTTGGAGTTCGAGCAGACCCAGGGCTGGGGCTGGTACGAGTGGACACTGAGCCAAGGCGCCACGCAGGACAGCACCATCCTGTCCTTGGCGATGGGCATCGTGCTGGCCAGTGCTCTGGTGACGGCCGGGCTGTTGCTCATCAGCGGCATGCTGGCAGTGCGCCGTCGTCTCTGACACGACCTCGAACTATACGTCAAGATGAATGCCCCGCGGTCGCGGGACTCTGTAATTCTGATAACCCCGACGAGTTACATCCGCTCAATAATTTCAGCCCGCTTGGCCTGATACTCGGCTTCGTCCAGGTAGCCTTCCTCAAAGAGCTGCTTCAGGTCATCCAGCTGTATCCTGGGATTGGCAGGAGAGGGCGGTCCATTAGGAGCCGGCAAGGACTGTGGCGACATTGATGGCATTTCCATGCGAATACCGCCCGACTTGGCATAGTCCTCCTCCATAGCCCTAATTCGACGTCGTTCCCGGCAATCCTTTCCCGCTGCTGACATATGCGGTACAGACCAACTGCCTGTTTGCGGTGCAGGCAACCCATCACAATCTTGCTACCGTCTTCCAAGTGACAGGTGAAACTACTGCTGAATATGCGCTGGCGGACATGCACGTTATCCACATCCTGCCATTGAATGTCTTGGCAGGTTACGCCCCCGAACCAATGCCGACGCAGGAATAGATCCGGTTCCCTGTGGTCAGAACCACGTCCTTGGCCTGCCCCCGAGCCAGCCCGTTTTGTTGGGCCATTTCCAAGAGTTGCTCGTTGTTGGCCAGGTACCTGTGGGCACAGGACACCAGATGCTTGGGGAATGTGGCGGTGGTTGCTTCCAGTGCATTCATCTTGCACGTCATGTTTCACTTCTTTGATCCGATAGTGAGTTCTACCAGAAGGAAGGTCATTTATCACAAATAGTTATAATTTCCTGCCTCAAGAGCCAAATACGTTCCTGCGAATGAAACTCCAAAAAACTCATCCTACAGGTCGTCCGGGTTCATGGCGCCGGGCCCAAACAACAACGCATAGTCCCTGTTTTCGGTGGAGACGGTACCGGCATCCATGTAACAGACGCTGAAGGCCCGCCGGGCAATGTCGGTGCTGTTAACCCCCGAACGGTGTGGCAGATGATTGTGGAGGAGCAGGGCCTCCCCCGCTTCCAGAGTCAACGGTTCGACCTCGAATTCCTCCGCCAGGGCTTCCGCCTGTTCGGCGGTAAGAAACCCGGATCCGTCGGACGGATTGATCAGTTTGTTATGCCGCCCCGGCGTGACCCACATGCAGCCGTTGTCTTCCCTGGCCGGATCCAGCGCCGTCCAGATCGTGATCAATGGGTCGCGGTCCAGTGAAGTCCAGCGATCCTGGTGCCAGGCCAGGTCGGTGCCTTCATGGGCGGGTTTGTTCATGAACATCGCCCGGTAGGAGGCCACCGGTGTGCCCAGGCCGTAGGCCCGTTCACAGATGTGCTTGAACAGGGGCCGTTGCATGTACCGCAGGAACAGCGGATCAAACTCGAGATCCTGGATTTTGCGGTAGGAGAGCGTGGCCAGTTTGTGCCCCTTGGACTGGGGTCCCGGCTGATCGGAGACGCCGGGCACGGAATCCAGCTGCATCAGCATGCGTTCGTACGGCACGTCGGCGGTGCCCA
>DAOUIC010000293.1:0-11165 GCA_034428255.1 Anaerolineales bacterium
TTGGCGGCGTCGTGGCCAACCAACCCAACGTCGGACAAAAGACGGAGCTGCTGAACGATTCCTCGACGGCCGTCCGTCGCATCATCGAAATGGGCGCCCCGGACACCGATGTCGGCGCCATGTTCATGCGCGGGATGATTTGGCAGGTGGGCCAGGAAATCGGGGACGGCGGCACCGTGGCCGCGATCCTGACCCGAACCCTCTTCGACGAGAGCCAGCGCCTGATCGCCGCCGGCGAGAGCCCCATCGTCCTGGCCAACGGGATCCGGGCCGCCACCGAGGATGTGGTTGCCTATCTGAAGCAAAGCGCCCAGCCCGTGGAGGACGAGGACCAGCTGTCCCATGTCGCCATGAACATCATCGACGATCCGGACCTGGCCCAGGTCCTGGGCGAGATGAGCTACATGCTGGGCCCCGAGGCCCATGTCAACGTCCACAAGTTCGTGGCCCCCTACCTCCAGCAGTACTACCACCCCGGAGGCCACTACAAGGCGCAGATTGCGTCAATGCACTTCTACACCGACAAGGCCAACCGCAAGGCCGTCATGCCCACGGGCCGCATGGCCCTGGTGGACAAGCGGCTTGAGGACCCGGTGGACATCATCGCCATCCTGCAGGCCGCCCAACAGGCCGGGGCCGAATCCCTGACCATCCTGGCCAACCACTTCAGCGACCAGATCATCGGCATCCTGATGGCCAACAACCGGCCGCCCGACATGGCCGACTTCGACGAGTCCGCCCTGGAAAAGAAGGACACGAAGGCCAAGCAGCAGGGCAAGATCCCCATTTCCGCCGCGCAGATGAAGTTTGTCGGCGAGGAACGACGCCTGGCCTACCTGGATCTGGAACTGCTGACCGGTTCCACAATTGTGGGCAGCGACATCGCCAAACCGGTCGAGGACATCACCGCGGACGACCTGGGCGTCGTGTTCCGCTCCGAAGTGGACCGGGACAGCATGTACGTCCAGGCCGCCCACCAGTTCGGACCCGAGACCCAGGCACGCGTGCGGGAACTGCAGGCCCAGCTGGCGGAGATACCGCTGGACCACGACGACTACGACATGACCGTGCGGCGGGTCTCGGCCCTGACCGGCGGCGTCGGCCAGATCAAGATCGGCGCGGATTCCAAGGTTGAGCGGGAACTCTTGTCGGAACTGACCAAGCGGGCCGTGACCGTGCTGTCCACGGCCCAACGCGGGGGCGTGTTGCCCGGTGCAGCAGCCAGCTATGCCCATGCCTGCGCCAGCGTCGACCTGGACTCCAACCCCGAATGGCGGACCGGTAAACAGGTCCTGCTGCGCTCCCTGCCGGCACCGCTCGAGCAGATTCTGCGCAATGCATACGTGGAGAACACGAAGGTCTACCTCGAACGCATCTTCGACGCGGGGCCGCGCACCACGTTCGACGCCGTGCAGGGGGAGGTGGTGGATGCCTTCGAACACTCCATCTTCGATGTGGCGGAAACCATGATCAGAGTCCTGCAGACCGCGGTCAGCAACGCCATCATGGCCATTACCACGGACACAATCGTGTACCACAAGGAACCGGAACAGTCCTTTACCCCCAACGAATAGTCCGTCGGGGACGCCGGAGCCATTCCAAAACGGACCACAACATTGCCATGAGCATCATTCTTTCCCTGTCCGAGGCGCACGCGGGCTTTTTCGCCGCCGGTCCCCAAGGCATGTTCAGCGTGGGAGCCGAGGGGGACCTGACGGAAGTCATCCAGCCGGAGAGCCATCTGTACGCCACGGACAGCCTGGACGACCGGGTGCTGGTGGGCGGCGCTCCGCACGGGGTTGCCTTCAGCCGGGACGGCGGGCAGACCTGGCAGGCCGCCTGGATGGACTTCGTGGACAGTCCGGTGGTGGCCATTGCCGCGGCGCCGGACGTGGCCGATTCCCACATCGTGCTCGCAGGCACCGAGGACAAGGGCATCCTGCGCTCCGCCAATCGCGGCGAGGGGTTCTACGTGTGCAACTACGGCCTGCGCAGCCTCGCCGTCCTGCACATTTGCTGGGCTCCGCCCTGGCCGCGGGACGCCTGGCCCCGCTGGCGACTGGCCTTCGCCGGCACGGACGAGGGCTTCTACCGCTCGCCGGCCGCAGGGCGCGGCTGGAAGCGCTGCGAGGGCGCAGAGGGCGCGTTCCAGGTGGCCGCCGTGGACAGCCGCTTCCACACCACCCACATCGTGCTGGCGGGCACGGAAACCGACGGGCTTTGGTTCTCGGACGATCAGGGCCGCCGCTTCCGCCGCCTTGACAACACCCCCGAACAGATCAACGCGCTGACGGCCCTGGCCGGAGGCGGCTTTGTGATGAGCGATGCCGAAACCCTGTGGCATTCCCCCGATGGCCTGAACTGGACATCGTTGCAGGGCGAGGATCCCTGCCTGGTTCTGCAGGAAGCCGCCGGCAAGGTTTGGGCCGGCAGCCAGGATGGCTTGCGGCAGGTCAATCTCAACGGAACGTCGGCATGACCAATCCCTTCTCCCTCGAAGGCAGGACCGCCGTCGTAACAGGCGGCACCGGCGTCCTGGGCGGAGCCATGGCCCGGGGTTTGGCCGCAGCCGGAGCCCGCGTGGGCATCCTGGGCCGCCGCGCCGCTCGTGCCACAGAGGTGGCCGGGGAGATCGAGGGAGCAGGCGGATCCGCATTCGCGGTCCCGGCCGATGTTCTGGATCGCGACTCGCTGCTCCGGGCCCGCGCGGAAACGTTGAACCAGGGCGGCACGGTCGACATCCTGGTCAACGCAGCCGGCGGCAACGTGCCCGAGGCCACCGTCTTCGGCGACATTTCGTTCTTCGGGCTGTCGCGGGAGGCCTTTGATCAGGTGGTGGGGCTCAATCTGACCGGCACCCTCCTGCCCACCCAGGTGTTCACCGAACCCATGGCCGGCCAGGGGCGGGGATCCATCATCAACATCTCGTCCATGGCGGCCCAGCAGCCGCTGACCCGGGTCATGGGCTACGCCGCGGCCAAGGCGGCCATTGACAACTTCACCCGGTGGCTGAGCGTGGAACTGGCCCTCAACCATGCACCGGGCATCCGCGTGAACGCGATTGCGCCGGGCTTTTTCGTGGGCGAACAGAACCGCGCCCTGCTCATGGAACCGGACGGCTCGCTGACGGCCCGCGGCCAACAGATCGTCGACCACACCCCGATGGGCAGATTCGGGGAGCCGGACGAACTGGCCGGCATCGCGGTGTGGCTGGCCGGCGACGCCAGCCGCTTCGTGACGGGCACCGTAATCCCGGTCGACGGCGGCTTCTCGGCCTATTCGGGAGTCTGATCACCAGCCTGCCCGCACGGTGCCGGTGCGCACCTCGCTTCAAAGCCGCCCAAGCGGCCGGAGAGTGCCCTATGACATTCGCATCCGCCTCGACCGAAGCCCTGTATTCCTGGCTGGCCGAAGCGACATCGCTCGACATCCATGCCGCCTCGGTCACCATCGACGGCGACGACCTGTTCTTTGTCGGGCGTCGGGGGGTGGACCTGGTGGCCGGACAGGCCCATGCCCCGGGCTCCGCTCCGATCCTGCAGGGCCGGACACAGGCCGCGACCGCACCGGATGCCGGAGACTGCCAACTGACCTTGGGCGAGGCCGACCCCACGAATGCCGCGGCCCTCAGGGCCAGACTCGCGTGGCTCAGTCCCATGCCGTGCCAACTGGCGAAGTCGGCGGGCACCGGGGATCGGCTGGGCATTGCCACGCCGGGGCACATCGGCGCCTTCGAGGCCGTCGCCCGCACGGATGCGGACGGCCAAACGGTCCATCCCCTCTTCCCCATCCTGGCCCAGCAGTCCATCCGCGAAAACGACCGAACCGGCCGCACGCCGCAGGAAGTCGTCGACGATGCCATGTGGGGCGTCCTGCAGTGCGGTTGGCAACACGGCTACGGCGCCGACGCGGACCATCTCAAGGAACCGGCGGACATCGATGTCTGCCATGCGGCCGGGTTCACCTTCTTCACGATTGATCCGGGCGACCGCGTGGACGACGAGGCCAACACCTGCGACATGGCCACCGTCCAGCACAAGGTTGCGGCCCTGGACTGGGCCGTCCTGGACAGTTCGCCGACGGACCTGTGCGAGCGGCTGGCGGGGCTGAGCCTGGACCTGGGCGACCGGTCGGTGACCCTGAGCGAAGAGGATGTCCTGCGCGCCGCCGGCAAGTACGGGCCCTCGCTGTCCCACACGGTGCGGATGGCGCGCCACCTGGCCGATCTGTGCGGCAATACGCCCTACGACCTCGAAATGAGCGTCGACGAGACGGCCACCATCACATCGCTGACGGAACACATATATATAGGCGCGGAACTGCGGCGGCTGGACGTGCCGGTGGTCAGCCTGGCGCCCCGCTACACCGGGATGTTCGAGAAGGGCGTGGACTTCATCGGGGACCTGGACGAGTTCGCCCGCTCCTGGGCGGATCACATCGCCGTGTCGCGGCACTTCGGCCCGTACAAGCTGAGCCTGCACTCCGGCTCGGACAAGTTCAGCATCTACCCGATCGCCGCCGAACTGGGCGGCGACCTGATTCATCTCAAGACCGCCGGCACCAGCTACCTGGAGGCCGTGCGCACGATTGGCCACCTGGACCCGGACCTGATGCGCCGCATCCTGGCCTTCGCGGTGGATCGGTACCCGGAGGATCGCCAGGCCTACCACGTGTCGGCCGAACTCGACCGCATGGACCCGTGGCGAACCATGGCGGACCGCGACCTGCCTTCGGTGCTCAACGACTTCCACACCCGGCAGGTGCTGCACGTGACCTTCGGCTCGGTCCTCAACGACCCGGAGCTGCGCCCGCCCTTCATGGCGACTCTCAGGTCCGGCGCGGCCAAGTACAATGAACTGCTGATCGCTCACTTCATCAAGCATCTGCAGCCGTTTGTCTGACCGGCGCGCCGGACGCACATCCCTCCGGACCGGCTTCGCCCCTACCGCTTCCAGCCCCATGCCGCATTCCGACGAGACCTTCCTGATCACCGGCTCCTTCGGGTGCATCGGCGCCTGGGTGCTGCGCACGCTGGTGCAGGACGGCGCGCGCGTTGTTGCCACCGACCTCAGCGACGATCCGGTGCGGCCGGCCCTGGTCATGAGCGAGGAGGAGCTTGCCGCGGTCGAATTCCGGCAGCTGGACGTCACGGACCGGGACGCCGTCGTACGCATGGTGGCCGAATCGGGCACCACCCACATCATCCATCTGGCCGGCCTGCAGGTTCCGTTCTGCCGCGCCAACCCGACCCTGGGCGCCATGGTCAACGTGGTGGGCACGGTCAACATCTGCGAGGCGGTCAAGGAGGCCGGCGACCAAATCCGGGGCTTCAGCTACGCCAGTTCCCAGGCCGTCTTCGGCGTCCCGGAGCTCTATCCGGAGAGTCCGGTGCCGGACAGCGCCCGTCTCGTTCCGGACACGCTGTACGGTGTCTACAAGCAGGCCAACGAGGGCACGCTGCGCGTCTACTGGGAGGAGTACGGTATTTCCAGTGTCGGCCTGCGACCCTACATTGTCTACGGGGTGGCACGCGATCAGGGCATGACGTCCGACATCGCCAAGGCCATCCTGGCCGCGGTGGCGGGACGGCCCTACACGCTGCGCTTCGACGGACCGGTGGCCCTGCAACTGGCCGCCGACACCGCCCGGATCTTCATCGCGTGCGCGCGCAGCGGCCATCGGGGCGCGGCGGCCTGCAACCTGCGCAACGATGTCGTCACCGTGCAGGAGTTTGTCACCGAGCTGCGGCGCCAGTTTCCGGCGGCCGACCTGTCGTGGACGGACAACAGCCCCCTCCCGTTTCCGCACGACATGGACGCATCGGGCCTGCGTTCCATATTGGGCACGGTCCCGCACACGCCCCTGCCGCAGGGCATCGCCGACACGGCCGCCCACTTCGGCGAACTACTGGCCGACAACCGAATCGATTTGGGACAATTGGACGGCTGAGCCACGGGCCGGACAGACGCCAACCCGCTTATGAGCGTGCGCCACACCAAGATCGTCTGCACCCTCGGCCCGGCATCCTCGGGGCGGGTTGTCCTGGCCGACATGATCCGGTCCGGGATGGATGTGGCGCGGGTCAACATGAGCCACGGCACCCATACATCCCATGCCCGCACGATCCGGCTTGTGCGCAGCCTGGCGGAACAGTTGGGACGCACGGTCGGCATCATGGCCGACCTCCAGGGCCCCAAGCTGCGCACCGGCGTCATGCAGGCCGGCGGGGTCGATTTGCAGGAAGGCGCCTCCATCACCCTGGACCTGAGCCGCGAGCCCGGGACCGAAAGCCGGATTCCGATCCAGGCCGAGGAATTCTTTGGCATGGTGGCCCAAGGCGACCGCTTCGTGATCGACGACGGGCTGCTGGAACTGGCCGTCCTCGACATCGCCGGATCCGTGATGCGGGCCGAGGTTATCCACGGCGGCCTGCTCAGGGACAACAAGGGCATCAACCTGCTCAACGATCGGGCCGCCGTCTCTCCCCTGACGGACAAGGACCGCGTGGACCTGGCATTCGCGGTGCAGCAGGAGGCGGACTGGATCGCGCTCAGTTTTGTGCAGGGTCCCGAAAACGTGTCCGAAGTCAAGGGCTTGATGTACGGCCTGCTGCCTACGGGGGCCATGCCGATCCCGGTCATGTCCAAGATCGAGAAGCCCGGCGCCGTGACGGCCATCGACGACATCATGGAACTGTCGGACGGCATCATGGTGGCCCGGGGCGATCTGGGCATCGAAACCGGTCCGGAACGGGTACCGCTCATTCAGAAGGATCTGATCCGCCGCTGCAACCTGGCGGGCATGCCGGTGGTCACGGCCACGCAGATGCTGGAATCGATGATTCACAATCCGAGGCCGTCCCGCGCCGAGGCCAGCGACGTGGCCAACGCGGTGATTGACGGCACGGACTGCATCATGCTGTCCGGCGAAACCGCCATGGGCCGCGACCCGGCGCACGTCATTCGCACCATGGCCTCCATCGTGACGGCCGTCGAGGACGAGTTCGCCACCCCGCCGCTCCGATCCAAGAACGATGCGGACGATCCCGGGGAAGGCATTGCCGACTCCGTTGCCCGGTCCACGGTCCACCTGGTGGATGCGGTGGGCGCCTCCGCCATCCTGACTCCCACGGCCTCCGGCGGCACGGCCAGGAACCTGTCCCGCTTCCGCCCGGCCGTGCCGATCGTCGCCCTCACCCCCAACCCCCGGGTGCGCAGCATGCTGACGGTCCACCACGGCATCCAGAGCCTGCCGGCCGAGGATTACGACACATCGGACGAGGTCATCCAGGATGCCATCGACCGCGCCCTGGAATCCGGCCTCGTAGAGGAAGGGGACCGGGTTGTGATCACCGCGGGCACGGTCATCGGCCAGTCCGGCATGACCAACATGATCACAGTCAGGAGCGCCAGCCGTCCCCTGTTCAAGGGTGTCGGCCAAGGCAGCAAGCGGGTCATGGGTTCCTGTGTCCAGCTGGCGGAGATCCTGCAAAACGGAATCGTCGATCCGCAGGACTGCATCCTGGTGGCGCCCAAGTTCACGCCGGAGTGCGTCGAGTTCGCGAGCCGCAGCCTGGGCCTGATCACGGGCTGCAGCGCAGAGACCGTCGCGGCCATGCTGCCGGAAGGATGTACCGCCGACTGGCTGGCCGTCTACGGGGCGGTGGGCGATTTCTCCCGGGCTGCGGAATGCCGGACCCTGATCATGGACACGATCACCGGCCGGGTGTTCGATCTGGCCCAGATCCGGAACATTTGAAGGCTGCGCGTGCCGGCCCATGCGCATCGAGGCTGTCCACACCTTCGAACTCGGCTGTGCCATCGACGAGCCCTTCGGCTGGTCCCAGGACTTCATTGATCGGCGCAGCCTGACCCTGGTCCGGCTGGACACCGACAGCGGCCTGTCCGGGTGGGGCGAGTGCGGTGCCGCGGGCACCGCCCACCTGATCCACGAGGTGCTGGCCCAACGGGTGCTGGGCGGGAATCCCATGGACCGCAACATGCTCTGGCAGCGGCAGTTCCATGCCCTGTACAACGGCGGCCTGACCGGCGGCATCGGGGCCAGCGCCATCAGCGCCCTGGACACGGCCTGCTGGGATCTGGCCGGCAAGGCTTCCCGGCTGCCGGTGCATGCCCTCCTGGGCGGCGCCCTGCGCGATCGGATCCTGGTCTATGCCACCGGCCTCTACTACGGTCGGCCGGAAGGCGACCCGGCCGTCAGGACCCGGCTCCACGACGAGGTGCGCGGCTACCTGGATCAGGGCTTCCTGGGCATGAAGACCAAGGTGGGAGGCCTGTCGCTGTCCGCCGACCTGCACCGGGTGGCCGGCATCCGGGACCTGGTCGGACCCGACGTGTTCCTGATGGTGGACGCCAACCAGGCCTACGACGCCGCGGGCGCCATCCGGATCGGCAGGGACCTCAGGGACCTGGCCATCCACTGGTTCGAGGAGCCGGTCAACGCCAAGGACATCGAGGCCTACCTGCGAATCCGGCAGGCGGTGCCCGGTCTGCCGCTCGCCGGCGGCGAGGTCCTGCGCACGCGGTTCGAATGCCTGGACTACGTGCGCCGGCAGGCGGTGGACATCCTGCAGCCGGATGTCGGCAACGTGGGCGGCATCACCGAGCAGCACCGCGTCACCCAGCTGGCCGAAGCCCACGGTGTGCGCGTGCATCCCCATGTCTGGGGATCGCCCGTGATGGTGGCCGCCTCGCTGCATCTGGCCAGCGTCACGCCGCCCGCGGCCACGTCGGGCACGGCCCATCCCTTCCTGCAGGAACCGGTCATGGAATACGACCGGACGCCGAACCCGCTCCGGGACGATCTGGCCCGCCATCCGTTCCGGTTCACGGACGGCCGCGTGCACGTGCCCGAGGGTCCCGGACTGGGTGTGGAGATCGACGAGGACGCGGTGATGCGACACTGCTTCAGACATCAGGCGACACACCTGGACTGACCAAGGAGAAATACAGGCTGCGGCGACGGGATTCATACCACCTGCCCCGGCCTTGACTGGCATGGCCGACGAGGCAACCGAAACCCGATCCTTCATCCGGGACCGCCCCTGGCTCCTGTGCTGTTACTGTCCCGGATTGCCGGCTCTGCACCTGCCCGGGCATGCGGAGCTGGAGGACGTAACCGATCTGCTGCACCAACACGGACACGGCACCCTGGCCGCGCTGCTGGCCCAGCCGCTGCCCGAAGGTCTGACCGTTGCCACAGCCCTGGACATCCGGTACGGCCGCCATCCGGCCCTGCAGGTTCGGACCGGAGCGCAAACCCACCTTGCCGGCCTTAACGGTTACCTGCAGCATTCCATCACGCTGACCCGCTGGCTTGAGTCCGTCCGCGCGGTCACGGGCATACAGCAAGTTGCACTGTGCCTGCTGCCGCAGCATCAGGCTCGTCAACCACTGCACACCCTGTTTCCCGAAACCGCACCGGTCCTGGCGGAACTGCCCGGACACGCGAACTGGTCCCTGTCCGACCTGTCCGGCCCGGACTTCGCGGTCCTGACCGGCATTCTCAACACGCTGGAAATCGCCGCGGCCCTGAAGGATGCGCGGCCGGGCGGGCGCCAGGGGCTCCAGTTGCTGGTGGCCGACCAGTGCCTGCCCCACGCCGCGGAAACCGCCTTCCAGTTGCGGACGGAGGCGGAGGTGACGACCAGCTGGCCAAAGGGGGAACTGGCCGACATCCTGCTCCGGTGGCTGGCCACCGCGGACCAGGCCCCCCGCTCCGGCCTGGAACTGCTCCGGCAGCTTCAGGCACACGGAAGCGCACCGGCCACACGCCATGGCTTCGTATCCTCCCGGATTTCGCAGTTGCACTTCCTGTGCAGCCAGTTCGTTGATCGGTCCCGCCAACTGCTGAACCGCGAACGCACCGTGGAGGCCGCCTACCTGCGGGCCCGGTTCAATCCGGACGATCTCGGCAATCCGTACCGGGATCTGTTCGACTTCATGCGCAAGATTCAGTTCCAGCTGAACCTGCTGCCCGTGGCGCACACCGACGCCGGGATGGTGGTGCTGACGGAACTGCTGGATGCAATCAACGGCATCCTGGACCTGCAGCGCAACACCCCCGAAATGATTGTGATGCCGGAGGACGCCGCGGATGCGCCGCCCGAAAGCCTGGACCTACCGGTCTACATGCCGCAGTCCCGGCCGATTCCGGCCTACAACCTGCTTGAGTTCAGCCAGTGCGGATGGCTGGAGCTTGTGGACATCCTGAACGAAGCCCGCGTATGAACGCCGTGAACCCGGCCTCGGGACATCGGTTGGCCACATGACCACCCCGATGCGGGCTCAGTACCTGGAACTGAAGCAGCAGTACCCGGACACGTTGCTGCTGTTCCGCCTGGGCGACTTCTACGAGACGTTCGACGAGGATGCCCAGGTGCTGGCGGACGTCTGCGAGGTCGCGTTGACCTCGCGTCCGGTGGGCGGGAACCAGAGGGTGCCGCTGGCGGGAGTGCCGTACCACTCGGTCGACTCCTACCTGGCCAAGCTCATGGACAGCGGGATCAAGGTCGCCATCGCCGAGCAGGTGAGCGAACCGGGCCAGGGTCTCGTGGACCGGAAGATCACCCAGGTCCTCACGCGCGGCACGCTGACCGCGCCGGATCTCCTGACCGCGCGCAGCAACCGCCTGGCGGCCGTCCACTTCGCGCCGGATCGGCTGAGCGCGGGCATCGCGGCAAGCGACGTGACGGAAGGCTCCTGTCAGGCAACCCAGTTGCAGGACAGCCATCCCGACGAACTGTGCGCCCGCGTCATCGACGAACTAATCCGGCTGGAACCCAGCGAAGTGCTGCTGCCCACCGCCATAACGGACCGGGTCCCGACCCTGGCACCGGCCTTGGATCGCCTGGATGCATCCGTGTCCGAGCTGGAACCCTGGATTTGGGCGGAACCGGGCGCCACGCGGCGCGTGCTGGAACACTGCCGCATCGCCCGGCTGGACGGCTTCGGACTGACAAACAAGCCACAGGCAGTCGCCGCGGTCAGCGCCCTGTTCCATTATGTCGGGGAGTACCAGCCCGCCATCGCAGAACACCTGAACCGGGTCCAGACCTACGAAACTTCGGGGTTCATGCTGTTGGACGAGTACACCCGGCTCAACCTGGAACTGGTGGAGAACCTGCGAACGCGGCAGGTGGAAGG
>DAOUIC010000294.1:0-2282 GCA_034428255.1 Anaerolineales bacterium
GTGTGGCCCGCCACTTTGGCGTGCATGTGGTATTCGGTCATGTCATGCGTGATGCTGTAGGCGTGCCAGGGCAGGCCCGTGTGATGCTCGTACCAATGCCGCAGGCAGGCGATAAAGTCCTCCTCCGCCTCCCGGGTCAGGGATGTTGACAGATTGGCTGCCTTGTACCCGGTTGCGTCGATGCAGGAATCGGCATGCAGGCTCAGGGCAAGGTTGACGGACAATCCGTTCAGGCGTGCATCCCGTTCGTACAGGCGCGTGACCCGGGCTCCCAGCTCCTCCAGGCGCGGGATGACAATGTCCGCCACTCCCTGGTTGGCCTGCAGTTCCGTGTGGGTTACCCTGCCCGCGGTTTCGCAAACGGCGCCAATGTCCTGCACCGCATCCGGTTCCGACCAGTGGCCCACGAGGACTGCGACTGAAAACCCCGACAGCGGACCTTGAATCGCCGGTGTGTGTCCTGCGCGGCCATTGTCCTGGGATGCCTGCCATCGATCCGAACCGGATTCCCGACCCATCTCAATAACGCGGAACTGAATCAGGGCCGCGCCCACTGCCACAGCAATGGCGATGGCCATCATGAGGCCGCGGCGGAGCGCCTGGGAGCGATGCATGGACGGAGGTTGGCGACACAGTCACCCCAAGTGGAGGCGATGGTCTATTGGCGGAGGATTGCGGGGAACACGAAGCAAATCACGGGATTATAGGTGCGCACGGAACTGGAACCTATTGGGGCCCACCCGGACTCCGGTGTCTCTGCATTGTTTTTGGGTCAAGGGCATCCCAACCGCGAGGAAAGCGCGGTTGGTTTGTGCCGGGCCCCGGCAGTGGCCGTCAGGGGCTGGGAGGTTGAGTTCTCGTTCGGCCGGTGGAGGGGGACAATCCGGTGCACATATCCTGCCATGTCCGGAGCGTTAGCTGCCGGACATGGCACCGCGTGTTCCCTGGGCGGGTGAAGAGACCGTTGTACGGCCAAACCCGACTTGCTCGGTGGGAGACGGGTCTCGGACGTACGGATTGGCAATTTGTCCATCGACATGCAAGGAACCAGGATCGGGATAAAGTGCGGGATGTCAGAAGTTTATTCGGATTTCAAGGGCGGTTGTCATTCGGTGCGCGGTACGTGTAAACTTTGAGTGTCAGGGGGAATCCAGTCGGATTCCCTCCCCGTCCGGTTCCCGTCACACCCCTGCGAGATAGACCGAACCATGAGACTCCACACGAAACCGGGTTTAATTGTTGTCGCCGCCGGCGCGGCCCTCCTCCTGCTGACCGTCCTGATCTGGTCGTTGGGCACGGACTCGGCGACGGCCAACAGCTGCAGTGGCGGCTACCACTTCCATGAACCGGACACCTGTCACAAGCACTGCCAAAACGGGATGTCGGCACACAACACTGACCACGGCGACGACTGCAGTGTGTCCAACCCCACCCCCAGACCCCGCCGGGAACGCGCCTCTCCCACCGCCACCCCCACGCCGCGGCCAACTCCGTTACCATGCCCGGCAACCGTGCAGGGATTCCAGATAGACAGCGGGGACGACAGCGTCACCGACTCGAGCATCAAGGTGACATGGGATGCGCCCGGGCCCTCAAGCCTATACGGGTACAGGATTGAGAGTTGCAGTTCGGCCGATGCCGACTGCCCCGATGCCACCGAGGTGGCGACCCCGTCCCGGTCGGTGACCTCGCACACCCTGACGGATCTTGATCCCCACACCTCGTACTTCTTCCGCATTACGGCCCTGGCCAACCCAAGCAGTGCCACCTGCTCGGATACCGCAGCCTCCGCGATCATCACTGCAACCACAACGAAGAGGCGGCTGGTGGTGGACAACTTCCAGGTTGCAGGCGTCACCAGTACCGCCGTAACGCTGCAGTGGGACGCGCCGGAGTCGACGACAGGACTGGACAAGTACAAGATCGAGAGTTGCAGTTCGGCCGATGTCGACTGTCCCGATGCCGCGGAGGTGGCGACGCCGGCCAAGACTGCGACCACCCAAATCGTGACCGGTCTCGACCCCAGCACGACCTACTATTACCGCATTACCGCCCTGGCCATCCTTAACAGCGCCTATCTGGATTCCATTCCCGGAGACACCTCCGGGGACACCTCCGGGGGCAACAACGGGGGCAACAACGGGGACAACAACGGGGACAACAACGGGGACAACAACGGGGATCCTCCCAATGACGAGGATCCCCCCGATGACATTGTCGTGGTCACTACGGCCCTGCCGCCGGTAGTGGGCCTGGGAGTCACGTGCACGGACAATTCCGCG
>DAOUIC010000295.1:0-2079 GCA_034428255.1 Anaerolineales bacterium
GACAGCCCTGGATGGGATGCCAGCTGAAGAACCCAGACGGTCTACCCATTGTCGACTGGGGCACAAAGTACGAAAACCTGTTGCTGGCCTGGGGCCACAACAAGTTTGGAAAAGATTGGAAATTATATCGAGGAGTTGACAGGTGTGCCGCACATCCCGTGCTACACTCTCCATGTCGGGATTTCACCCTTGTGCGGTTGAAGAAACCGTCGCCCGACCGCCCGGTGGGACCGCGGGAGCTGCACGGCGAGAGGCGTTCGGTCACTGTCCACTGCCCGCAGCACTGGACAAACCGACCTCGGAGACCCGTGAACAAGGCAGGCGAAAGCCTGCGGGTGGGCCACAAGCCCGGTTGGGTCGGGAGTGTCAACTCCTCGATATAATCCCCAAAAGATTGGAATGACCCAGGCCCGGCGGGCGACGGCGCGTCAGCGGGAAACTGCCACCCGGCTGTTCGGCTGAAGGGACTGACCGCCGATCAGGGACGCGGTGCCATCCGGCCAACGAACTTCCAACACCAGGATTTCACTGTCCTCGGGCAGGCCGAAGTACAGCGCGGGACTGCGGCCGGACAGATACCCGCTGGCAGCCTGCACCTGCCGCCGGTAGACGCCCGTGGAGGTCTGCAGGCGCACCTCGGCACCCAGTGCGCGAGTGTTGCCCGTCCCGGCCTGGCTCAAGTGGACAACCAGGGACTGCCCGGAGCACAACTGGTTCTCGAAAATGCGGGCCGGGGATCGCAGGTTGTTGATCAGCACATCCAGGTCTCCGTCACCGTCCAGGTCGGCCAGCCCCATGCCGCGGCCGCCGGCTGTGCTGTTCAGGTTCCAGGTCGGCTCCGGCACGAAGCGACGGCCGGCCTCGTTGCGGTAGGCCTGGTTTTCCTCAACCAACTCGTCGTTGGGCAGGTGGGAAAACAGTTCCTGGGCGGTCATGCCGTTGACGATGTACAAATCCAGGAAGCCGTCCTGATCCAGATCGCCGAACTGGGCCGACCAGCTCCAGCCGCTGTAGGGAATGCCCCATTCCGGGGCCCGGTCGACCCAACCGCCGTCGCCGGACCGGGTTTGCAGGACGTTGGCCATCGCCTGGGGCGCGTGGGCGGGATCGGGCGGCGGCATCGTCTGCAGAACCGGCTCCCATTGGCGCATGATCCCCGCCTCATCGGAGTAGGGATGCATGTCCGCGGCAAAAAGTTCCAGCGAGCCGTCATTGTCGATGTCGTCCGCATCGAAGCTCATCGTGCTGAACGTGGTCCTGGCAAAGGGTGCGGCCGACTGCCAGCGACCATCGGCGGTGGCCAGCAGGAGAAGGTCCTGCGTGTCGAAATCGTTGCCGACCAGGATGTCAAGCAGGCCGTCACCGTCCGTGTCCAGCAGGTGCAGGGCCAGCGCCTGGGCCTGGGAGGCGAGCCGCTCGGCCTCAAAGTGCCCGTCGTCGGCCTGCATGTAGACGAACACCCCGCCCAGGTTGCTGGCGTCCAGTGCCCGGCGGCCGATTTGCTTCTCCATGGAGGCGTCGTAGGAACCGGTGACGAGGTCCAGATCACCGTCCCGGTCCAAATCCGCCCACTGCAGGGAGTAGGCATAGCCCTCCACGCCAGGCAGGCGTGCGGGCCGCTGGTCGGTTTGGAACGGAAGCTCGGCACCCGTGCCGCCGGCGTTGTGCCACACCAGCACGCTGCCGCTGCGACTGGTTGCGGTGATGTCAAGCCAAGTGTCACCGTCCACGTCCACCAAGGCCACTGCGCGCAGGCTGCCGTCGAACAGCACCTGCGGCCGGAACTCCATGCCGCCCTGGTTCCAGAAGATATGGTTGGGGCCCAGGAGATTGGCGAGCACGAAATCCTCGTCGCCGTCATTGTCCAGATCGCCGATGGCCAGCCCCGCGCCGTTGCTGGCGAAGTAGGTCACCCGTTCAAAGGCGGTGCCCGTAACATGGGGCAGCTCGTGCTCGACAAAGGAGCCGCCGCAGGGAGAGTGCGCCGGCAGGGGCCGCACGTCAACCTGGACCGCCACTGGCGACACGACACAGGCGGCCAGGGACAGCGACAGGATCACACAAAGACAGAACGCCAGG